>NZ_QREH01000001.1:2240452-2560517 GCF_003386075.1 Citricoccus muralis
GCGAGGGACGAGGCGACCCCGAGCGGACCGTCGTAGGCCCCGCCTCCGGGGACCGAGTCCAGATGGGAGCCGGTGACCACGGCGTCACGCCGCTGCTTCCCAGGCGCATACCACCAGGCCCACATGATCCCGTTGCGGTCTGTCTCCACATCCAGGTCCCGCTGGGCGGCGGCTTCCAGGAACCAACTGCGCAGCTCCAGTTCCGCCGAGCCGTAGACGGGACGGGAATAGCCCCCGCGGGCCCGGTCTCGGCCGATATCCTCGATGGAACGCATCAAGGACAGGACGGTGCGGGCTGCACCGAGGTCCGCGGAGGCGGAGTTCGAATAGCCGGTCGAGGCGTCTGACGCGGTTCGGCCTTCGGCGGTGGTGGGGGTCTTCATGCGGCATCGGCCTCCTGGAGCCAGCGGGCGGCGGCATCACGGTAACGGGCGATCCCCTTGTAGTCGGCGAGGTCTTCGGGCAGGGTGCGCAACACCTCGGCGAGGCGGCGACCCCAGGCGGGCACGGCGGCCAGCTCACGCAGGGACAGCAGGTGGGTGCGGACCAGGAACAGCAGATCGCCCGTTGTCGGGACCTTGATGAGGTGCTGGACCTCGACGCGTAGGTGCAGCCGGTCCGGCAGTGCCGGGTCGGTCGCCACGAGGCTGCGGTCCTGGGCCCATTCCGGGTAGGACTCGGTGGAGGTGTCCATTCGGCGGTCCACGGTCATGGTCCAGTTGGTCCGGCGGTAGGGGTCGCCGGGTTGGAGGTTCAGCAGGAATTGCTCCGCCCGGTCGATGACCCCCAGGTCCGCGGCCCGCGGCACCGGCCCGTGGATTTCGCTGAACGGCAGACCCACGTCGAATCCCATGGACCAGTCGGCGGCGAAGGTGACGACCCCGGCATCCAGCCAGAGGGCGCCCTCCCGGAGATTGAGCAGGGCGAAGTCGTCCTGCACCTGGGTGGACAGGAAACGCAGCGGGCCCTCGGGAAGTGAGTAGTCCGCCCCGACGATGAAGTCGGTCTGGAGCTGCTGGAGCCGATTGGTCCACCGGCACCGGTCACCGTGCCGCTCGTAGGCCATCCACTCCGGGTAGGTCGCGGCCAGTTCGGTCAGCACCAGATGCAGTGCGCCCCACACACCGGGGCGCATGTGCGACATCTGGGCGGCCCGGCTCGGATCCCGGTCCAGGACGGCAGCCCGCGCCTCCAGGTCCTGGAGGTAGAAGCCGTCCACCTCAAGGATGCGCTCTCCCCACCTCCCGGCGGCCGTCTGGCTCGGATTCCTCCCCGGTTCCACGTTGACGCTGTACATGTACCGGTCATGGGGGAAGGGGAAGGGGAAACGGCGGACATGCTCCGGCAGGTCCAGGTGGGACGGCGCGTCGATACTCACAGGTCAACCTCCAGGATGGGCCCCTCCGAGCGCGACACGCACGGCATGAGGCAGGTGTTCGAGGACTTCTCGGCCGGGGAGAGGAAGCTGTCCCGGTGCACGGGCGTTCCCGCTGTCACGGACAGCCGGCATTCGCCGCACACGCCTTGGCGGCACAGGTTCGGCACGCCGATGCCCTCGACTTCCAGCGCCTCCAGCAGGGAGACTCCGGACGGCACCGGAAGCTCGCCACCCGAGCGTGCCAGCCGCACCGTGAAGGGTTCCCCCGGGTCGAGGGCCACGGTGTCGAAGACCTCGTGGTGCAGCCGGCCCTCGGGCCAGCCGAAGTCTCGGGCGGTCTGCAGGGTGGCGTCGGTGAGCGAGCCGCTGCCGCAGACATAGAGGTGGGTGCCCATGGGCTGGCGCCGCAGACTCTCGGTCAGCTGCCGGGCGAGGGCCTCCCGTCCGACGCACTCGACCAGCCGTTCCCCGCAGAGTCTCCGCATCCGCTCCAGATGGGGCGCGGAACCGTCCCGGTAGCCGAACAAGACGGTGAAGGGCCGGCCCCACCGCACGGCGGCCTCCGCGTGCGAGAGCACCGGGGTGATCCCGATGCCCCCGGCGACCAGCACATGGTGGGTGGCCGTGGCGGTCGGGGCGAAGCCGTTGCGCGGCAGCGAGACCTGGACGCGGTCCCCGGGGACCAGACCGTGGATGAAGGCCGATCCCCCAGTGCCGCCCGCGCGGAACTGGACGGAAATGGCGTAGTCGACCGGGGAGTTGCCACTGCCGGTCAGCGAGTAGGCGTTGACCGTGGTGCCGGTGGGTGCCGCACACTCGACCAAGACGTGGCTTCCCGGCACGTACTCGGGGAGCGGTCCCCTGCTCTCCCGCTCCAGGACCACCGAGCACACCCCAAGGGATTCGGTGCGGACTTCCCGGACCACCAGCTCCAGTCCCCGCCGCAACGGCAGGGGCCGCCGGTAGGCGGTGAGGACCTCGCTCGTCATGCTGCCGCCTGCCCGGTCCGCGCTGCCACGTCTTCGGCGCCGGCCACGGCCCCCAGGTAGGCACTGAGGCCGCGGGAGAAGTGCTCGAACACCTCGAGCACCAGCCGGCACCCGCTGCACTGGACCATCGAGGCCGAGGCCGCGGCCGTCGTCGTGCACCGGCAGTGCGGGCAGTAGACCCGTTTCTCGGTGTCCGGCCGCTCCAGTAGCTCGATCTCCTCGCCGATCAGGCCCGCCTCCAGGGCGTCCCTCTGAGCGGCGCGGACCGCCGTACTCGGTCCGGACAGGACCAGACGGGTCCCGACGAAGGCGGATCGGAGGTGATTCTCGAGCCAGGCGGCCTGGTCCCGGCCGTACTCCCTGGCCACGTATTCGGCGTACATGGTCCTGTCCATCTCCGGCCCGAGATGCTCGACCAGCCGGGTGCGGTCCTCTTCCGAGAAGGACAGGGCGATCCGCCAACGCACTCGAACGCCTTCCCGCTCCGGTGCCGCCGTTCCCTTCTCAACCGTCGTTGCAGTCATGGCGGAGACTCAGGCCGAGAAGTCGCGGTCCCCGGTGAAGAACCCGAGGGCGTAGTCGTCCGTCTCGAACTTCACGTTGGTCCCTTTCGGGAAGAACAGGATGGACCCGGCATCGGCCACGAGCCGTTCCCCCGTGGACAGGTCCGTCAGCCTGAACTGTCCGGTGACCACGAACTTCATCTCGTCATAGGTGTACTCGTAGACCAGCGGCTCGCCGGCCTTGAGCTCGAAGAATCCGCTGCACATCTGCGAGCCCTCCGGGTTGGCGTAGGCATCCCCGATGAAGGCGTTCACGCCCGGTTCGTTCATGGATGGAATGATCTGCTGGGCACCTTCGACCTTGTGGATGGCCCCTGCGCGGGTCATGCTGCCGAGTAGCTGCTGTTCCATGGTTACTCCTAAGAGATTAAGTTTCCTTGTGTTCAACAACCTAGTTCCCCGTACTGCGGGGTGATTTCAGCCGCGTAAATCGCGGGCAACGTGGCCCGGGCGCGGAAGGAATGTCCTCGTCAGACCGTGACCTGAGCGACGGCGGCCGGCCCCTTCTCCCCCGTCCGGAGCCTCTCGACGTGGGCGAGTGCGGTGACCCAGAGCTTGCCGTCACCGATCTCCCCAGTGCGCGCGGCGGATCGGATGGCGTCCAAGGCGGACTCGAGCTGCTCCGCGTCAACCACGAGTTCGACCTTGATCTTGGGCAGAAAGTCCACCCGGTAAGCCGTGCCGCGGTAGTACTCGGTACTGCCGCCCTGAGCCCCGTGTCCGGCGACCTCGGTGACGGTCAGTCCGGTCAGGCCGAACTCGGCCAGGGACTCCTTGACATCGCCGAGCTTGGCCGGCTGGATGATGGCGGTGATCAGGTTCATGGTCGAGTGCCTTTCGGATCGGGGCTGGGCCGGTCAGTTGCGGCTGAGGTGGTAGGCGGATTCTGCGTGCAGTGACGTGTCCAGTCCGGCGAACTCGATCTCCTCGTCCACGCGCAGTCCGATCACCTTGTCCATGGCCTTGGCGATCACGAAGGTGACCACGAAGGAGTAGAGGCAGGTGGCGACGATGGCGACGAGTTCGCGCCACAGGATGTCCCAGTCGCCGCCGAACAGCACGCCGGTGATACCGGCCGGGGCGGCCGCCGCACCGAAGAGCACCACGCACAGGGTGCCGACGATCCCGCCCATGCCGTGCACCATGAAGGCGTCCAGGGGTTCGTCGATCTTCAGCTTGGGCAGCAGGGTCATGAGCCAGCTGACCGCCGCGCCGGTGAACAGGCCGACCAGGAGGGCGCCGATCGGGCTGACGGCGTCCGCGGAGGGGGTGATGCCGACCAGGCCGGCCACCAGGCCGGTGATCATGCCCAGGGTGGTGGTTCGCCCCTCGCGGAACTTCTCCACGATGACGAAGCCGAGCATGCCGGTGCAGCCGGCCAGCAGGGTGGCGAGGACCACATATTCGGCCAGGAAACTCGCGCCGCCGGCGGTGCCGCCATTGAACCCGATCCAGCCGACCCACAGCAGGCCTGCGCCCAGGACGGCCAGGGGCAGGTTGTGCGGCCGGCCGGGGAAGGCCTTGCGCTTGCCGAGGACCAGGGCCAGGGCCAGGGCGGCCATCCCCGCGTTCATATGGACGGCAGTGCCGCCGGCGAAGTCGTGCAGCTGGACCACGTTGCGCAGCCAGCCACCGGTGACGCCGGCCTCCTCGTCGTCGAAGGCGAAGACCCAGTGGGCGATGGGGCTGTAGACCAGCAGCAGCCAGAGGGCCGCGAAGCCCAGCCAGGCACCGAACTTCATGCGCCCCGCCGCACCGGAGGCGACGATGGCGATGGAGATGCCCGCGAAGAGGACGTAGAACGCGCCCCAGAAGGTGGAGCCGGAGCCGTCGTCCGTCATGAGCGATTCGAAGCCGAGCATTTCGACGGGGTTGCCGATGAACCCGCCGATCGAGTCGCCGAGGACCAGCCCGTGGCCGATGACCACGTAGAAGACGGCGGTGACGGCCAGGGCGCCCATGACCATCATGATCATGTTGAGGGTGTGACGCGATCCGAGCATCCCGCCGTAGAACAGGGCGAGGCCGGGGAACATCAACAGGACGAGGGCAAAGGCTGCGAGGAGCCAGGCGAGATCGGTTGCTTCCACTGGTGCGACCTTCCATCGAGGTGACTGTGATTCAACAGTTTGCCCCGCAGGAAACCCGCCGTGGTTACCCTGCCGTTAACTCTGTGTTGCGCCTCCAGACGGCCAGACCCAGGGTTCCCAGCGCGGCGGAGAACTCCAGCCCGGACGCCCGCCGACCGTCTTGGGGGGACGGATGGTAGGCCGCCACGACGCCGGCCGGCAGCACGAGCACGGAGGCGCAGCCGGGTGCCCCGGCCTCGCCGTCCGCTCCGCCTGCCCCGGCAGTGGGAAGCAGTTCCCCACCGGCGATGGTCTGATGCGGCACGGTGCGGGGACCGAAGCCCGGCAGCCCGCCGGCCAGGCCGGCCGGCTCCACGGTCCGCCGCATCCAGCCCAGCATCCGCTCGGACCGGGCCACGGGACCGGACAGCAGGGCGCACAGGTCCGCGGGGTTGGTCTGCCCGAGCATCCCCTCGCCCCAGCTCACCGCATTCGACGAACCCGCGCCACCGTCCGACTCGACCCCGGTGAACACGGTCGCGCCCCGTCCGAGGTCGGCCGCCACGGCGCGGGCCTCGGCGAGCACCACCACTCCCCGGGCGGCCAGCAGCTCCAGCAGGGCGAGCACGCAGGCACCGTCGCCGGTGCCGAGGATCAGCCCCATGGCGTCCTCCACGCTCAGTCGCAGGTCGCCCGACATCAGGCGGAGGGTGCCCGTTCGGGCGGCGTGGCGGTGCCGGTCGGTCACCGTGAGCGTCGTGCCCGGCAGCCCGGGGTCCCGCCCGGCCACGGCGTCCACCACGCAGGCCAGCCACAGTTTGCCGGTACCGGCCAGCGGATGGGGCGGGCCGGCGTCGTGCTCCAGGTACCGGCCGTCCGCGAACCGGACGGCGAAGCGCAACTGCGGGTACGCCGCCGGGATGTCACCGAGGGGCAGGGCACGCACGGCTGGCAGCCAGCTCACGCAATGACCACGGGCATAGCCCAGTCCTCGATCGCGCGGCCGATCTCGGCGAAGGCCGTGAAGACGGCGTTGCGGCCCGGCACCCCGTTCGGCAGGGCGGTGGGGATGGTCTCGGCGTAGACGGCGACGGCGGCCAGCGGCGCCCCCTGTGCGTCCAGTGCGAGCCCCACCTGGGACAGCGACCGCAGGCCGCGGCCGTTCTTCTCCGCAAAACTGATACGCGTGGTCGCCGCTCCGAGGCGCGGGGTGTAGATGCCCTTCATGAGACCGATGATCCGGCGGCAGTCGTCGGGGAGGAGCTGGAGTCGGGCGGCGGCGCTGACGGAGGCTGACCCCTCACCGGCGCCGGAGCCGATCAACGCGAGCAGGCGGGCCTGGTCGGCGGCCGTCGTGACGGTGAGCCCGTCGATCGGGTGGTGCCAGGCGAGGCCGCCGGTGCGCGGGAAGACCTCCCGGTGGAGGGTCGATCGCATCCCAGCCCAGGCGCAGTAGTCGTTGACGTACTGCAAGGCCTCCTGTCGCTCGCCCTCCGAGTTACGAGCACGCCCGTCGTCGAGAATCCCCGATGGACCCACCGAGGATCGTGGTCGTAACCCCGTGGCGAGGGCCTCGAAGACCAACTGGGTGCAGATGTTGTCCGAGGTGCACATCATCTGCGTCAGGCAGTCCGCCAGCGTCAGGTCGATCCCGGCGCTGAGGGTGCGCATGATGCCGGCCTGCACGCCGTCGCGGTGCGCCTCGGTGATCGTGTGCCGCTGCTCGAGGTCCAGTCGGCCGGCTCGGGCGAGCGCGAGGGTGGCGCAGAGGATGCTGACCTTGCGCGTGGAGAAGGACGGGACCACCATGTCGGCACCCCGGGTGATGCGGGTGAGGGGGACACCACGGGTGTTCGGACCCGCAGGGGCGTCCGGTCGAGGATGCAACGGCTCCACGGCGTAGTGCAGCGCGAACGGCAGGGTCTCTGCCCGGGCGGTCAGGCGTCGGTGCAACTCGGCGGTGTCCACGGGCCGACCCTACGTCACCTCCGGAGCGAATGACCCGGCTGAGATCCCAATGACACCTCCGGGCCCAGCTGGGCACCTCGGGGACTTAACGCTCGCCGCACGTTTTCGAAACAGAAACGAAACGCGGTGTTCCTACCGTGAGGTGCACGGAATGGAGACCGTCTGCCCTCCAGGGTCAGGCCTCTCCCTCCGTGATCGCACCCATCACTCGAGGAGTCCCCGTGAGCCTGCCGTCCCCCACCTCCCGTTCGCCACGAGACTGGCGGCGGCGCCGACGCCGGATTGCCGCCGTACCAGCCACACTGGCGGTTCTCGCACTGGCTGTCACCGCGTGCGGGGCCCGCGCCGGCGAGACGGCAGCCGGGGGCTCCTCCACCTCGGCGGACTCATCGAGCACCAGCTGCGTGGACACCAGCGGGGACTCCATCAAGGTCGGGTTCATCAACTCTCTCTCCGGCACCATGGCCATCAGCGAGACCACTGTCTTCCAGTCGTTGTCCATGGCCGCCGAGGAGATCAACGAGGACGGCGGCATCCTGGGCAAGCAGATCGAGGTCGTGTCCGAGGACGGGGCCTCCGAGCCGACCATCTTCGCCGAACGCTCTGAGCGGCTGATCCAGCAGGAATGTGTGGCCGCAGTCTTCGGCGGCTGGACCTCCGCCTCCCGCAAGGCCATGCTCCCCGTCTTCGAGGCCAACGATTCCCTGCTGTTCTATCCCGTGCAGTACGAGGGCATGGAGTCCTCGGAGAACATCTTCTACTCGGGGGCCACCACCAACCAGCAGATCATTCCCGCGCTGGATTATCTGGCCGAGGAGCAGGACATCGAGTCCCTTTACCTGGTGGGCAGCGACTATGTCTTCCCTCGGACTGCCAATGCCATCATCAAGGCCTACGCCGAGGAGCACGGCATCGAGATCCTCGGCGAGGACTACACGCCGCTGGGCTCCACCGACTTCACCACTATCGTCAACGGAGTCCAGGCCTCCGGGGCGGACGCCGTGTTCAACACGCTCAACGGCGACTCCAATGTGGCCTTCTTCCGGCAGTACAACAGCGTGGGGCTGGAGGCCGAGACCATGCCGGTGATGTCCGTGTCCATCGCGGAGGAGGAGATCGAGGGCATCGGCGCCGAGAACGTCGAGGGCCAGTTCACGGCCTGGAACTATTACCAGACGCTGGACACCCCGGAGAACGAGGCCTTCGTGGAGCGATTCAAGGAGAATCAGGGAGAGGGTCGCGTGACCTCCGATCCCATGGAGGCCGCCTATACCAGCCTGTATCTGTGGAAGGCGATGGTGGAAGAGGCGGAGTCCTTCGCCACCGACGACGTCCGTGCGGCTGCCGGCGAGGTGGACTTCGAGGCGCCCGAGGGCACCGTCTCCTACGATCCGGACAACCAGCATCTGGTGAAGACCCCGCGGATCGGGCAGGTCACTGAGGACGGCTTGATTGACATCGTGTGGGAGACGGACGAGGCCGTCGAACCGGATCCGTTCCTGGAGGGCTACGACTGGGCCTCCTCCCTGGCCTCCTCGTTGGATACCGGTTCTGACAGCTGAGCCGAGGTAGCCCCCGGCCTGGGCCGGGGGCTACCGGACAGGAGACTCATGGACATCCTCATCTCTCAGCTCGTGGCAGGCGTCAGCATCGGATCCGTCCTGTTGTTGGTCGCGGTAGGGCTCTCGCTCACCTTCGGCCAGATGGGCGTGATCAACATGGCCCATGGCGAGTTCATCATGGTCGGCGCGTACACCACCTACGTGGTCCAGCGGATCCTCGTGGACGCGGGGCTCTCCCTGCTGTTCGCCATTCCTGCGGCGTTCGTGGTGGCCGGCGCGCTCGGCCTGATCATCGAGCAATTCCTCATCCGGCACCTGTACCGCCGTCCTCTGGACACGCTGCTGGCAACCTTCGGGGTGGGTCTGGTCCTGCAGCAGGTGGCCCGCGACGTCTTCGGCGCCCAGGCCGTCGATGTGGCGGTCCCCGGCTGGCTGCAGGGCAACCTGCAGGTGTTCGGGGCTGTGGTGCCCTACTCCAGACTGTTCATCCTGGTGCTGTCCATCGCCGTCGTCGGGGCCGTGGTCCTGTTCATGGCCAAGTCGCCGGCCGGCCGCCAGATCCGTGCCACGGTCCTCAACCGAGACCTGGCCGAGACCAGCGGTATTTCGAGCCGGCGCATGGACCGGATGACGTTCTTCCTCGGCTCGGGACTGGCCGGGGTGGCCGGGGTGGCCGTCACCCTGATCGGCTCGACCGGCCCGACCATCGGCACCAGCTACATCGTGGACGCTTTCCTGGTGGTGGTCGCCGGCGGCATCGGCAAGATCAAGGGTGCGGTCATCGCGGCCTTCACCCTGGGCGTGCTGCAGGCACTCATCGAGTATTCGACCTCCGCCAGCCTGGCGAAGTTCTTCGTCCTGGTCATCGTGGTCGCGTTCCTGCAACTGCGCCCGCAAGGGCTGTTCGCCGTCAAGACAAGGAGCCTGGCATGAGCCTCACCAGCACAGAGCGCGGAGACCCGTCCGCCGCCGGACCGGACGAGGCCCGAGTGGGCGACGCCGGACGGGGCCGTCCGGCGGGTCCGGTAGCGGGGGTGCCCCGCCGGGGGCTCGCCTATGGCGGCATGGCGGTACTCGCCATCGCCCTGATGGTCCTGGTGCCGATGTTCTTCGGCACCTTCCAGGTCAACCAGATCGGCAGGTTCGTGTGCCTGGCCATCGTGGCGGTCGGCATCGGCCTGGCCTGGGGCCGCGGTGGCATGCTCACCATGGGTCAGGGCGCCTTCTTCGGCATCGGGGCCTACGTCATGGCGATGCACATGCTGCTCTCCGACGCCGCCCTGCGGGGCCCGGACGCCCTGCCGTCCTTCATGGTGCTCTCGGGCAACGGGGAGTTGCCGTGGTTCTGGGAGCCGTTCCGCAGCGGGACGGTCACCGTCCTGGCCATCGTGCTGCTGCCTGCCCTGGTGGCGGGCCTGCTGGGCTTCTCGCTGTTCAAGCGCAAGGTCAAGGGTGCCTACTTCGCCATCCTGAACCAGGCCCTCGTCGCCGCAGTCGCGGTGCTGCTGATCGGCCAGCAGGACACCCTGGGCGGGTCCAACGGCCTCAGCGGGTTCCAGTCATTCTTCGGCCTCTCCCTGGCCGATCCGCTCAATCAGCAGTTCATCTACCTGCTGGCCTGTGGGGTGCTCGTGGCCATGGTCGCGCTGGCCTACTGGACGATGCGCAGCCGGTTCGGCGAACTGCTGGTGGCCACCCGGGACGGTGAGGAGCGCGTCCGGTTCCTGGGCTACGATCCCGCGGGCGTCAAGACCATCGCCTACGTGGCCGCCGCCATGATGGCCAGCGTCGGCGGGGCGTTGTTCGTGCCGATCGTCGGGATCATCTCGCCCACCTCGATCGGGGTCGCGCCCTCCATCGCCTTCGTGATCGGCGTGGCCGTCGGCGGACGCGGTTCGCTGTTCGGTCCCGTCCTCGGCGCCCTGGCGGTCGCCTGGGCCGAGTCGTCGCTCGCGCAAGCCTTCCCCTCCGGATGGAGCTACTTCCAAGGGTTGCTCCTCATCCTGGTCATCGTTCTGCTTCCCGGCGGAGTCGCCTCACTCGGCCAACGATTCCGCCGCCACCGGGCCGACTCCGGCAAGGGCTCCACCCCGGATCCCGGAACCGACCCGGCCGAACCAGCGCACGTACCCGCCCCGAAGGGAACCCTGACATGAGTGTCACCGACATCGACAGCAGGCCCACAGCCGTAGCGGATCAGACTCCACTGACCACCCCAGCCGGGAACACCGGATTGGCCGTCCGAGACCTGACCGTCCGCTTCGGGCCCTTCACCGCAGTCGACGGGGTCGACCTCGACTTCGCCCCGGACACGGTCCACTTCCTCATCGGCCCCAACGGCGCCGGCAAGACCACCTGCGTGGACGCCATCACGGGCCTGTCCAAGGCCACGGGCTCCGTCCGGCTCGACGGACAAGAAGTGCTGGGCATCCCCGTCCGGAAGCTTGCCCGCCAGGGAATCGGCCGCACCTTCCAGACCGCCACCCTGTTCGAGAACCTCACCGTCCTGCAGAACCTGGACATCGCCGCCGGCATGCACCGCTCCCGATGGTCGTTGCTCGGTGCCCGCAGCCGGATCGACCCCGCCATCGACGAGGCGCTGGAGGACACGGGGCTCGGACATGTCATCGACCGTCCCGCCGGCATCCTCTCGCACGGGCAGAAGCAGTGGGTCGAGATCGCCATGCTCCTGGTCCAGCGGGCCAAGGTGCTGCTGCTGGACGAGCCGGTGGCCGGCATGAGCCACGACGAACGGCAGGCCACCGGCGAGCTGTTGCACCGGCTCAAGCGGGAACGCACCGTGATCGTGGTGGAGCATGACATGGACTTCATGCGCCAGTTCGCCTCCGAGGTGACCGTCCTGCACCAGGGAAAGGTCCTGTCCGCCGGTTCGGTGGACGCCGTGACTTCGGACCCTCGGGTCCAACAGGTGTACCTGGGAAGCGGGCCGGACGCAGAGGCCGAAGGGAACCAGACAGCATGATGCTCGAGATCGAGAACCTGACCGTCGGCTACGACCGCACCACCGTGCTGCGGGACGTGAGCCTCGGGTGTGCAGAGCACGGTGTCGCCGCCGTCCTGGGGCACAACGGAGCCGGCAAGACCACCCTGCTCAAGGCGGCCATCGGCCTCCTGCGCCCGAGCGCCGGGACCATCCGCCTGGACGGTGAGGACATCACCCGGCACGCTTCCCACCGCCGGGTCCACGCCGGACTGGCCTACGTCCCCCAGGGCCAACGATCGTTCGAGCAGCTCTCCGCCCTGGAGAACCTCCAGGTCGTGGCCGACGGCCAGCCCCGCTCACGGCGCCGCGCAGCCGTCCAGGAGGCGCTGGACCGGTTCCCCGCCCTGCAGGCCGTGCTCGACCGGCAGGCCGGACTGCTCTCCGGTGGCCAGCGCCAACAACTCGCCATCGCCCGGGCCCTCATCACGAAACCGCGGCTGCTGTTGCTGGACGAGCCCACCGAGGGAATCCAGCCCTCCGTGGTCCTGGAGATCGAGCAGGCCGTCGAGTCCCTCGCCGCCGACGGCATGAGCATCCTCCTGGTCGAACAGCACGTCGGTTTCGCCATCCGCGTCGCCCAGAACTACACGGTGCTGGCAGCAGGCCGCGCCACCCACCAAGGCGACGGCGGCCTCGCCGCCCGAGACAGTGTCCGCGAGGCCCTGGCCCTGTGAACCGGGTCCTCCCGTCTACCGCACCAGTCACCGTCCCGGGATGAGAACCGTGCCCCACCGCGCCCGGCGCCGTCGTACGTCGTCGTTCGTCCTCGCGCTGGCCGTCGCCGTGGCCTTGACCTCGTGCTCGACCGGCGGGACCGCCACCACCGCCGAGAGCGGCACGGGACTGCGGCTGGCCGAATCCACCGAGTACACGAGCCTCCATCCTCTCGACCACCCACTGGGCATCACCACCAAGTTCTACGACGGCCTCGTCAATGTGGGGGAGAACGGCGCCCTGGAGCCGGGGCTCGCCGCGCAGATGCCCACCCCGGACGAGGACCTGACCACGTGGACGGTCCAGCTGCGTCAGGACGTCACTTTCTCGGACGGTTCGGACCTCACCGCCGAAGACATCCTTGCCGCCTATGATGCCGTCCGTGATCCTGCGATGGGGTCCTGGATGGCGGCCGACTACGCCATGGTCGATGCTGTCACGGCGCTCGGCGAGCACACGGTCGAGTTCAAGCTGAGCCACTCCTATGCGGGGCTTCCCGCCCGGCTGACCCTCGGGATCCCGGCCTCTCAGGCGCTCGGCGACTCGGTGCTCCACTCCTCGCTGGCCGCCGAGCCGGTCGGCACCGGCCCCTACGTGCTGGAGGACTGGCGCCGCGGGGAGTCAATGGCCCTGGCCTCGCGCGACGACTGGTGGGCCGGGGATCCGGAAGTCGAGCGCATCGATATCGCCTTCGTTCCGGACGAGAACGCCCGCGCCCAGCGCCTGCGCAGCGGCGAGTTCGACGGCGCCCAACTCTCCCCCCGGCTGGCCACGGCCCTGGACGGCGTCAACGACCTGGAACTCGTCACCAACCCCTCGGGGGACTTCCGCGGCATCTCCCTGCCGCAGTCGCTGCCCTTCTTCCAGGACCCGCAGGTCCGGACGGCCGTGAACTTGGCCACCGACCGGCAGGCGATGATCGACGGCATTCTCCAGGGCCACGGCCGGCCGCTGGCCACGCCGATGACCCCGGCCCAGGGAGACTCCTACGAGCGCTCCGCACGGTTCGACCATGACCCGGCCCGTGCCGCCGAGCTTCTGGACGGGGCGGGCTGGACCCTCACCGTGGACGGGGTGCGGGAGAAGGACGGCCGGCAGTTCTCCTTCTCCCTGATGTACTTCGCCGAGGACACGCTGCGCCGGGACCTGGCCCAAGCCTTCGCCTCGGACCTGTCCGAGCTGGGCATCCGGGTTGAGCTGGAGGGCGTCGACCGGCCGCAGGCCGCGGCATCCATGGCGGACAAGGCCTTTGTCCTCGGCGGCGGAGACCTGCCCTATGACGCCGACACCCAGGTCTACCGCCAGGTCAGCTCAGACTTCGCCGAGTACGACCCGGACGACCCCTATTCGAACCCCTCCGGATACGCCGACGAACAGGTCGACCGGCTGCTGGCCGAGGCCCGCGAGGAGGCCGATCCGCAGATCCGCGCCGGTCTCTACCGCGAGCTGCAGACCCGGCTGGTCCAGAACCCTCCCATGGTCTCCCTCATCGCGCTGGAGCACACCTATGTGGCCCAGGGCCTGGACCGCTGGGACGGCCTGGCCCCGGTCGTCGAACCCCACGAGCACGGCGTGGCGTGGGGTCCATGGTGGAACGTCGAGTCCTGGACCCGGCCGTGAGCATGACGCCGGCGCCCGAGCGGGCGGTCGGCCCGCCTCTCGCATCCCCGGGCGCCTCCCAAGGTGCGGTGCGGGCCACGCGGAACCGGCGCGGCAGGCTCGTCGGGGTGCTCGTCGGGCGGCGCCTGGCCTGGACCGTCCCCCTGCTGGCGGTCATCTCCCTCGGCATCTTCGCGCTCGCGGCCCTCTCCCCGGCCGACGCCACGACGGGCTTCCTCGGGGCCCGCGGAGAGTTCACCCCGGCTTCCTCCCGGGATAACGTCGAAGAGCTCCTCGGCCACGGCACCTGGCTGGAATCGTGGCTCGCCTGGGCCGGTTCCACCCTCACCGGGGACCCGGGATGGTCCACGGCCTACCGTGCCCCGGTCGCCGAGATCGTGGCCGCCCGGCTGCCCTGGACCGTCCTGATCATGGCAACAGGCGTGCTGTCCGCCGCGGTGCTCAGCGTTGTGCTGGCCCTGGGGGTGGCCCTGACACCCCACCACCCGGTGTCCCGCACCGTGGTGGGCGGACTGTGGGCGGTCACGGCGCTCCCCTCCTTCCTCGTGTCCCTCGGCCTGATGGCGGTGTTCGCGATCGGCCTCGGCTGGCTGCCGGCGGGCGGGCTGACCAACCCCGGCGCGGACCTCACCGCGGGGCAGGTGGCCACGCACATGGTGCTGCCGACCGCCGCCGTCGCCGTGTCCCAGGTGCCGTGGATGAGCCTGCACCTGCACGAGGCCCTGCGTGCCCAGCTGAACGGACCGGCCGTCGAGGCCGCGCGAGTTCGCGGCCTGTCCGAGCCCACCATCGTGGCCCGTCACGCACTGCCGGCCGCCGCGATCCCCGTGGTGGCCATCGCGGGGACGCGACTGCCCGAGATCGTGGCGGGAGCCGCCGTCGTGGAACTGGTCCTCTCCTGGCCGGGGCTGGGCCAGGCGCTCGTCGAGGCCGCCCTGGCCCAGGACCTGGCCCTGCTGGCCACCGTCGGCGTCCTCCTGACGGCCGCCTCCCTCCTCGGCGGGCTGCTGGCGGATGTGGCCCTCGTGGCCCTGGACCCGAGGACCGACCCCCGTGAACTCTGAGACGCTCCGGACCCACACCACCCTGACCGCCGGAAGACGGGCACCGGAAGCACCCCCACCTGCCCGGCGCCCCCTGCCGTCTCGGCAGTCCCGGCCGTCCCGGCAGTTCCGCCCGTCCCGGGGCGCGCATGACGCCACGCCTGGCCGTGCCGTGCGGATCCTCTGCGCCACAGTGCTGGCGGCCCTGGTGGCCTACGCCGTGCTCGTCCCGATACTCTTCACCGTCGATCCGTTCCTGGTGGACTACAGCACCGGAGCACAGGGGCCGTCGCCGGCCCATCCCTTCGGCACCGACGTCGCCGGCCGGGACCTCTTCAGCCGCTCAGCCGCCGGCCTGCGCGTCTCGCTGATCGCCGCCATCGCCGGCGCGGCAGGTGCCGTGGTGATCGGCACCGCGGCCGGGGCCACGTGCGCGATGGTGGGCGGCCGGTTCGACCGCTGGTGCATGCGCGGAGTGGACGCCCTCAACGCGGTCCCCCACCTGTTGCTGGGGATCGTGGTGGCCTCCTTCTTCCGTGGCTCGCTCCTGGCGATCGTGATGGTCGTCGCGGTCACCCACTGGACCCAGACCGCGCGGCTGGTGCGCTCAGAGATCTTGACCCTACGCGCCCAGGACCATGTCCGCGCCGCCGTCTCCCAGGGGTTCACCCGCCTCCAGCTGGTCCGGCACCTCGGCCTGCCCCGGCTCGGCGGCCAGCTCGGGGTGGCGGCCGGCCTCCTGGTCCCTCACGCCGTCTGGCACGAGTCCACGCTGACCTTCATCGGCCTGGGCCTGCCGCCCCACCAGCCCTCCCTGGGATCACTACTCCAGCTCGGCCAGGAGGCCCTGCTCTCGGGTGCCTGGTGGTCCATCGCCGTCCCCGCCGGCCTGCTGGTCCTCGTGACCGTGTGCCTGGCCGGGCTCTTGCGCTCACCCGCTGGACGTTCATGACCGGCAGACAGGGCGGCTCCATACCCCACGCGCACGGTCAGGCGGCCGTCAGCGTCCGTGGGCTCACGGTGGACCTCGGAGCGGGGCCGGTCCTCCACGGGGTGGACCTCGACATCGTCCCCGGCGAGCTGCACGTGCTCTTCGGTCCCAGCGGGGCGGGCAAGTCGACCGTCGTCGCAGCCCTGTCCGGAACCCTCCGCAGCGGCGCCTCCGTCGATGGCGACGCCCGGCTGCTCACCGGGCAGCAGGAGATCGATCTGCTCACCCTCCCGGCGCGGGCATTCCGGCGGCGGGTTTCCGGCCGGTTGATCGGCACCTCCCGCCAGGGGTCCGGCGGCGCTTTCACCCCGACCATGACCGTGCTGGCCCAGCTTCGCCAAGCCCAGCACGCCCAGCACGGTCCACGGGGCTCCGTCTCCGGTTTCGGCTTCGCCCACCCGCACCAATCCGGGCCCCCGTCCGGGCACCTCGACGATCTGGCGGCCGCCGCCGGGCTCGACCCCGCGACGCTCGGCAACCACCCGCACCGGTTCTCGGGCGGACAACTGGGCCGGCTGAGCCTGCTCGCCGCCATGGTCAACCACCCACCGGTGTTGCTGGCCGACGAACCGACCACCGGTCTTGACCGGGAGACCGCCGACACGGTGGGAGCCCTGCTGTCCGGATTCGCACGCGCCGGGCACGCCGTCCTGGTCGTGTCCCATGATGCCGATTTCGCCCGCCGCTGGGCCGGGCGGGTCACCCGGATCGCCGCAGGCCGCGTCGCGGACAGCGGCCCACCGGGCGGGGTCCTCGGGCCGGCACCGCGGATCCGCCCGCGGACCGGGGGCCCGGCACCGGGCCCGGTCCGCCTTGCGGCCCGGGCGGTGACGGTCCGCCATGGCTCGCGGGAGATCCTCGCCCCCACCGACCTGTCCATCCGCGCCGGTGAGGTGGTCGGGCTGACCGGACCGTCCGGCGTCGGGAAATCCTCCCTGGCCTCCGTGCTGGCGCTGCTCGATGAACCGGACGGGGGCCAGGTGGAGGTGGACGGCGAGGCCGTCCGAGGCGCCGGGCTGTCCCTGCCTCCGGGGCTCCGCCGGCGCTGCGGGTGGATCTCCCAGCATCCGCAGCAGGCCGTCTCCGCCCGGCACCGGCTGTGCGAGAGCCTCACGCTGCCGGCCCGGCTGGCCGGGATCGACGTGGAACCGACCCCCCTGCTGCACTCCCTCGGCCTGGACCCGGCCATCCTGGACCGGCGTCCGCACCAGGTCTCCGGCGGCCAGCTCCAGCGCATCTGCGTGGCCCGCGCCCTGGCCCTCCGGCCGCAGTCCGTCATCGCCGACGAGCCCATATCCATGCTGGACGGGGAGTCCGCCGCGCTCATCCTGCGCACGCTCCGCACCGCTGCGGACGAGGGTTCGGGCGTACTGCTGGTGGGACACTCGCTCGAGGCCATGGCCGGGGTCTGCGACCGGGTCCTGCACCTGAGCCCCGGTCAGCACGGCGCCGTGCTGACCAATACCGCGGACCCATCCTGGCTGGCCCCGGAGTCATAGCGCCTCGGTGCCCCAACGGCGGCGCCCTCGAGATCGTCACGGGGGCGGGGCCGCGCCCCCGAAGATCGCGTTGGCGATGTTGAAGCTCACCGGGCCGTCCCGAAACGCCCAGGAAATATGCGCGCCCTAGCCTGACCTCATGAGATTGACCGAACGCGAGCAGGAGAAGCTCATGATCGTGGTGGCCGCGGATCTGTCCCGGCGGCGCCAGTCTCGCGGGTTGAAGCTGAACTACCCGGAAGCCGTTGCCGTACTCACGTACGAACTGCTCGAAGGTGCACGCGACGGCCGGTCCGTCGCCGAGCTAATGTCCTACGGCTCGACCATCCTCAGCCGGGACGACGTGATGGAGGGCGTGGCCGAGATGGTCCACGACGTCCAGGTCGAGGCCACTTTTCCGGACGGCACCAAACTGGTCACCGTCCACGACCCGATCAGGGAGCGCGCATGATCCCCGGTGAATACCTGCTGTCCGAGGAGCCAATCACCCTCAACGCGGGGTGGGACGCTGTGGAGATCTCCGTCCTGAACACCGGTGACCGGCCCGTGCAGATTGGCTCTCACTTCCACTTCGCTGAGGTCAATGCGGCCCTACGGTTCGACCGCGAGGCAGCCCACGGCCACCGACTCGACATCCCCGCTGGCACCGCAGCCCGCTTCGAGCCCGGCGACGCCCGGACCGTCCACCTCATCCCCCTGGGCGGGCGGCGCGAAGTCCACGGCCTGCGCGGCCTGGTCAACGGCCCTCTCGACGGCCCAGCCACCACAGCGGACGGTGAGACGGCGTGAGCCAGAGTATCTCCCGGCGCCAGTACGCGGACCTCTACGGGCCCACCACCGGTGACAGGATCCGGCTGGCGGATTCCTCGTTGTTCCTGGAGATCGAACGTGATCTCACGGTCTACGGCGAGGAGGTCGTCTTCGGCGGGGGCAAGGTCATCCGGGAGGGCATGGGCCTTAACGGCCGGGCGACCCGGGACGAGGGCGTGCCGGACACCGTGATCACCAACGCCGTGATCGTGGACCACACCGGCGTCTACAAGGCGGACATCGCACTGCGGGACGGCCACATCCAGGCCATCGGCAAAGCCGGCAACCCGGACATCCAGGATGGCGTGGACATCACCATCGGCCCGGCCACGGAGATCATCGCAGGCGAGCGCAAGATCGTCACCGCCGGGGGGATCGACACCCATATCCATTTCATCTCCCCGGACCAGATCCCCACCGCGCTGGCCAGTGGCATCACCACCATGATTGGTGGCGGCACCGGCCCGGCGGAGGGGACCAAGGCCACCACGGTCACCCCGGGCCCGTGGCACCTGCACCGCATGCTCGAGGCCGCCGAGGGATTCCCCATGAACCTGGGGTTCCTCGGAAAGGGACACGCCAGCGCCGCCGAGCCCCTGGCCGAGCAGATCCGGGCCGGTGCCATCGGGCTGAAGATCCACGAGGACTGGGGCGCGACCCATGCCTCGATCGACACCTCGCTGGCCGTGGCCGACGAGTACGACGTGCAGGTGGCCATCCATACCGACACGCTGAACGAGTGCGGATTCCTGGAGGACACGGTCGCGGCGATCGGCGGCCGGGTCATCCACACGTTCCACACCGAGGGCGCCGGCGGCGGGCACGCCCCGGACATCATGGCGATCGCGGGACACCCCAACGTCCTGCCGGCCTCCACCAACCCCACCATCCCCTTCACCCGCAACACGGCTGAGGAACACCTGGACATGCTCATGGTGTGCCACCACCTCAACCCTGACATCCCCGAGGACGTGGCCTTCGCGGACTCTCGGATCCGACCCGAGACCATCGCCGCCGAGGACGTGCTGCATGACCTGGGCGTCTTCTCGATCATGTCCTCCGACTCCCAGGCCATGGGCCGGGTGGGTGAGGTCATTACGCGCACGTGGCAACTGGCCTCAGCCATGAAGGACCGCCGCGGTCCGATCGACGAGGCAGGACCCTTGCGGGAGGCCAATGACAACTTCCGCATCCGGCGCTATGTGGCCAAGTACACGATCAACCCGGCCCGGGCACAGGGCATCGCGGAGGCGGTCGGCTCCGTGGAGGCGGGAAAGTTCGCCGACCTGGTCCTGTGGGATCCGGCCTTCTTCGGGGTCAAACCGGACCTGGTCATCAAGGGCGGGCAGATCGCGCATTCCGTGATGGGAGATCCCAACGCCTCGATACCCACCCCCCAGCCGCAACTGCTGCGCGCCGCCTTCGCGGCCTACGGCGCCGCGGTGTCCGCCTCCTCCATCACCTTCCTGTCCCGAGCCGCCATCGAAGACGGGGTCCCGGAGCGGTTGGGCCTGCGGAAGACCATCCGTGGCGTCTCCGGCTGCCGATCCGTGCGCAAGCAGGACATGGCTCTGAACGACGCGACCCCCGAGATCACGGTGGACCCGCAGACCTACCGGGTTGCCGTGGACGGGCAGGAGGTCACGTGCGAGGCCGTCGAGACGCTGCCGATGGCCCAGCGGTACTTCCTGTTCTGAGCCTGTTCACCCTTCTGGGTCCACCCGGCCGCCGGCCCACCCACAGTCCCCGCCCCCACCTCGACGTCCACCGACCTTCGGAGCCCACATGATCATCGAGAGCGTCCTGTTCAATCTCACTGAGTCCACTCCGGACCAGCGGTCCCGGCTGGAGGGGGTCCACCTCGAATCGGTGCTCCTGACGGGCGCCGCCCTGACGCAGAGGATCCAGCGGCTCACCACGGACCACGGCCGTGACGTCGGCCTGCGGCTGCCCTCCTCCAGTCCGGACCTGCGGAACGGCGATGTCCTGGCGCTGGACGAGGGCGGAGCGATCGTGGTCTCCGTGCTGCCGACCGATGTCCTGGTGATCGCCCCCGCCGATCTCCGCCTGGCCCTCTTCACCGCCCACTCGCTCGGCAATCGTCACCTGCAGGCGCAGTTCCTCGAGAAGGATGAGATCCGGGGACGCCCTGTGATGGTGGTCCAGTACGACCACACCGTGCAGGCATTCTTGGACGCCCATGCCGTGCCCTATGACCGCCGTGAGCTCGTGATGCCCGAGCCTTTCCGCCATGCCGAACACACGCATTGACCCCGGGCATCTGGCCATCCTCCTCCAGCTGGGGGACGGGGCCCTGCCGACCGGCGCGTTCAGCCACTCCTTCGGGCTCGAGTCCTACCTGGCCGCGGGCACGGTGACGGATGAGGCCGGCGTAGAGTCCTGGTTGCGGGGCTATCTCGAGACCCAGTTGTGCACCACCGACGCCCTGGCCATGCGGATGGCGGCCACCGGTGAGATGCCGGTGGCCGAGACGGACGCGCTCCTCGATGCCGCCGTCGTGCCCTCCCAGGTCCACAAGGCCAGTCTGACGATGGGCTCCCAACTGGCCAAACTGGTGCCGTCCGCGCTTCCCGAAGCTGGCCCTGGCCCGTGGCCTCGGCACTACTGCCTCGTCTTCGTGCTGGCCGCCGTGCGATGCGGCGTCCCCCTGGGACTCGCGCTCCATGCCTATCTGGCCGGCGCGGTGTCCTCGCTGGTGCAGAACGCGGTCCGTGCCGTCCCCTTGGGCCAGACGGCGGGGCAACGCATCCTCGGCCGGCTCCGCCCCCTCATCACCGAGAGCGCGGAGTACGCCCTGCACCGGCCCGTGGAGGACTTCGGCTCCACAGCACCCGGCCTGGAGATCGCCCAGATGCGGCACGAACACCTGCGGGCCCGGATGTTCATGAGCTGATCAGGACGCGGCGCACCCATCCCCGCCGCTCTGCCACCGAGCAGACGAGACGACGGACAGACCAGACGACGAAAAAACCGAGGAAAGGTGAGTACCACATCATGAGTGAACCGATCATCATTGGAGTGGGCGGGCCCGTGGGCGCAGGCAAGACGCAACTCGTGGAACGGATCACCCGCGCCATGAGCGCCGAGGTCTCCATGGCCGCCATCACGAATGACATCTACACCATCGAAGACGCCCGCATTCTCGCGGCGAACTCCGTCCTTCCGGAGTCCCGGATTATCGGGGTGGAGACCGGAGGCTGTCCCCACACGGCCATACGGGAGGACACGACCATGAACGAGGCCGCCATCGGCGAACTCACGCAGCGCTTCCCCGACCTCGAGGTGATCTTCGTGGAGTCCGGCGGGGACAACCTCTCGGCGACCTTCAGCCCGGAACTGGCCGACTTCTCGATCTACATCATCGACGTGGCGCAGGGCGAGAAGATCCCCCGCAAAGCCGGCCAGGGCATGATCAAGTCTGACCTGTTCATCATCAACAAGACGGACCTGGCACCCCACGTGGGCGCGGACCTGACGGTGATGGTCTCCGACTCGGCTGCGTTCCGCGGGGAAAGGCCGTTCTGCCTGACGAACCTCAGGACGGACGAGGGGCTGGACGCCGTGCTGGAGTGGATCCGTCGCGACGTCCTGATGTCCGATCTGGTCGGGTGAGGCCGTGCCACCCATCACCCTCGGCCGTCCCGACCGCACGGACCACCCCGCTGGCCTCGCCCCCGCCACGGGCACCCTCCGGCTGCAGGTCGAGCGGGCTCCCTCGGGTCGGAGCGTGGCCGCGGCCCAGTTCCACTCCGGTGCCCTCCGGGTGCTCCGTGCGCACTATCCGGACACTAGCGGCGGGGCCGTCTTCACCATTGTCAATCCCGGCGGCGGATTTCTTGGGGAGGACCGCTACGAGATCGACTACGACGGCGGCCCGGCCTCGAGCGCGCTGGTCACCACACAGTCGGCCACGAAGGTCTACCGGAGCCCGGCGGGCCCGGCACGCCAATTCCAGCGCTTCGACCTTGCACCGGGGGCCAGGCTGGAGTACGTCCCTGACCCGTTGATCGCCTACGAGGGGGCCCAGTACCGGCAGACCACGGAGGTCCGGATGTCCGCCGGGGCTTCATTCCTCACCGCGGAGATCGTCACCCCGGGCTGGGCGGCGAGCGGGGAGCCGTTCCGCTACCACGAGGTGCGGCTGTTCACCCGCCTGTGGTTGGAATCCCAGCTGTTGCTGTGGGACAACCTGGTGATGAGACCTGCCCGCACCGATCCCACGAGCAGAGGGTGGCTCGACAACCGCACGCACCTGTTGTCACTGACTGCCGTCCACCCGGGCATCGGAGCGGACACCGTGGACACAGTTCGCGGGATCATCAGTGACTTTCCAACCCTCCACGCCGGGTGCAGCCTGCTCCGCGGGCCGGGACTGGTGGTCCGGGCCCTCGCTGACTCCAGCGGGGTCCTGGCCCTGCTCGCAGAGGCCATCGGCACCCGGCTGCGGCGCGATCAGACCGGTCAATCTCCCTGGGAGCTGCGAAAGTACTGATCCTCCGTCCGCTGCCCCCTCCCCGCTACACCTTGCCGCCGGGGTTCGGGGCGCCCACGGTCTCCGGGGTCTCGGGCGTGGTGGACGAGGGGCCGCCGTCGGGGCCCCACGGATCGCTGAAGGCCGTCCCACCGCCGTCTCCGCCGGAGCCACCATCAGTCGCCGCCTCGGCCGCCTTCTGACGGCGGTGACGCACGTGCTGCAGGGCGCTGACCACGAGGGCCAGGACCAGCACGGAGTACAGGATCATGGTGACCGGGCTGGAGATCAGCACGGACGCATCCCCCTCGGAGACGGTCAGCGCGCGGCGCAGTTCGGTCTCGGCCAGCGGCCCGAGGACCACGGCGATCAGCACGGGGGCCAGCGGGAACTGGTAGCGCCGCATCACGAAGCCCAGCAGGCCGATCACCAGGAGGACCCAGAGGTCCAGGGTCGAGGAGCTGATGGCGTACACGCCCAGCATGGATAGCACCGTGATGCCGGCGTAGAGGTAGTGGCGCGGGATCAGCAGCAGCTTGGCCCACACCACCGCGAACTGCATGTTCAGGATGACCAGGACCACCAGGCCGATGAACAGCGAGGCCAGCAGCGTCCAGACCAGTTCACCGCTGCGCTCGAAGAGCAGGGGGCCGGGCTGCATGCCGTACTGCTGGAAGGCGGCCAGCATGATCGCCGCGGTGGCGGAGGTGGGCAGCCCGAGGGCGAGCAGTGCACCCATGGCCGTACCGGCGGTCGCGTTGCCAGCCGCCTCGGGGGCGGCCACACCGCGGATGGAGCCGGTCGAACCGAATTCCTTGTCCCCGCGGCGCTTGGCCAGCCGCTTCTCGGTGCCGTAGGCCAGGAACGTCGGGACCTCGGCCCCGCCGGCGGGGATGATGCCGAAGGGCACGCCGAAGGCCGTTCCGCGCAGCCAGGCCGGCAGGGCCTTGCGGACATCCGAGCGTTCCAGCCGGGCCCGGCCGTTGGTGCCGATCCGCTCCATGCCGGGATCCCGGTGGATGCGGCCGGCGATGTGCAGCACCTCGCCGAGGGCCAGCAGGCCCACGGTGATGACCACGATGGAGATGCCGTCGAACAGCTGCGGCAGGCCCAGGGTGTACCGGACGGTGCCGGAGGGCCCGTCCACGCCCACCATGGCCAGGACCAGGCCGATGCCAAGGGCGCCCAGGCCCTTCACCACGGACTCGGAGACCACGGAGGAGATCGCCAGGAAGGCGAACACGGCCAGCGCGAAGTACTCGGCCGGACCGAAGGCGGTGGCCATCTTGACCAGGAGGGGGGCGAAGAACACCACCAGGGTGGTGGCGATCAGGCCGCCCACGAAGGCGCCGACGGCGGCCGTCGCCAGCGCCTTGGCGGCCCGGCCGTCCTTGGCCATCCGGTGGCCCTCGAACGAGCCGGCGATCGCGGCGGAGTTGCCGGGGGTGTTCAGCAGGATCCCGGCGGTGGAGTCACCGAAGAGGCCACCGAAGTAGACACCGGCGAACATGATGAACGCGGCGGTCGGGTCCAGCGTGAAGGTGATGGGCAGCAGCAGGGCCACGGCCATCGACGAGCCCAGACCGGGCAGCACGCCCACGGCGGTGCCCAGCAGGGCACCGATGAGGACCCACAGCAGGTTGATCGGGGTGAGGGCAGCGCCGAAGCCCTCGAACAGGAGGTTCAACTGGTCCATGTCAGATCAGTCCTTCCAGGAAGCCGCCGGGCAGGTTCAGTCCGAGTCCGGCGTTGAAGGCCAGCTGGATGACCGAGGAGAACACCAGCGAGATGATGAGGTCGAACAGCGGGCGTTCGCTGCCCAGGGCCTTGCAGACCACCCAGAACAGGCCGGCCGCGGAGAGCACCCACCCCAGGACGGGCAGCACGAGGATGAACCCGGCGATGCCGCCGACGATCAGGCCCACGGTCTTCCAGTCGGTGTACGTCTTCCAGCCCGGGGGCAGCGTGGCGCCCGGGGTGCGGCCGGCGATCCGCTCCCGGCCGCGATCGGAGGCGGAGGCCAGGTCGCCAAGCAGGTCCGAGGACGTGTCCGCGTTCACCGCATCGTCGGTGAGGTCCGGCAGCCGCGGGTTCCGCAGCAGCTGGATGGCGTGGACGACCGCGACGGCGTACAGCACGATGCAGACGATCGTCGGGAAGAACTGGGGCCCCGGCACGGAGTCGCCCATGACGTTCATGGTCGCCGTCTCGATGGCGAGCCAGGTGGCGATGCCGGCCACCAGCAGGGGCATGATCAGTTCGCTGCGGCCGGCCCAGAATCCGCGACGCGCGGTCCCGCCCTGGGGTGCGGCCGACGTCGGGCCCTGGGGTCCGCCGGTTGCCCCGGCGGTTCCGGCGGTCTCAGCCGAATGGCCGGCCGGGGGTACAGTCTGCTGCTGGCTCACAGTCCGAGTCCTTCCACGATGTCACGGGTGCGGTCGATCTCTTCGTCGAGGAAGGCCTCGAACTCGTCGCCCGTCATGTAGCTGTCCGTCCAGCTGTTGCGCTCGAGGGCGTCCTGCCAGTGGTCCGTCTGGCGGTACTCCTCCACGATCTCCAACAGCTCGCCTCGGTCCTCCTCGGAGACGCCGGGGGCTGCGGCCAGGCCGCGCCAGTTGGCCATCTCGGCATCCACGCCCTGCTCCAGGAAGGTGGGCACGTCCACGCCGGGCAGCCGCTCCTTCGAGGAGATGGCCAGGGCCCGCAGGTTGCCGGCCTCGATCTGGTCCGCCACCTCGTTGTAGCCGGACATGCCGGCCACGGTGGTGCCGGAGAGCATGGAGGTCAGCGCCTCGCCACCGCCGGAGTAGGCGATGTAGTTGGTCTGGGACGGGTCGATCCCCACCTTCTCCGCCACCAGGCCGGTCAGCAGGTGATCGATCGAGCCGAGCGAGCCACCGGAGATGGAGGCGCCACCCGGATCCTGCTTCCACGCCGCGATGAAATCGTCCAGGGTCTCGTATGGCGAGTCCGCCGGCACCACCAGGGCGGCATAGTCGTCCGCCAGCCGGACCAGCGGCTCGACATCGTCCATGGAGACCCCGGAGTCCGCCAGCTCGACGGCACCGACCATCACTCCGCCGGTCACCATCATCATGTCCGAGCGGCCCTCCATCTGGGCGAACTGCCCCAGCCCGATGGTGCCACCGGCTCCGGGGACGTTGACGACCTGGACATTGTTGGAGATGCCATCGGATTTGATGGCCTGCTGGGATTCGCGGGCGAAGCCGTCCCAGCCGCCGCCGGGCGCCGCCGGTGCCATCAGCACCAGCTTGGATCGGGCGGTGGCCTCGCCACCGCCAGCGGCGGCATTGACCAAGGCAAGGCCGACGACGCCGGCGGCCGCCACGCCGAGGGCGGCCTTGGTGAAGGTGCGTGAACTCATGGTCCTCCGTACTCTCTACGTCAGTGATTCGGACCACTTAAGCCGTGGCCGATCCTCCACGGTGACAGAAACGTGATCCATGGCACAGCGGAAAGGTGGTTGTGGTCATAAGGGGAGGTTAAGAAAGTTCTGACAACGCCGCGTCACGTCCTCCCATCCCCATCCCCATCCCCATCCCCATCCCCAGGAGTCAGCCACGGTGCTTCGCCCCCCACCCCGCCTGAACGGGCCCCGGCCCCGCCGCCGGTTCCGCCTGCAGTTGATCACCCTGCAGCTGGCCATCGTGCTGCTGACGGTGCTAGCCGTGGCGGCCATCGTGCTGCGCTTCGAGGAACTCCGTACCCGGGACCTCGCCTTCGAGGAGGTCCACACCGTGGCCACCGAGATCGCCAGCGTCCCCGAGGTGATCGCCACCGTGAACGCAGCGGATGCGGTGGAGAGAATTCAACCCATCGCCCACCTGGCCGAACGGGCCGCCGGGGTCGAGTTCGTGGTCGTCGCGGACCAGGACGGCATCCGGGTGGCCCACCCCGACCCGGCGCAGATCGGCCAGCCGGTCTCCTCAGACCATGCCCCGATCCGTGCTGGCGAGACCTTCCGCGGCACCGAGGAGGGCCCCCTGGGGGTATCGCTGCGTTCCAAGGTCCCGATCTGGGACGGCGACGAGGTGGTGGGCACCGTCTCGGTGGGCCTGCTGCAGAGCGAGATCCGCGCCGACCTGCTCGAGGTCGTCCTCGGTTTCGCCCCGTGGGTCCTGCTGGCCGCCGGCCTGGGCACCGCCGGGGCAGCGTGGGCCTCCCGCTACGTGCGCACCAGGATCTACGGGGCTGGTCCCGAGGAGATGGCCGGACTGCACCAGTCCCGCCAGGCGCTGCTGCACAGCGTCGGAGACGGCGTCATCGGCGTGGACGAGGACGGCACCATCACCCTCGTCAACGATGAGGCCACCCGGCTGCTCGGCGTGGGCCCGGACATCGAGGGCCGCCCGGCCGCAGAAGTGCTGGATGCGGACCTGGCCGCCCTCCTGGCCCCCTCCCCCACACCGGCCTCGTCCCCGGGCAAGGCAACCGATGCTGGGCCACGCCGCCCGACGGCGGACGAGGCCGACTGGGATCTGACGACCTTCGCCCTGGCCGGCGAGCGCATCCTCCTGGCCCGGGTGCGGCCGGCGCGGGCGCAGGGCCGGCAGATCGGCCGCACCCTGACCGTGCAGGACCGCACCGAACTGGAGTCCAGCCTGCGCGAGCTGGAGGGCCAGCGCAGCCTGACGGAGACCCTGCGGTCACAGACCCACGAGTTCTCCAACCGACTCCATGTGATCTCCGGCCTGCTGTCCCTCGACGAGACCGAGGAGGCGCAGGAGTACATCCGGAGCCTGACAGGCCTGGCCGGCGGCCCATTCCAGCACGACCTCTCCGATGCATCCCTGTCCGCGCTGGTCGGCGCGAAATCCGCGCTCGCCCGGGAGGCCGGCGTCGCGCTGGAGCTGACCGCCAACGGCTCCGTGGAGGCGGACTGGAGTGCGGACGACGACGCCCTCACGGTGGTGGCCAATCTGCTGACGAATGCCATCGAGGCGGCCGGGGACGGCGGCCGGGTGATGCTGGAGGTGACCGCCGGCGCCGCCGGATTCGCGGTCCAGGTGGACGACTCGGGTCCCGGCCTGGACCCGGATGCGGCGCAGGCCCTGTTCCGCTGGGGAGCCTCCACCAAGGACACCGGCCCGGCGTCAGGGCGGCCCGCCGGAGGCCGCGGCATCGGCCTCGCCCTGGTGGACCGGATTGCCCGGCGCCGGCGCGGCCGGGTGGAGATCACCCCGTCGCCCTGGGGCGGGGCCCGGTTCCGGGCCGCCTGGCCGGCGGCCGCAGACGCCGACGCCGGCACTGATACTGGCACCGGCACCCACACCCGCACCTACGGTGACAGCGATGGCCGTGGCGCTGGAGCGGACAGAGACCAGGCTGAGACACCGAACACCGAGGACAGAGGGGACATCCGTTGATCAGGACACTCGTGGTGGATGACGACTTCGCGGTCGCGGGGATGCACCGGCGCTTCGTGGAGGCTCTCGACGACTTCGAGGTGGTCGGGGTCCTGGAACGCGGTCTACCGGTGGCGGAGTTCCTGGCTCAGCACGAGGTGGACCTCGTGCTGCTGGACGTGCACCTGCCGGACCGGGGCGGCGTCCAGGTGCTGGAGGACCTGCGATCTGCTGGTCATGACGTCGCGGTGATCATGGTGACCGCCGCCAGCGAGCGTGACACCGTCCGCCGCGCGGTAGGCCACGGCGTGGACGGTTACCTGGTCAAGCCCTTCAGCCGCGAGGAGTTCAACGAGCGCCTCCAGGAGTTCGCCGCCCTCCTCGCCGCCCACGGCGGATCCGGCCACGGCGCCGGCAGTGCTCCGGACCTGGACCAGACCGAGATCGACCGGCTGGTCCGGGGCGCATCCGGCCGGGCCCCGGACCACGTGGAGCAGCCGGCGTGGTCCAGCACAGCGGCGTGGTCTAGCACCGCGGCGCGGTCGGGGTCAGGGGCACCACCGAACGGACCCGCGGACCGCCTGCCCAAGGGGTACTCGGCCCCCACGCTGAACCTGGTGGCGGCCGCACTGCGGGAGGTCGGGGCCGGCGTCGACCTCTCGGCGCGTGAGGTGGCGGCGGCCTGCGGGATCTCCCGGGTCAGCGCCCGCCGCTATCTCGAGCTGCTGACCGACCGCGGCAAAGCCGAGCTGCGGCCGCGCTACGGTGCCACCGGGCGCCCGGAACACCGGTACGCCTGGATCGGCTGAGTCACAGAAGGCCGCCACGGTGCACCGGGCATCCAGCACCAAGCGCGAGGCGCGAGGCGCGAGGCATCGGCATGGGACTGCCCCCACGCCCCCGCTTCCGGCCACCCCTTGCACGTATGTCCACATTTGTATACATTCGTGCACAGTCGTCGGCTGGACCGGCGAGCCGACTGAAAGGGACTCTCATGACCACCTCCCCCACCCCGGACACCCGCACCGGCGGCGCCCAGACCGGCACCAGCCTGGATGCCGACGTCATCGTCGTCGGCGGCGGCAACGCTGCCTTCACCGCCGCCCACGCAGCAGCCGAGCGGGGCCGGAAGGTGCTCCTGCTGGAGAAGGCCCCCCGGGACGCGTTCGGCGGCAACAGCTACTACACCGCCGGCGCCACGCGCATCGCCCATGCCGGACTCGAGGACCTGCAGGACTTCATCGAGCCGGACGAGCGCCACGCCGTCACCGAGGTCCCGGCGTATTCCGCCGAGGACTACGCCGCCGACCTCGTCCGCGTCACCGACGGCCGCAATGACCCCGAGCTGACCGAGGTCCTGGTGCAGGAGGCCGCCCCGAACCTGCGGTGGCTGCAGTCGCTGGGTCTGAAGTACCGACTGATGTACGAGCGCCAGGCCTATCAGCGCGAGGACGGCAGTTACCTGTTCTGGGGCGGGCTGCATGTCGGCAACGTCGGCGGCGGCGAGGGCCTCATGCATGACCACGTCCGCGTGGCCGAGCAGCTGGGCACCGAGGTCCGCTACGGCCAGGACGTGACCGGGCTGGTCGTCGAGGAGGGCCAGGTCAAGGGCGTCGCCGTCCGCCAAGAGGATGGGTCCCTGCAGGAACTGCGCGCCGAATCCGTGATCCTGGGCGCCGGCGGCTTCGAGTCCAATGCCGAGTGGCGCCGCGAGCACCTCGGTGAGGGCTGGGAGAACGCCAAGGTCCGCGGCACCCCCTTCAACAACGGGGACATGATCGCCGCCGGCCTGAAGATCGGCGCGCAGAAGGCCGGGCACTGGTCCACCTGCCACTCCACCCAATGGGATGCGTTCACCCCGAACAACGAGTCCAACCGCGAGCTGACCAACCGGCTGACCCGCCAGTCCTACCCGCTGGGGATCATCGTCAACACCGAAGGCCAGCGGTTCGTGGACGAGGGCGAGGACTTCCGCAACTACACCTACGCGAAGTTCGGCCGCGAGATCCTCAAGCAGCCGGGCTCGGTCGCCTACCAGATCTTCGATGCCCCCCTGCGGGCCATGCTGCGGAGTGAGGAGTATGAGATGCCCGGCATCACCGTGGCCGAGGCGGACACCCTCGAGGAGCTGGCCGGGAAAATCGGGATCGCCCCGGAGGCCCTCACCGGGACCGTCCAGGACTACAACGGGTCCATCGACACCACCATCCCCTGGGACCCCACCATCAAGGACGGCCGCCGTGCCGAGACCACCCCGGTCAAGTCCAACTGGGCCACCCCCCTGACCGAGGGGCCGTTCTACGCCTACGCGGTCACCTGTGGCATCACGTTCACCTTCGGCGGCCTGAAGTCGGACACCCACGGCCGGGTCCTGGACGCCGAGGGCGAGCACATCTCCGGGCTGTACGTCTGCGGTGAGATGCTCGGCGGCCTGTTCGCCGGCAACTACCCCGGCGGTTCCGGCCTGGCCGCGGGAGTGGTCTTCGGACGGCGCGCCGGTACCCTGGCCTGATATTGGAAAGCGTGCCGGCCGGCGTCGGGAGAAGGATGTCCCCTGCGCCGGCCGGCACCGCTGAGAGCAGAAGAGCACAATGAAGGGCACACCTGTGGCTGGGAAGATGGACGCCTCCGCGATGCACGGCGAGCTCAAGGCGGAGATCCTCCGAGGCGAGCACTCCCCCGGAACACCTTTCCGCGAAGTGGCTCTGGCCGAGCGGTTCGGGGTCTCCCGGACGCCGGTGCGCGAGGCCCTGGGCCGGCTGCAGCAGGAGGGCCTGCTCGAACGCGGGACCCGGGGGCTGCAGGTGCGGCGCCTGGACCCCGAACAGTTGATGCAGGTCTATGACCTCCGCATCCTGCTGGAGGGACAGGCCGCCGAGGAGGCCGCCTCGGCCCGGACCGAGCTCGATCTGGTCCGGCTGGAGGGACTCCTCTCCCGGGACCAGGCCCTCACGGACCCGGACAACGCCACCCGGCTGGACACCAACATCGAGTTCCACGAGGCGCTGTGGTCGGCCGCCCGGAACCCCATCCTGCGCGATCTGCTGGACCGGCTCTCCACCCACCAGATCCATGCCCCGACCTCCACCCTCACCACGCCGGGGCGCTGGGAACAGTCCCTGGAGGAGCACGCGGAGATCCTCCGCTGCATCCGAGAGCATGAGGCCGCCGGCGCGCGTGAGGCCATGCGGGCCCACATGTCCACGGCCCGGGCCCTGCGGCTGAGGATGCTCAGCCACGCCATGGGCTGACGGCGCCGGCTGACCGGGGCCGCCCCAGCAGGGCCCGACGGCACCGGCTGGCCAGGCCTCCTGACGGCGCCGGCGGGAGCGCACACCAGGCCGCCCGGTTGAGAGGTTTCCGCTGGTCAGTCGCCATGTTTTCGGACCCTCAGCCTCCGGACGGAGCCCGTTCGGCGTGTCGTCCGGCGTGGCGTTTTCATCCGCGTGGTTTCAGCGATAGTGTCCTGCCCGATGCCCGCTCTGGGCAGACCCGGAATCCCCTCATTTGGAGGACATCATGTCCACTCCGCTGTCTCTCTCCACGTCCGAAATCCCCACCACGGGCACCTACTCGGCCACCACCGAGCGCGCCACGTTCTGGACCGTCACCGGCATCATCTCCGCGGCCGCCGCCGTCGGCGTCTTTGAAGTAGTCCTGCACCTGCTGGGGTAGGAGAACCTCGCCGCCGGCCCGGCCTTCAGAACTCCCGCAGGTAACAGAGCATGCGGTAGTCCTCGCCGGGCTGGATGTTCGTGAACCCGTGACGTTCGTAGAAACGCCGGGTGTCCTCGTCGATCTCATCCACGTTGATGTGCATCTCCTCGCTGCCTCGCGCCCTCACATGCTCGATGGCGTCCAGCAGCAGTTCGGTGCCGATGCCCCGTCCCCGCTGACCCGGCCGCACGTACAACTCCTCGAGCTGTGCCAGCGGCCCGTCGCCGTACGGCGTCGGGCGCAGGGTCAGGAACGCGAAGCCCGTCGGTGCCGCGGTGCTGCCCGAAAGCAGCACGAGGACGTCGTCACCCACCAGCAGCATGCCGAAGCGCGCCGCGAAGTCCTCCGCGGAGGGCGTGGGCGAGCCGAATTCCGTGTTGAACTCGTGCAACAGCCGGCCCACGACGCCGGCCTGGCCGGGTCCCGCTCGCATCGTCACCATGGGTCGGCATTTTCCCAGGTCTCGCACTCATGGTCCAGCTGCCCAGAGCCGGTCACGTCATCAACCTGACGTGGCCGGAGGCCGATCTGTGATCCACTTATCATGGCCGCAGGCGAGCCCGCGCCGGGGCTCACGCGCGCTCGGATCCCGAGGGTCCGATGAACCAGCAGGGGATACGTCATGACGCAGCACCCACAGGATCAGTCCGAGACGTTGCCGGGCCGCGCCGCGGAGCTGCAGCGCTTGAACGCCACGTGGGAACGGGTGCAGACCGGCGTCCCCCAGTTCGTCGCCATCGAAGGCCCCGCCGGCATCGGCAAGACCACCCTGGTGGAGACCTTCCTCGCCGGCAAGCGCAATGTGCTGCCGGCGGTGGAGTTGTACCCCTCCGATGCCGATGTCCCCGGGACGCTGGTCCAGCGGCTACTGTCCGCCATCACCGGCCAGCATCGGACGGAGTGGCCCACCGTCATGGAAGATTGCGTGCAGGTGGTCTTCGATGCCATCCAGGCCTTTGAGTCGAACGACGGCGGAGCGGGCATCGCCGTGGTGGAGGACCTCCAATGGGCGGACCCGTTCTCCGCCGAGGTGCTGTGGCGTTGCGCTCTGGCCATGTCCTCAGGGCCCTTCATGATCATCCTGACCTACCGCCCGCAGGCCACCGAGCTCACCGTCGGCATCGAGCGATTCCTGGCCTCAGGGCGCCACGGTACCCACTTGCAGTTGGGCCCGTTGGGAGTCGCGGACTGCCGGCAGGTCCTGCGGGAGCGGCTGGGCATCCCCGTGTCCGACGACTTTGCCCGCAAGGTCCACGGCGGCACGGGCGGAGTCCCCCTGCTGGTGGGCGCGGTGGCCGGGTGGCTGGACCACGCCCCTCCGGGACATCGACGGCTGCAGGATGCCATGGCGGCCTTGGGAAAAGGTCAGAATGCTCCCCAGCGCCTGTTCGGCCGAGCCCTGCGGTCCTCGTTGGAGGCACTTTCTCCCCATCTGAGGGACACCCTCAGCCTGCTGGCGGTGGCCGGCGAGCCGCTCCACATCGTGCACCTGAGCGGGGCGCTGGTCGAACTGGGTTACCCGGGCCTGCCGGACCACGGCCTGTTGGACTCGGACCAGGTGCGCATCACGCACACCGCGGGCACGGTGGCCCTGTCCCACCCGCACCTGGCCACGCTCATGGCGGACCAGCTGCCGGACAAGCGCCGTGCGGAACTGCATCGGATCCTCGCCCCGGTCCTGAAAGGGCCCGCGGCCCTGGGACACCGGGTTCAGGCACAGCGGCTGGACCCGGAGCCGGCGGAGACCCCACTGCTCGTCCGGACGCTGATGCAGTACGGAGGAGAGGCTTTAGTCCGCGGAGACGGGGTGGCGGCGTTTGGCCACTTCCATCAGGCCCTGCGGTTGACCGGGGATCCGGTCGCCCTGACGTTGGCTCTGCGTGCCACCGTGCTGGCCCGCAGGCCGGACCTGGTGCTCGAGTTGCGGGATGTCCTGGCCGGGATGCCCCAGAGCCGGCCAGGGTGCGCGGCGCGAGCCTGGGATCTGCTCGCCTCAGAGGACCTGGAAGGGGCGGTGGACCAGATCCGGCAAGGCCTCTACCTGCCGGAGGACGATCCGGGGCGGGCCGGCCTGCTCCTGCTCGGCCACGCCCTGGCCGCCGCGGGACGGATCGCCTACGCCACGGCACGGTTCGGCGCCGTGGGCAGCACCATCGATGCCCTGCTGGACGAGTTGGTGCCGGTGCGCCGCGGGTTCGAACACGCTGCCCGCCAGGACCCGCAGGCTCTGCGCCTGGTCAGTGAGGCTCGCTCCGTGGAGGCCCTGCTCGCCCTCTGGTCCGGCCTGCGGCATGGCGACCGCAGCCGCGTGGGTGAGTTCACTGAGCAGATGACGTCCCTGTTGGAGGACCTGCGCCCCGTCCCGGGGACCGAACCCGTGCGGAGCGTGATCTCCGCGGTGATCGGCTCTCGCCTCCGCGCCCAGGGGGAGGTGGCCGCCGCCTCCCGGATCCTCGATGCCACGGCCCAGGACGCCCAGGGTCCCCGCGAGCAGCGGGTCTTCCTGGAAAGCACCCTGAGCCAGCTGGCCTTCCACCAGGGTGCCTGGGACCGAGCACTGGAGCATGCCACGCGGGCCGTGGACAGCTGCCTGATGCTACCGGTCGATTCCGGGGTTCGCTCCGCCTATGCCACGGCGGCGCTGGTGCCGCTGGCCCGTGGCGAACAGAGTGCCGGCCGCCCGCTGCTCCAGCGAGCGGTGGAGGACGCCAGCGCCACCAGTGAGGTGGTGGCCTGCGCCGTGGCCTTCGCCCGCGCCATGGGAGCCACCTTCGCCGGCGACCACCCGGAGGCCGCGCATCAGTTCCAGCTCATCGAGTCCACCCGGGTGGGGTGGGCCACCGCCGGATTCACCACGGTCTGCCTCTACGCGCGGGCCCTGGCGGAAACCGGACACGTACACCGCCTGCAGGCCCTCGCCGCTCACGCCACGGAGGGCATGGACTCCGCCCCGGAGGGCGTCCTGCGCGCGGTGGAGGCAGCAACGCTCGGTGCCCTGTACCGGGCGCGGGCCCAGCCAGACGACGCACGGGAGCAGCTGGTGGATGCTCTGGCCTCCCTCGACGCCGAGCCGGTTCCGTACGTGGCCGGCATCGGTCCGGACGTCCTGCCCGGCGGGGGCCATGCCCTGGTCCGGGCCTTCATAGCGCTGGATCTGTCCCGGCTCGCCATGGACGGTGCGGGCACCGACGATCGACTCGAGGACGGTGTGGACGACGCCGGCCGGTGGGCCCGCCAGGCCGCCGACTTCTTCCTGAGGTGTGGCGCGATGCCACTCCAGGGTGAGGCGGCGGAACTGGCCGCCGCCCTGCGGAAGCGGCAGGGGGAGAGAGCCACCGGGCCGGCCGATGTGGGCACCAGAGCGGAGGGGGGAAGCCGCCCCATGAGAGGTGTGCACGAATCGGTGGCCGGCCCGGTGGCTGGTCGAGGGGCAGAACGCTCCCATGAGCCGGTGTCGGCTCCGGCGCAGACCGCGTTTCGGTTGATGGCAGAACTGTCCACCCGCGAACGGCAGATCGCCGTCGAGGTCGCCGAGGGCAAGGGCAACCGCGAGATCGCTACCGAGCTATTCCTCAGCGTGCGCACAGTGGAGTACCACGTCGGCAATTGCCTCGCGAAGCTCGGGATGACCAGCCGCGTGGAACTGCGGAAGGCCCTGCCGCCGGCCACTCTGACCTTGCTGGTCCCGGCGCTGGCCGGGCGCGGCTCGGATGACGATGGCCCGGTCGACGGCATCCCGGACGACCCCGTAGACCTGGACGACCTAGGCGACCCGAACGCACCCTGAGGATCGTTCCTCGGTTGTCCCTGTGATGCCATGACTTCCATCCTGTCAGGGAAGCCGATGGGCCGGAACCGTGGTTTCTACGGGGTTCCGGTGCTTCCACGGGGTCTGATGTCGCCGAACCGACCTATTGCGCACAACTGAATTGTGCGCAATGCTTTTGAGATGAGCTTCGCACACCCAGAATCTGCCGGTCGCCTGGAGGACCAGGTGTGCTTCGCCCTGTACTCGGCAGCCCGGGCCGCCCAGCAGGCCTACCGCCCGCTGCTGGATGACCTGGGCCTGACCTACCCGCAGTACCTCGTACTGCTGGTGCTCTGGGAGCAGGACGGGCAGACCGTCTCTGCACTCGGCGATCGGCTGCATCTGGACAGCGGCACGCTGTCTCCCCTGTTACGGCGCCTGGACGAGCACGGCTTCATCACCCGCGAGCGCCAGTCAACGGATGCACGCCGGGTCGCCGTGCACCTGACCGCAGAGGGCCATGCCCTCCGCTCGCGCGCCGCCGAGGTCCAGCGCTGCCTGCTGGACGCCGTGACACTGTCGACGGAGGAACTCCTCAACCTCCGAGACCTCTCTCGCCGGTTCGCCGGTTCGGATGTCTGAGACTCGGACGTCTGGGGCTCCGCCTCGGCTTCCACCGCGCGAACCCATCCCCCGGCACGTACCTTGACCTGAACCCGAATCCAACCCCCGATCCTCACCCCGACCCAAGGAGAACCCTATGAAGACTGTCTACACCGCAGAGGCCCTGGCCACCGGCGGCGGCCGGGACGGCCGCACCCAGACCGCGGACGGTTCCATCAGCCTGGACCTGGCCGTCCCGAAGGAGATGGGCGGCACCGGCAACGGAGCCAACCCGGAACAGCTCTTCGCGGCCGGCTACGCTGCATGCTTCCACTCGGCTCTGCAGATGGTGGCCCGCCAGGCGAAGAAGGACCTCGGCGAGTCCAGTGTGGGCGCCCGCGTGGGGATCGGCCCGAATGGAGCCGGCGGATTCGGCCTCGAGGTCACCCTGGAGGTAGTGGTCCCCGCCCTGCCCCAGGACGAGGCCCAGGAGCTGGCGGATCAGGCCCACCAGGTCTGCCCCTACTCCAATGCCACCCGCGGGAACATCGACGTCACCGTGGACGTGGTGCAGGACTGATGCCCACGCTCTCCGACTTCACCGCGCGGACGGCCACCGGGGAGGACCGCCCCTTGTCCGACTACGCGGGCCACGTGGTGCTCGTGGTCAACACGGCCAGCCAGTGCGGTCTGACACCCCAATTCGAGGGCCTCCAGGAGCTCTACAGGGACTACCGGGACCGCGGCCTGGTGGTGCTCGGCTTCCCCTGCAACCAGTTCGCCCACCAAGAGCCGGGCACCGACGCCGAGGCCAGTGAGTTCTGCCAGCTGAACTACGGCGTCGACTTCCCGATGTTCGCCAAGGTGGAGGTCAACGGCTCCGGCGCGCATCCGCTGTTCGCCTGGTTGCGGCAGGAGACCTCGGGGCTGCTCGGCGGCGCGGTCAAGTGGAACTTCACCAAGTTCCTGCTCGGCCGTGACGGGACCGTCCTCGAGCGCTTCGCACCGACCACCGCCCCCGCCAAGATGCGCGGCGCGATCGAGACGGCACTCACCGCGCAGTGATCAGGTGAGAAGGGGCGCGTGAGGTGCCGGTCACGGTTCAGGTGCCCGACGCCGGCGCTGCCGCCGGCTCCCGCTGGCTCCCTCTGGCTCCCTCTGGCCCTCCTCGCATCGGCTACTGCGGGTACGGAGTCTCGCCACGTTCCAGCATGCCGACCAGCTTGGCCAGCCGATTGGTCCGGCTCGCCGGGCTCGGCGCGGTGAGGACCCGATGCAGGACGGCGTAGCGGTTCTGGCCGTTGAGCGTGGCGAAGGTGGCGGCGGCCCCCGGTGACGAGGCGAGCGCGGCGGCCAGGTCCTCGGGGACCTCGGCCGTGGCCGGGCCGGCGTAGGCGCGGTCCCACCGGCCGTCCACCTTCGCCCGGTCGATCTCGGCCTGGCCCCGGGGCCGCATCCGCCCCTGCTCGATCAGCTCTGCCACGAGCGTGACGTTGCGCTGAGACCACATCGAGGCCTTGCGGCGCGGTGTGTACCTCTGGCGGTAGGTGGTGGCATCGATCGACTTGGACTGACCGTCGATCCAACCACTGCACAACGCCTCCCGCAGGGCCTGCTGGTAGGTCAGCGACGTCGGGGAAGTAGCGCCCTTCTTGGCCAGCATCAACCAGATGCCGTCCGATCTCTCCTCGTGCGCATCCAGCCACTCCCGCCAGGCCGCAACGTCCTCCACGATGAGGACTTCGGGTTCCTCGACTACAGACGTGTTCTTCATGTAGGTCCTCCGCGACCGGTCCGGTTCTTCGCCATCCTACTCAGGCACCACCGCACGAGCACTGAGGTCACGGCGATCTCGGCGAGACCACAGAGGTACCCGTTGAGTCCCCCCGCAGGTCATGCAAGGATGTGACTCATCCCACATCCGTCTCATGTGTTGATCCCTCGCCGTCTCACCTCTGCACCACCCTGAGGAGACACCATGAGCCCATCACCCGCACCCTTCGACCCGACCCCCACCTCCGGTGCCGACTCCACGGCAACGGCAACGGCAACGGCAACGGTCGCACCCAAGCCGGCCATCCGGCGTCGTACGTTCTTAGGGGTGGGCGCCGCCGCCTTCGGGGCGACGGCCATCGGCACCGGAGCACTCACGGGGCTGACCTCCAGCTCCCGCGCCAACGCCGCTGCGACCGTTCCGGTCGAGGACCGAGATCCGCTGAATCTGCTGCAACGCATGCTCTCGTTCGACACCCAGAACTCCGGCCAGGGCGGCAAGACCCGGCCGCACGCCGAGATGCTCAAAGCGGTCTGGGACCGGGCGGGCGTGGACGCGGAGATCATCGAAACGCCCCAACCGGACAACGTGCACCTGATCGCGCGGATCGCCGGCACCGGCGACGCGGAGCCCCTGCTGCTGCTCGGACATTCGGACGTGGTGCCCGTGGAACTGGAGAACTGGTCAGTGGACCCCTTCTCCGGGGAGGTGCGGGACGGGGAGGTATACGGCCGCGGCGCCCTGGACATGAAGGGCGCCAACGCCGCGAGCATCAGCGCCCTGCTGCGCCACCTGCAGGAGGGCGCACGCTTCGACCGGGACATCATCATCCTCACCGACTGTGATGAGGAGGCCGGCTCCTTCGGCTCCCGGTGGCTGGCCGAGAACCACTGGGACAAGATCAACGCCGGGTCGGTCCTGACCGAGGGCGGCTGGTTCCTGGCCCAGGGGGACGCGACCACCCCGATGCTCATCACGGCCACCCGCCAGGACAAGGTCTACTTCAACCTGGACATCACCGCGGATGGCACGGCCACACACTCGTCCAAGCCGATGCCGGACGCGGCGATGGTCACGCTGTCCCGGGCGCTGGCCGATCTGGGTGACTGGGAGGCACCCGTCCATCTGACTGACGTGACCCGCGAGTACTTCCAGGCCCTGGCCGCATCCACCGATGACCGACGCTTCGCCCAGGCCATCCGGATGCTGCTCTCGGCACGGTCGGCCAAGATGCGGGAGCGAGCCGAGAAGCTCATGGTCTCCCGCTCCGACTACCCCTACCTGCACCGCGCCCTACTGCGGACCACGCACGCCTTCGTGATCCAGGAGGCCGGGTACAAGGAGAACGTGATCCCCTCCAGTGCGACGGCCCGGCTGAACTGCCGCGCGGTTCCCGGAGGGCAGAAACCTCGGGACTTCCTCCAGCAAGTGCGCAGGCTCCTGGCGGAGCGGGACGTGGAGGTCAGCATCGCCGCCCCGGAGGGGACGAGCGAGGAGGACTACCTCAACGAGTTGGACCAGACGTGGGCGAACCCGCCGGCGGACATCGACACCGATCTGTTCCACGCGCTGTCCGGCGCGGCCGAGGCGACCTACCCGGATGCGGCCTTCGCCCCGGCCCTGTTCGAGGCAGGAACCTCCCTGGCCCCCTGGCGCGCCGAGGGCATCCCCGGCTATGGCGTCTACCCCTACGTGCTGTCCAACGAGCAACTGATCGGGATGCATGGGGACGACGAGCGGATCTTCGTGGACGCGCTGAAGACCGGCACCGACTTCATGTACACGGTGTTCGAGAGGTTCCGGGTGGGGTGAGCCCTACGCCGAGCTCCGGACCACCAGCTCCGGATCCAACTGCCGACTCTCCACGTCCTTGCCGTCCATCCGGTCCAGGAGCAGCTCCAGGCCCTGACGGCCGATCTGGTGCATCGGCGAGCGCACCGTGGTCAGCCCCACCCCGCTGGCCAAGGGGGTGTCGTTATACCCAACGATCTTGACGTCGTCCGGGACGGACAGCCCCCGTTCGGCCAGGACACCCAGGGCGCCGATGGCCGCGAAGTCGTTGACGGCGAACAGCGCGTCCGGCACGCCCACGGAGTCCAGCAGGCGCCGGGTGGCTTCTTCGCCGGCCTCGGCGTCGAATCCGCCGGTGGCGATGTGCTCGGCAGGCACGTGGATGCCGTGCTCGGCCAACCGTTCGGTGAATCCGGCCGTCCGGTCGATCGAGGTGGACATGCGGTTCTTGCCGGCCAGCAGGAAGACCTTCTCCATGCCCAGTCCGGCCAGATACTCGCCAGCGAGCTGTCCGCCCAGGTAGTCGTTGCAGGTCACGGACGGGTACCCAGGGGACCGTCGGTTGACCAGCACGAAGGGGACGTCGTCCTGCTCGATCGCGGTCAGGGTGGAGCCGTCGAACGGGGTGTCCCCGAGGATCAGTCCGTCGATGCGCCGGTCCATCAGCTTCCGGACGCGGGCCTCGTGGGACTCGGGGTTGTCCAGCGAGTTCGAGACTACCGCCACGTAGCCGTGCTCGGCCGCGGCCTCGTCGATGCCCTCATAGATCGTGGCGAGCACGTAGTCCTGCAACCGCGGCACCACCACCCCGATCAACCGCGACCGGGCCGTTCGCAGGGAGGCAGCGTAGGGGTTCTTCGCGTAGCCGACCTCGTGGGCCAGGGCCAGGATGCGCCGGCTCGTCTCCGGGGAGGCCCAGCGTGATTCCTCGCCCGCCGCGTCATTCAGCACGCGCGACACCGTGGACGGACTGAGGCCCAGCTCCTGGGCCAGCCCCTTCAGGGTGACGGATGATCGCTTGCTCACGGTGGCCTTCGGTGGTGGTCGGATGGTCAGTCTACGGGCCGCACAAGGAGTCTTGCATCACGTCGATTCCTGATCTAATGTGCATCACATCACTTTACACAAACGTTTGTGGCAAACGATTGGGGCACTCCCCCGGTCTTTGCCCGACTTGCGACAGAGGCGGCATCGATTGGCCAGAGTCCACATCATCGGCACCGGGGGGACCATCGCGTCTCGCTCCGGTCAGGCCGGAGCGAGCGGGGAGGGCACGGGTCGCGGCGACGGCTCGATCGCCTCGGACACGATCGGCGACCTCGTCGCCTCGTCCCCGGCCGCCGCAGTCGACGGGGCCCTCCAGGTCACCACCGAGGACGTCATGACGCTGGGCAGCTACCGCCTGGGCCTGCCGGAGATCCTGGAGATCACCGCGGCGGCACTCGCCCGGGCCGCCGAGGCGGAGGTGGACGGCGTGATCGTCACCCATGGCACCGATACCCTCGAGGAGACCGCTTTCCTGGTGGACCTGGTGAACGGCACGGACACCACCGTGGTGTTCACCGGCGCCCAGCGCGCGGCCGATCAGCCGGACTCGGACGGCCCCCGCAACCTCCGCCAGGCCCTGACAGTAGCCTCTGATCCACGCTTCCGCGGCATGGGCGCCCTGATTGCCTTCGACGGCCGGGTCCAGACAGCCCGCGGCGCCCGCAAGGCGCACACCACCGCCAGCCAGCCCTTCGACGGCGGCGCCACCGTGGGCCTGTTCCGCAATGACGAGCTGGACCTCGCCGCCCGGCCGGTCCGTCCCCGCGCTCTACCCCTGCCCGGCTCCGGGTTCGGCACCACCCGGGTGGATGTCATCACGGCGTACCCCGGCTCCTCTCCTGAGGCGCTGCGGCACGCGGCGCAGAGCGGCGCGGCGGGCGCGGTGCTGGCGGGCACCGGCGTCGGGAATGCGGGTCCGGGTTACGCCGAAGCCGTGGCGGACCTGGTCTCCTCGGGGATCCCCGTGGTGCTGAGCACCCGCGTGCCGAATGGACCCATGGTCCCGATCTATGGCAACGGCGGCGGCGTGGACCTGATCGCGGCCGGCGCCGTCAGTGCCGGCCACCTGAACCCCTTCCAAGCACGGATCCTCGCGGCGGCACTGCTGTCCGGGAATCCCTCCACCACCGAATTCACCACCCTGTTCAGCGAACTGCGCTGACCACTGAAAGGAACGAACATGACCAAGAAGATCTACGTGTCCGTGGGAATCGACGTCGACGCCGTGGGCGGCTGGCTCGGCTCCTACGGTGGCGAGGACTCCCCCGGTGACATCTCCCGCGGCCTGTTCGCCGGCGAGGTGGGCGTGCCGCGCCTGCTGCAGCTGGCCCAGCGCCGGGAGATGCCCGTGACCTGGTTCTGGCCGGGACATTCGGTGGAGACCTTCCCGCAGCAGTTCGACGAGGTCGTCGCTGCCGGCCACGAGATCGGCGTGCACGGTTACTCGCACGAGAACCCGATCGCCATGACCCGCACCCAGGAGACCGAGATCCTGGACTACTGCACCGACCTGATCGAGCGGCGCTCCGGCAAGAAGCCCGTGGGCTACGTGGCCCCGTGGTGGGAGTTCTCCAAGGTCACCAATGAGATCCTGCTCGAGCGCGGCTTCCTCTACGACCACTCCCTGATGCATGACGACCACACCCCGTACTACGTGCGCGTGGGTGACACCTGGACCAAGATCGACTACTCCGCCAACTCGGCCCACGACTGGATGAAGCCGCTGATCCGCGGCGAGGAGACCGACCTCATCGAGATCCCGGCGTCCTGGTACCTGGATGACCTGCCCCCGATGATGTTCATCAAGTCCAGCCCCAACAGCCACGGCTTCGTCTCCCCGCGGGACGTGGAGCAGCTCTGGAAGGACCAGTTCGACTGGGTCTACCGCGAGATGGACTACGCGGTCTTCCCCATCACCATCCACCCGGACGTCTCCGGCCGCCCTCAGAACCTGCTGATGCTCGAGCGGCTGTTCGACCACATCCAGGGACACGACGGCGTCGAGTTCGCCTTCATGGAGGACGTCGCCCGGGACTTCGCCCAGCGTCACCCCCGCCCGCAGGCCTGATCGGCCCACCGGCCACCATCTCCCTCTGATGGACCGCCCGGCCCTCCGGGCCGGGCGATCCCCTCACACGAAAGTCCACCATGTCCTCTCCCCGCACCGCCTCGACCGGGCCCGTGGCCCCCTGGGACGTCCCCGTCACCCCAGGCATGATCCGCAAGGTCTCGATCGTCTGCTTCCTGGCCTGGGTCATCTCCGTCTACGACTTCACCCTCTTCGGCACGCTGCTACCGGTCATCGCCGAGGACTTCGGGTGGAGCACCGCCCAGTCCACGATGATCAACACCCTGGCCCACGTGGGCGTCTTCATCGTCTCGCTGATCGTCGGGCCGATCATCGACCGCCTGGGCCGGCGCAACGCCTTGGTGATCCTCATGATCGGCGGCGGCCTGGCCGCCGGCTTCACCGGCATGGCGATCGGCGCGGTCTCGATCATCCTGGTGCGCTCCTTCACCGGATTGTCCCTCTCCGAGGAGGTCGTCAACGCGGTCTACCTCTCCGAGATCTACAAGGACGTCAAGAACAAGGGCTTCTTCTACTCCGTGGTGCAGGCCGGCTACCCGATCGGCGCCCTGGTGGCCGCCGGCATGTCCGCCCTGCTGCTGCCGGTCATCGGCTGGCGCTGGTCCTTCGTGATCGCCGGCGTGCTGGCCATCGCGGTGGCCCTGGTGGCCACCCGGCTTCCCGAATCGCCCACCTTCGCCGCCATCCGTGAGGCGCGCCGCCGCCAGTCCGTGGGGGACGACGCCGGCGCCCAGGTCCTGATCGACCAGCACCGCCTCGAGATGGACAGCGAGACCCAGGGCGGTCTCAAGGAGGTCTTCTCCCCGGCGCTGCGCCGGCACACCATCCTGCTCTCCCTGGCCTGGCTGTTCAGCTGGATCGGTATCCAGGTCTTCTCCGTGCTGGGCACCACGGTGCTGGTGGAGGCCAAGGGCGTCTCCTTCGAGAACGCCCTGGTCATCCTCATCGGCGCCAACGCCGTCGGTTTCGTCGGCTACCTGTTCCACGGGTGGCTCGGGGACCGGATCGGCCGCCAGCGCACCGTGATCCTCGGCTGGCTGGCCGGTGCCGTCTCCAGCCTGGCCATGCTGCTCATCCCGGGAGCCACCTGGTTCATCATCGCCATGTATGGCCTCACCCTGTTCTTCCTGACCGGCCCGTTCGCGGCGCTGCTGTACTACATGGGCGAGTCGTTCCCGGCCCACGCCCGCGGCATGGGTACCAACGTGGCCCACGTGATGGCTCCGGTGGGCGGGATCGTGGGCTCCGGCCTGCTCAGTGTGCTGCTCTTCGCCGGGCTGTCCATGACCGCCGCCGCCATCCTCTCCGGCACCCTCGGGCTGGCCCTGGCCGGGCTGTGCATGATGGGCACCCGCAGGATCGAGGGCCCCGCCGCCGATGCCCCGGCCGACCTGCTGGGCCACGGCAACCACCCCGACACGGAGAAGGATGAGGTGACACTCTGATGAGCACTCAACGAGACGACGGACTGGCCGGCAAGGTCGCGCTGATCTCCGGCGGCGCCAGCGGGATCGGCCAGGCCCTGGCCGTGGCCTACGCCCGGGCCGGTGCGCACAGCGTGGTCAACTACTTCCCCGGTGACCCGCACGACTCCCAGGAGACGGTGCGGGCTGTGGAGGCCGCCGGCGGACGGTGCATCGCTGTGGCCGCGGATGTCCGCAGGACCGAGGACTGCGACGCGATGGCCGAGGCCGCCATGGTGGAGTTCGGCCGGTTGGACATCGCCGTGGCCGCTGCCGGCATCCTGCGGCGCAACCCGCTGGGCGAGATGACGGACCAGGCCTGGGAGGACATGCTGGACGTGGACCTCACCGGCGTGATGCGCATCTTCCGCTCGGCCGCCGCCACAATGACCGACGGCGGCGCGATGGTCGCGACGTCATCGATCGCCGGCGGCGTGTACGGCTGGGAGGAGCACGCCCACTATGCCGCGGCGAAGTCCGGCGTGCTGGGCCTGTGCCGCTCCTTGGCCGTGGAACTGGCCCCGCGCGGGATCCGCGTGAATGCGGTGATCCCCGGTCTCATCCGTAGCCCGCAGTCCGAGGATGAGAAGAACTCCCTGGGTGATGAGGGGCTCAAGGCCGCCGGGAAGATCATCCCCGCCGGCCGAGTGGGCACCGTGGATGAGACCGCCCGCACCATCCGCTTCCTCACCAGTGACGATTCCGCCTACGTCACCGGTCAGGAACTCATCGTGGACGGCGGACTGACCATCCGCTGGCCCAGCTGAGCCACCCACTTCGAAATCGACAGTCAGCACGTGAGAGAAGGAGCAGGCGCATGAAAGCGCTGAAGGACAAGGTCGCCGTCATCACCGGCGGCGCCAGCGGGATCGGGGCGGCCGTCGCCCGGCTGTACGCGGAGAACGGCGCGGCCATCGCCGTGCTGGACCGTGACGCGGCAGCCGGCGCGGCCGTCATCGGGCACCTGACCGAGGCCGGCGCCACGGCGCTGTTCGCCGAGGTGGACGTGACCAGCTCGGATTCGGTCCGGCAGGCCATGGACTCCGTGGCCGAGCAGCTGCGCGGGATCGACATCCTGGTGACCGCCGCCGGCATCCTGGACGAGAAGCCGATGGCCGAGATGACCGAGCAGGACTTCGACCGGACGGTGGACATCGACCTCAAGGGCGTGTTCCTCGCCGGCCGGTGGGCCCTGCCGCACCTGCAGGCTCGCGGGGGCGGCCGCATCATCAACATCGCCTCCCAGCTGGGCATCAAGGGCGGCACCGGGCTGGTGCACTACGTGGCCGCGAAGGCCGGTGTGATCGGCATGACCAAGGCGATGGCCCTGGAACTGGCACCCGAGGGGATCCTGGTGAACGCCATCGCCCCCGGCCCCATCGACACGCCCCTGCTCAACGGCGTGACCGAGGAATGGAAGGCGGCCAAGCGCGCCGAGCTGCCGCTGGGCCGCTTCGGCACGGCCGAGGAGATCGCGCCGACCGCCCTGCTGCTGGCGTCTTCCCCGGGCGGGGACATCTACGTGGGCCAGACGCTCGGGCCCAACAGCGGCGACGTGATGCCGTGATCGGCTGCTGAACCATGTGCGGAGCATGCCCCGGTGGCACCACGGTGTCCCCCACCACGGCCACCCTCAACCGGCTCGGGCGCAAGCGCCAAGCGCTGGCGGAGTTGCGCCGCGGGCTGGCTCCCGGCTGCTCGCTCACCCTGATGGGTGACGGCTGGACCCTGCGACGCCGGACGGGCCGCCAGGACGTGTTCGCGGACGTGGAGGAGTTGCTCGTGTCGCTGGAGACGCCAGGGCCCGGTGCCGGCGCGGACTGGACGGGGACCGAGACCCCGCGGACCGTCGTCGGGCGCCTGCTCACCCGGGGCGTTTGACCCAATCCCTCCCACACCGCCGCAGGCCGGCCGGTGGACGATGTTCATCGTCCACCGGCCGGCCTGCGGTCTATCAGCTCGTTGGAACCGGCTCAGACGCCCGCAGCTCCCAGTCCTGGATGGTCGCCAGGGAACCAAAGGCACTCGGCGTCAGGGGATCGAGCAGCTGGCGGCCCTGCTGCACTCGCTGCGGCCAATCGTGCTGGGCCAGGGCCGCCTTGCCGATCGCGACCAGGTCCGCACCGCCCGCACCGAGGCTCTCTGCCGCCTCGGCGCCGGTGTCCAGATGACCGTTGGCGACGATGCTCAGCCCCGGGGCGAACTCGCGGGCCAGTTGGGACAGCGAGCGGGCGTCCTCGTCCGGGAATGCGGGCGCGTTGGCCTTCCACTCGGTGGTGTGGAGGTAATCCACGGAGGTCCCGGCGAGGGCGCCGAAGACCGTCTCGGCCTCCGCCACTCCCTCGGACCACCGGTGGGTGGCATCGCTGACCTTGCCCTGCGAGATGCGGATCCCCACCACGAAGTCATTCCCGACGGCGGCGCGGACAGCCTCGATGATCTCTCGCGCCAAGCGGGTCCGCGCCATCGGCGAACCGCCGTAGCCGTCCGTCCGCTCGTTCAGGTAGTCCGTCAGGAACGCGTCCACCAGGTAGCCGTTGGCGCCGTGGATCTCCACCCCGTCGAAGCCGGCGTCCCGGGCCCGCACGGCAGCTGCGGCGAAGGAGGAGATCACCTCGCCGATCTCCTCCGCGTTCAGGGCCTCCGGCACCTCGTATGGGCCGCTGCCCCGGTACATTCCGGCCTGCTCCCCGCGGGCGCGGACGGCTGAGGCGGAGCGCAGCCCCGAGACGTGGGGATTGCCCTGTCCTTGAGGGCCGGCGTGCATCAGCTGCGCGATGATCGAGCCGCCGTGCTCATGGACGGCCGCCGTGACGGGGAGCCAGGAGTCCACGTGGGCGGAGGTCGCCAGGCCCGGCTGATCCAGGTACCCCTGGCTGTGGGCGGCGTCCGGGTAGATCCCCTCCGTCACGAGCAGGCCGAAACCGCCCTCGGCGAAGGACCGGTAGTAGTCCCGCATCCTCTCCGTCGCGCGGCCGTCCCCGTGCGCGCTGATCCGCGTCATCGGGGCCAGGACCGCCCGGTTGGGCAGGTCAAGCCCCCTCAGTCCATAGGGCTCGTTCAGCGTGGCTTCGCTCGCAGACGTCTCACTCATGGCAGTCCTCTCGGTTCGACCGGATCCACCCGATTCGCATAGTGGATCGATTGATCCAGTTTCGCTGCGGCGGCCCGCCGTGTCAAACTGTCATGGTTGATGAAGCAGGCGGGAGCTGATGCGAGTGGCGGGGCGTCCACGACTCTTTGAGGAACAGGCGGCACTGGAAGAGGCGATGCAGCTCTTCTGGCGCCAGGGATACGAGGGCACCTCGATGAGCCAGCTCCGGGAGGCCATGGGCCTGTCCTCAGCCAGTCTCTATCACGCGTTCGGCTCCAAGGACCGGCTGTTCGGACGGGTGATCGAGCACTATGTCTCCCGGCCCGGGAGTGTGGTCAGCATCGTCTCCGCCAGCCACGCCGTCCCCGCCGGCGAGGCCCTCACACAGCTTCTGCACCGTTCGATCGACGAGCAGTTCGATGACTCCCATCCCCGGGGATGCCTGGTGGCCCTCGCCGCCACCGTCGGCCCCCAGGACCGCGGGACCGAGTCCGGCCGCATCGTGGCGGACCAACGCGAACGCGACTACGAAGCCATCGCGACGCTCACGAGGCGTGCCTTCGACGAGGGCGTTCCGGCCGCGGCCGTCACGAGCGAATCCCTGGCCCGCCTGATCCACGGCTTCATCCTCGCTTTGGCCACGCAGACCCATGATGAGACGCCTCCCGAAGATCTGCACGCCGCGGCCGACTCCCTGTCCACGCTCTGGAGGTAGCCGGGAGCCAGCCCCAAGCAGGCGCCGAGCCGACGAGACGGTGAGGCCGAGGCTACTGAGGCGGGGCTGCTACCGCTCCCGGATCACGATGGCATCGCCCACGGCACGTTCACTGCCGCCGGACGGGGAGTTCTCGAGCTCGCCGTCCACGACCATGGCGGTGGAGCCGCCGCCGTCGAGGTTGATGGCGTCCACCAGCCCCAACCGCTCGGAGAGGTCCGCCGCCTCGGAGATGCTCAGCCCCACGGAGTCGGCCTGCCGGCCGTCGACGGTGATGAGCACGAGCTGGCCCCGGCCATCGATCCCGGCGATGGTGCGCGGATTGCGCTGGTGCGTCCAGCCGTAGAACTGGCCCGGGTTGTCGGCGTGAACCATACCGTCGCGGGCTGCCGTGATGTCCCGCTCACCGTCCGTCAGCAGGTTCGGGCCCCCATTGAGCACCTGGGTGTGCGGGGTCATACGCAGTTTCTTGCCGCGCTCGTCGAGGTACTCGTTGGTGAGCTTGATTCGCCGAGCCTCGGTGGCAAACTCGTGCAGATCCGCGGTGTCCTCGCCGATGGCCTGGATGGAGTACTGCCCGTCAGTCAGTTCGGTGCCCCGCTCCTGGTCGACCTCCTGGACCCGGCCGCGGCGATCGACGACGACCTCCAGGCCTTCCCCTTCCGGCGTGGTCGTCCCGTACTCCTCGGTGAACACGACGATCTCATCGGCATCAGTGCAGGTGACATCATGCTTCGGGGCCTCCGTGGGCAGGTCATCGGTGCCGCCGCAGTTGCGGATCTTGCCGGGCACGCGATTGATGCCGTCCAGGTCCAGCCCCTCTCGGCCTGAGGAGACGCGGCCCTCCCAGGTGAGGCGCTGGATGGAGGCGCGGCCGCTGCGGTGATCGATCACCAGGTTGGGACGGTCCCCCACGGTCTCACTGAGAATCTCCCCGTTGTACGCCGCTGCGCCGGCGGGGTCTCCGGGGGCGCCGTGCTGCTCCCCGTAGACGAAAAACCCGGCATTGACGCCGGCCAGGGCACCGTCGGCCAACTCGGAGGTAGTTTCGGTCCGCTCGATGTCCTCGCCGAAGGTGCCGGTCACCTCCCCCTGGAAGCGGCGCGGGTCGACGGTCACGACGTCCACGTTGACGGGGCCGCTGCGGTGGCCGCTTGACGGCTGATCGCCGTCCCAGCCCTCGTACCAGGTACCGCCGGAATACCCGAGGGCCGTCAGTTCGGATCGGGCCGCCTCAGCCTCAGCCTCGGTGGGGAATGCCCCCACTCGGACACGGTGGCCTAGGTAGCCGCCGGAGTCGGCCAGCTGGTCGGCCACCACGGCCTCTGCGCGGGCATCCAGGCCCGCCTCCCGTAGTTCGGCGGCCACGCGGCGGGCCGCGCTCCGGCTGGAGACCTGCGAATCCCGCACACGCTCCTGGCCAGATGGCAGCGTCACCTGCACGGTCCAGGTGTATTTCGCATCAGGATTCCCGAGCGTGAAGGACTCGTGGGTGACACCGCGGGCCAAGCGCTGCTCGGTGCCCGCAGATCGGAAGGTCCCGACGCCGGCCGTCGGCTCCCGCTCGGCGGCCGAGACGTCCGCGGTGACGGAGGTGACCGCGGAAGACTCAGAGGTGGCGGCGACGGGCCCGGCCACGGTGCCGCCGGTCAGCAGGGCGCAGGAGAGCGCGGTGATGGTCAGGGTACGGGTGGCGGTGCGGCGAGTTGAGGTAGTCACGGTGTCCATGCTGACCTGCCCAGCAGCGGCCGCGGGCCGTGACTGGGGTCAATTCGCCGAGCTGTCGCCGAGTGTTCAGATGTCGTCCTCGTAGGCGGGCCCGCCTTCGCCCTCCCACGTCTCCAGGCGCTTGGCCTTCACGCTGTTGAACTTCTGGCGGACGCCGTAACCTGCGTGATCGTCCTCAGCGATGAACTGGGCGCCGAACCCTTCCAGGGCCATGCGCAGCCGGTGGCTCTCGTCCGCATTGAGCGTGCCGTGGCCCCGCTCGTAGGCCCGCAGATCGCCGGGTTCCAGGCCAGCAGCCTTGGCCACCACGGAGTAGGACACCTGGGTCAGGGCACGGGCGGCGCGTGCCAGGTCTGCGGGAATGATGAAGTCGTGGTCAGCCATAGCTCCATCATGTCCCGTCGGCCGCGGGTTTGCACGTCCTCGTTCAGGGCACCCGAGAGCAGGGCCGCGGTGGCGTCCACGGAGGACGGATCGAGCTGCCCGTCACAACTGAGTCAGCCTGCGGCGCGACTCGCACGAGATCGCCGCCCTGGCCTCCGGACATCCGACGCCGTCCGGTCACGGCCACAGCGAATGCGCAGTGAACCCGTGTGCTTTAGCGTCCTGGTCACTACGGTGGCACCATGGGACCTACACCTGTGAAATCCATGAGTCTCGGCTTCGCCGCCGGGCTCGGGGTTGCTGCCAGTGCCGCCGTCGGCCGCAAGGTGGTCACCGCCGCCAAGGTCGGCCAAGGGCACCCCCTGAAGCACCGTGCGCTGGATCTGGCCTCCGGCCTGATCCAGCCGAAGTACCCGCTGGAGGCGATGAGCACCTACCTCAACGGCCTCCACATGTACGCCGACGAGATGGGACGGCAGGTGGAGGCCTCACACTTCTGCATCCACCTGCGCCACGACCTGCACCAGTGCGTGATCTTCGACCGCAACGCGCCCGATGCCCGGCTGATCGGCATCGAGTACATCACCACCGAGGAGCGCTTCCTCAGCCTGCCGGAGGACGAGAAGCGGCTCTGGCACAGCCACCACTACGAGGTGAAATCCGGCGTCCTCGCCGCCCCCGGCGTCCCGGAGCTGGCCGAGCACGCCTACTTCACCGACCTCGTCACCACCTACGGCAAGACGTTCCACACGTGGCAGTACGATCGCGATGAATTCCCCTACGGCATCCCGCAGCTGATGATGGGGATCACCGAGGACGGGCAGGCCGATGAGGAGCTCATCCACAAGAGGGACCGCCGCCTCGGCATCTCCACCTCGCACAAGCGAGCCAGCCGCGCTGACATCCCGATGCCGGAGGTCGCCCCCGGCGCCAACTCCTGGGAAAGCGGCCGGACGGTGCAGACCCGGCTGGAGGAGATGGACTTCAAGCGGTAGGGGCCAGGGACCGGCGAGCCGGTCTTCGGCAACAGTGGCTCAACCAGCGCCATGAATGGCACAGACAGCAAAACGGCCGCCCACCCCGGAGGGTGAGCGGCCGTTTTAGAGTCTGATCAGATCAGAGGGGGCGGACCGACGAGGCCTGCATGCCCTTGTCGCCCTGAGTCGCCTCGAACTCGACCTTCTGGTTCTCCTGAAGTTCGCGGAAGCCGCCGCCGTCGATGGCGGAGAAGTGCACGAAGATGTCAGCGGAGTTGTCGTCCGGGGCAATGAAACCAAAGCCCTTTTCAGCGTTGAACCACTTGACTGTACCGGTGGCCATGGTGGCCTCTTTTCTTTAGGGTGCTAAACCCGCCAGTTTTTCCAGCGGGGGCGAAGCGGTGTGTACATACCGCTTCCCCAGCGCCCCATCCGACCCGAAGGCCGTCCGGTCCGCAGTGGTGACGGACTTACTGCATCTACTACAACTACTTCTGCAAGCAACTGTACGGCATCAAAGCACTTCTGGGAACCACGGGGTCCGTCGGCTGCCTCGGCCACACAGAACGAGCCCCTCTGGCACCCCGGGAATTCATCGCCCCACCTGGGATTTACACTCAAATCCGTGATCGCACGAACCAAGAATCAGGGGCCCGAGCCGGCTCCGACTGGAGACACCTCGGCCCCCTTCGTTCCTCCCGAGGGATGGACGAGATCGCCCAACGTCTCGACGAGCCGCTTCGCCTTCGAGATGAGCAACACCACGCGTTGGTACACCAATGACGGTCAGGGGAACGGGTACTTCGCCCCCGACTGGGACAGCGAGCGCATCGCCCGCAGGACGGGAGCCTTTCGCTGGATCGCTGTAGCCCTGGCCATGATCATGATCGCCGGCGGGGCCATCCTCGCGTCGGCGCAGTACGGAGAACAGATCGAGTACAACCAGCTGAAATCGACGGGGGTGCAGACGACCGGCGTGGTTGGCCCCGTGACGGTGGAGCACACGTCGGAACAGGTGCGCAGGTCCGGGCGGTCCTACACCACCCGTTCCACCTCGACGCTGGATTACACCGTGGGCGGTCAGGAGATGCGCGAGGAGATCACCGCATCCTCGAGCACGAAGATCCGCCGCTCCCCGGACAGGTATCCGGAGCCGGCCTGGACTCAAGGGCAGGAACTGAGGATCTATGCCGACCCCGAGGAGCCCGAGCGATTCGTCCTCGTCCATGAGTACAAAGAGGCGGATGCCGATTCCCTGCCACGGGGAGTCATCATCATCATGATCATCACCGGCGTCCTCCTGATCCTGCCCCTGGTGCTGTTCCACGCCGGCGCGCGCAACGTGCGTGAGGCCCGCAAACTCTAAACACTCGACCTTCTTGAGCCAGGTGCGCTCATGTTTCTTGCATCCCGGGGCGGGATTCGGGAACATTCTGACGTCACTCGTCGTTACTTGAGTTGAACACACTCAACTATCGCTGGAAACACACCTCAGGGAGGACATTTTGCCCGCATTCTTCGGCCCCGCCGGTTCCCACGGCGACTCCTTCGATGACTTTGTCACCCGCTACCTCCAGGGTCAGCGGTCCGGCCGGCCGGGACGCCCCGTCGACCTCACCCGCCTGCTGAGCAAGCGGACCCATGACGCCCTGGCCGCCGCCGCGGCCTTCGCCGCCGAACGCGGCCAGACCGACGTCGACGCGCTGCACCTCCTGCGCACCATGCTGGGCGAGGACCCGGCCGCTGGCGCCGTGCGCCAGTCCGGCGCCGAACCGCAGGCCCTCATCGCCGCCGTCGACGACCGCCTGCCGGCCCCGAGCGAGCCGAAGGACACCGCCTCTGCCGCGTCGCTGAACCCCTCGGCCCAGAAGGTGCTGCTGGACGGCTACCAGGTGGCCCGAGGCTTCGGGTCCACCTACATCGATCCGGAGCACGTGTTCTTCGCGTTCGTGCTGAACCACGACTCCCCCGCCGGCCAGCTCCTGACCCAGGCGGGCGTCACCCCGCAGTCCCTACAGTCCGCCGCGCAACAACAGATGAATCAGCAGCACCAACAGGGTCAGGCCGGCCAGCAGCCGTCGGGTCAGGATTCCGAGGGCTCCGTCCTGGAGAAGTTCGGCCGGGACCTGACCGCTGAGGCGAAGGCCGGCCGGCTGGATCCGGTGATCGGCCGGGCAGATGAAGTCGAGCAGACCATCGAGGTGCTGGCCCGCCGCACCAAGAACAACCCGGTGCTGATCGGTGAGGCCGGCGTCGGCAAGACCGCCATCGTGGAGGGCTTGGCCCAGGCCATCGCGGACGGCGAGGTGCCCGCCCAGCTGCAGGACCGCCGCGTCATCGCCCTGGACCTGGCCGGCATGGTCGCGGGCACCCGCTACCGCGGTGACTTCGAGGAACGGCTCACCGGCGCCATGGACGAGCTCGCTGAGGACAGCAGCACCATCGTCTTCATCGACGAGCTGCACACGATCGTCGGCGCCGGCGGTTCCGGGGAGTCCGGCGGCATGGACGCCGGCAACATCCTCAAGCCCCGCCTGGCCCGCGGCGACCTGCACATGGTCGGCGCCACCACGCTGAAGGAGTACCGCACCATCGAGAAGGACGCCGCCCTGGAGCGGCGCTTCCAGCCGATCACCGTCGGTGAGCCCTCCGTGGAGGACGCCGTGCAGATCTTGACCGGCCTGGCCGATCGCTACGCGGAACACCACCAGGTGACGTACACGGACGAGGCGCTGCGCGCCGCCGTCGCGCTCTCGGACCGGTACATCACCGACCGGTTCCTGCCGGACAAGGCCATTGATCTCATCGACCAGGCCGGGGCGCGGCTGTCCCTGAAGCGCGGCCCGAAGCACGACGCCGGCCCGGCCGTGGACACGGACGCGCTGCGGTTCCAGCTCGCCGAGTTGGAGGCCGAGAAGAACTCGGCGGTCAACGCGGAGGACTACGAGCGTGCCACCGAGCTGCGGGACGAGGTCGCCCGGATCAGCGAGCAGCTGGCCGAGGCCACTGCCATGCAGGAGCAAGGCGCGGCTTCCCGCGCGGAGGCCGTGGTGGATGCGGACGCGATCGCCGAGATGGTCTCCCGTGCCACCGGCATCCCGGCCGCCCGGATGACGGAGGCCGAGAAGTCCCGCCTGGCGCGGCTGGAGGACGAGCTCCACGCCCGGGTGGTCGGCCAGGACGATGCGGTCGCCGCGATCGCGAAGTCCATCCGCCGCTCCCGGACCGGGATGGCCGATCCGTCCCGCCCGGTCGGCAGCTTCCTGTTCCTGGGCCCCACCGGCGTCGGCAAGACCGAGCTGGCCAAGGCCCTGGCGGGCTCGCTGTTCGATGATGAGGACGCGATGGTCCGGTTCGACATGTCCGAGTTCGGCGAGCGTCACACGGTCTCCCGCCTGGTCGGTGCCCCTCCGGGCTACGTGGGCTATGACGAGGCCGGGCAGCTGACCGAGCGGGTGCGCCGCCGCCCGTACTCGGTGATCCTGCTGGACGAGATCGAGAAGGCCCACCCGGACGTGTTCAACCTACTGCTGCAGGTGCTCGACGACGGCCGCCTCACCGACGGCCAGGGCCGCACCGTGGACTTCCGGAACACGGTGCTGATCATGACCTCGAACCTCGGGTCCGAGTTCATGTCCTCCGGCGGGTCTCCGCTGGGCTTCGTCTCGGCAGACGCTGAGGCCGCGCAGCGGGACCTCCGTCAGAAGGTGATGGGACGGGTCAAGGAGTTCATGCGGCCGGAGTTCCTCAACCGGATCGACGACACCGTGTTGTTCTCGCCGCTGTCCGCTGCGGAACTGCGTCAGATCGTGGGCCTGCAGTTGGGCGATTCCGAGCAGCGGCTCGCCGCCCAGGGCATCATCCTCGAGGTGGATGACGCGGCCCGGGACTGGATCGCCGAGGCCGGCTACGAACCGGCCTACGGCGCCCGCCCGCTGCGCCGGGTCATCCAGCGCGAGCTCGACGACCGGGTGGCCGACCTGCTGGTCTCCGAGGCGGTGGCCGAAGGTGATGCGGTGCGGGTGACCGTGGCCGACGGGCAGCTGGTGGTGCACCCGGTGCGGGCCGCCCACGTGCCGGAGGCGCTGGCGGCCTGAGTGGTTGCCGGCCGGCCCTGCGGCTGGTGAGCAGCCGCGTTCTGTGAAGGTGGCTGGGGTGCTCGTTGACGTTAGTCAGCGGGCTCCCCGGCCACCTTTTTTCTGTTTCGATCAGGACTGGAAACTCAGTCAATCGAGAAATCTGACGTCCCTCAAGCATCAATCAAGGAGGATTTTTCCCTACCGTTCTCATCTAGAATGTCAGGGTCACTCGTCTTTTTGATCCCATTGGAGGGGCTATGAGCCACCCTGTCGATTTTCAGCAACAACCGCAGTACGGCGGCCACCCGGGCACGCCTCCGAAGACAGGCAACGGCTTCGGCGTCGCCGCTCTGGTCTTGGGCATTATCGCCATCGTCATCGCTTTCATTCCCTTCATCGGGATCGGGTCCTTCCTTCTGGGAGCGCTGGCCGTCATTCTCGGTATCGTCGGCCTGCGAAAGAAGGGCCTGCCCAAGGGGACGTCGATCGCCGGCCTGATTCTGGGCGCGCTGTCCCTGATCATTGCAGGGATCATGGCCGCCATCACGGCGACGTTCGTGGCGGCCGTTGATGAGTCGTTGCAGTCGATGGCCGAATCGTCCATCGTGGCAGAAGCGACCACCACGGCCGCCCCGGTGGCAACGCCGATCAGTGAGGCTTCGGAGTCGACATCTTCCGCTGAGGACCCCACCAGCGAGGCCGCTGACCCGGAGATTCCGACTGAGCACCAGTCTGCTCTTGCACAGGCACAGACGTACTCGGACCTGATGTTCCTGTCCAAGGCCGGGCTCTGGGACCAGTTGACCTCGGAGTACGGGGGGCAGTTCACAGAGGAGGCCGCAGATTACGCGGTGGAGAACGTCGAGGCGGACTGGCAGCAGAATGCACTGGAGCAGGGGCGCAGCTACCAGGAGACGATGAGCATGTCTCCCGCTGCCGTGTACGACCAGCTGGTGTCGGAGTACGGCGGGAAGTTCACCGCCGAAGAGGCCCAGTACGCGGTGGACAACCTCTGACCCGCAGCAACTTCGGCTAGGGCTGACCCCTCAGTCCGCCTATAGGCCCCCTGACGCTGCCGCGAGCGGCGCGTCAGGGGGCCGTCTGCTTCCAACGGGGTTCGCCACGGTGCTGCACGTCGTGTCCTGAGTTCTTGCCGTCGATGACCGGCGAGTCAGTCCAATGCGCTGCAGTTTTTCGTGGCACGGCAGCGCGGTCGAATCTCTAGGGCCAGTACAGGGACATCGGGTTGGTCACCAGCAAGGCGTGCTGTTCCGCCTCGGTCGGTGCGATCTGCGGGATGTATCCCAACAGCAGCGCGTCATCGGGCATGTGCGAGTGCAGGTTCGGGTGCGGCCAGTCAGTGCCCCACAGGGTGCGCTCGGGGAACTCGGCCATCACCCGGCGAGCGAAGGGAACGACGTCGGTGTAGACCTCGCGCTGCCCGTCCACCGCATAGGGGCCGGCTTCCGTGAGCCGTTCTGGGCAGCTGACCTTGACCCAGGCATTGGTCCGTTCGACGAAGCGCAGGAAGGAGGGAAACTCCTCCGAGTCCGCGCCCTTCCGCACGTCCGGCCGGCCCATGTGGTCGATGACGAGTGGGACACCGAGGCCGGCGAGCGTATCCTCGAGCCCGGGGAGGTCCTCAGGCTCGAAGTAGAGGACGAGGTGCCAGCCGAAGTCGCGGATCTTGTCCGCCACCAGCGCGAGCTCCTCGAACGGCTGACTCTGCACCAGCCGCTTGACGAAGTTGAAGCGAACCCCGCGCACACCGCGTTCATGCATGACGGTCAGCTGCTCGATCGTCACGTCTGCACCCACGGAGACCACGCCCCGCGCAGTGTCCCCGAAGTCGTCCAGGGCATCCAGCAGCGCGGTGTTGTCCCGCCCATGGCAGGTCGCCTGGACGATGACGTTCCGGGCGACGCCCAGATGCTCCCTCAGATCCCGCAGGTCGGCCTTCCCCGCATCGCACGGCGTGTACTTCCGCGACGGCGAGAACGGGAACTCCGCTGCCGGGCCGAAGACATGGCAATGGGCGTCCACAGTCCCCGCCGGGAGAGTAAAGGCGGGTTCACCGCGATCTTTCACCCAGTCCAGCCAGCCGGCGGTCTTCTCGGAATTTTCGGTCACCCGTGATCCTCCTGAATGGATTCGTGCAGCCGGTTGATCCACCGCGGACTACGGCCGGACCATGACCGGAATATGATCTGCGTTACTAGACGGTAGCGACCCCTCGGATTGTTAGCAATTTTGCGAACTTTTTTGCTCGCAATTGTTACGCGTCACAGTCAAGGGTGCGGACGCGGCTGATCCGACCGGATGTTCCTTGAGCCGCCGTGCTGTGTGAAAGTTCCGCCACATTCACACACAAGCGAGTGTTTTGTGTGAATGTTCAGTGATGGGCACCGACCGCGCCACCCTTCAGCGCACCATCAGCGAGGTCGCGTCCTGGATGCAGCGCGCCGCGGCCCTGCTCGGGCGGCGCACGCAGATCATGATGGACAGCACTGAGGCGAACCGCCGGCTCAGTTCCGCCGTCCTCGACCTCCGCCCTCAAGACCCCCAGCACCAGCCCACCGAGTACTGGCGTGCCCTCCCCCTGGGGCCCGACGACGGCGCGCACCTCGCTGCCCTCGCTCGCCTACGGGCCCTCCCGCCCATCGCGGCGCACGAGGAGGAGGCCCTGGCCAGCCTGGCCGGCGGCCGAGAGCAGGAGATCATCCAAGCTCAGAAGCTCCTCGGCCTGCGTCGCCTCATCACCTTCGGCCAGGCCCGCCACCAGGCCGAGCAGGCAGCCCGGCGGCTGAACGACTACCGCCTCTGGGCACATACCCAGGGCCTGCCGCAGTTGCTCGACCGGCTGGAACAGCTCCCCACCATCGCCGCCTCCATGCCGAGCAAGGATGCCCTCCATCCCGGCATCGGCCTGCTTCGCCACCTGCCCGAGCTCGGGATCGCTCCCGAGCTGATGCCGGCGGAGGACATCGCCCGGCTCCCCCGGGCCATCGCGGCCCTCGAAGAGGCGCTCCGCCGCGAGGCCGAGCGTCGCGCGGCAGCCCACCGGGCCGGCGTCGTGGTCCGGGACGGCGAGGCCCGCGCCCTGCTGGACACCATGGATGTGGAGCGGCTCAAGGATGCCACCGCCGACCGGCTGTCCACCGGCCCGCTGCTCGAAGCGGGCATCACCACGGTGCTGCAGGTCTGGGACCGCGGCGCCGAGCTCGAGGCGCTGGACGGCGTCGGGAAGACCACCGCCACCCGTCTGCGCGGCGCCGCCCGCACGCTGTGGGACCTCGCCGTGGACGGCACGGGCCTGCGGCTGGACCCCGCCGAGCGCACCGACGCCACCACCGAGCTGCTGCGCCGGACGCGAGCCTGGGAGCAGCTGCTGCCACTGCGGCGGGCTACGGCCGGGGTCGCGCTGGCCGAGGCCCTCGCCCCGCTGGCCCACGCGCAGGCACCGGGGCATCCCGTGCTGCTGGCGCCGCGGGCGCGGACCGCCGCGCAGTTCCGGGAGGCGGTGCCCGCCGTGCTCCAGTTGGCCGGAACGGTGCCCACCGAACCGCAGACCGCGCCCGACGCCGGCTCGCACCCGGATACAGAGGGTTCCGGTGACGAGGTCTGGGACGATTTTCTGGCGAGGCCAGCCGACTACTACGCGCTGTTCGCCGAGCTCGGGTTCACCACGGAGGATCCGGAGAAGACGCAGGGCGACCTGCCGGCGGAGATTGTGGAGGCGGTGCGGGCCTTCCGCCTGGACACGACGCACCTGACCGCGTCACTGCGCGGGTACCAGAGCTTCGGGGCGAAGTTCGCGCTGGTGCAGGGCAAGGTGGTGATCGGCGACGAGATGGGCCTGGGCAAGACCGTGGAAGCGCTGGCCGTGCTGACGCATCTGGCCGCGACCGGCGGGACGGAGCGGCCGGTGCACTTCCTGGTGGTGTGCCCGGCGGCCGTGGTGACGAACTGGATGCGGGAGATTCAGAAGATGACCACGCTGACCGCGCACCGCCTGCACGGTCCGGCGCGGGAGGCGGCCGCGGCGGCCTGGCGGCGGACCGGCGGGATCGCGGTGACCACCTTCGCCACCCTGCGCAGCGTTGCGGGTGAGACAGGACCAGGGCCCGACGCCGGCCCGTCCGGTCCCAGCGGGAACGGCCGGGTGCCGCTGGGGTGCGTGGTGGTGGACGAGGCGCAGTACATCAAGAACCCGGAGGCGCTGCGCTCGAAGGCGGTGGCGGAGGTGCTCGGACGCTCGGAGCGGGCGGTGCTGCTGACGGGCACCCCGCTGATGAACCGGCTCGAGGAGTTCCGGGTCCTGATCGGCTACCTGCAACCGGATCTAGTAGTCGACTCCCACGCCCTGGCCCCGGCCCGCTTCCGGCAGCAGGTGGCCCCGGCGTACCTGCGGCGCAACCAGGAGGACGTGCTCACCGAGCTGCCCGAGCTGGTGGAGGTCGAGGAGGTGCTGCCGCTGTCTCCGGCGGACGCACGCGCCTACCGGGGGGCCGTGGCCGAGGGGAACTTCATGGCGATGCGGACCGCCGCGTTCGCTGCGGGTGCTGCCTCGGAGAAGCTGCAGCGGCTCGTGGAGATCGTCTCCGAGGCCGAGGAGAACGGGCGGCGGGTCATCGTGTTCTCCTTCTTCCGGGAGGTGCTGGACGCTGTGGCCGGGGCGCTCGAAGGGCCGGTGTTCGGGCCGCTGACCGGTTCCGTGCCGGCGGCGCGGCGGCAGTCGATGGTGGACGAGTTCTCCGCCGCCCCGGGCGGTGCGGCCCTGGTGGCGCAGGTGACCGCGGGCGGGATCGGGCTGAACATCCAGGCCGCCTCCGTGGTGGTGCTCTGCGAACCCCAGCTGAACCCGGCCATCGAGTGGCAGGCCATCGCCCGGGCCCGGCGGATGGGCCAGCTGGAGACCGTGCAGGTGCACCGGCTGCTCACCGAGGAGGGCGTGGACCAGCGGCTGACGCAGATGCTGGCGGTCAAGGCGGAGCTGTTCGAGCAGTTCGCCGCCGAGTCGGAGATGGCCGAGGCGGCGCCGGAGGCGGTGGACGTCTCCGAGGCGGAATTGGCCCGGGAGGTCATCGCGGTGGAGCAGGAGCGGTTGCTCACCACACTATAGATGCGGCTGATGCTGAGTAGAAGCAATAGAGCGTTCCCCTATTGTCTTTTCGCGGAGATGCTGATGTGACCTGGATCTCACTCGCACCGTGCGCCGAGGCCAGGAGAATCGGCACCCCCGCCTCCCCGGCTCCTCGCCGGATTCATCACAGGAGATGACATGGAACTTCGACGCACCCTGCGACCCGCTGCCGCCATCACCACCCTCGCCCTCATGTTCGGATTGACCGCGTGCGGCGGATCCGCCGAATCAGAGCCCGTCAGCGATTCGGGGAGCAGCAGCAGTGGCGCTGCCGAGGAGGTCCTCCCGCTGACCGTGGCCCGCGGCGGCGTGAACATCGAGAACGCCGTGCTCGCTGATGAGCAGGGCTTCTTCGAGGAGGAAGGCCTCGACATCGGCGAGATGCAGCTCACCGGCATGGGCGGGGCCGCCGCGAACTCCTCCGTGATCTCCGGCGAATTCGACGTGGCGGCCACCGACGCGGTGACCGTCATCCGGGCCGTGGCCGAGGGCATGCCCGTCGTCGCGGTGGCCGGCACCAAGTCAGCCGACCCGGACTACGAGGGCGAGGTCTCCGACGGCGTCGTCGTCCCGCCGGGGAGCGACATCAAGGAATGGACCGACCTGGAGGGCAAGAAGATCGGCGTCCCGGAGCTCGGCGGCCTGCCGCACATGGCCACCATGACCGGCCTCATCGAGAACGGAGTCGACCCGGATTCGGTCGAGTTCGTGCCGTTGCCGACCGACGCCCTGGTGGAGGCCGCGGCGAAGGGCCAGGTGGACGCCGTCTTCACGTTCAGCATCTTCCTCCTCTCCGCCGTGGACAGCGGCTTCACCCGCGTCGGCACGGGGGTGCGCGAGTACCTGCCCAACGCCCCGCAGGTGCTGTGGGTCGCCTCCAAGGAGTTCGCCGAGAACAACCCGGAGGCCCTCGAGCGGTTCCACAACGCGATCGAGAAGGGCACCGAGTACGGCAACGAGAACGAGGAGGCCGTGCGGCAGGCCTACCACGATCACACCCAGTTGCCGGCCCCCTTCATCGATGAGCGCATGGTGCTCGAGCCCCTCAACGTCGAGTTCGACGAGGAAGGGTGGAACACCCTGCTCCAGGTGATGAAGGACGAGGGCGACCTCCGTGAGGACCTCACCTACGAGGAGATCGTCTGGGAGGGTGCCCGCTGATCGGATGGCCGCCGAAACGCTCCACCCCGACATCATGAGAGGTCTTCGACGTGACCGTGACTGACATCCAGCGTGCCCCCGCCCGGGCCCCGGCCGGCGCCCGCGCGTCCAGCGAGCCACGGCTGGGCGGGATCGGGGTCATCCCCTGGAGGATCCTGGTCTTCGGAGCAGGCATCGCCCTCTGGTACCTGATCCACCTGACGGGGGTCTTCCCCGCCACGCTCCTCCCCAGCCCGATCGCCGTATTCATGGAGTGGGCCCAGGCACTGGTGACCGGTAGTTTCTGGTCAATCCTGGGCGACACCCTCGCCGGTGCCCTGGTCGGCCTCGCCTTCGGGATCGTGGCGGGGATCCCCTTGGGGATTCTGACGGGGCGATTCGTGGCCGCCGAGCTGTCGGTGCGGTTCCTCGTCGACTTCGGCCGTGCGTTTCCGGCGGTCGCACTCGTCGCGGTGCTCCTGCTGATCCTCGGGCGCGGCATCGAGGTGAAGGTGGTGCTGGTCTTCGTCGCGGTGGTGTTCATCATCATCCTGCAGACCCAGCACGGTGTCCGCAGCGTGAGCGCCTCGATCGTGGACACCACCCATGCGTTCCGGATCCGCGGGGGGCTCTTCGTGCGCAAGGTGCTGCTGCCCAGCGCCGCTCCGTCCATCCTGGCCGGGCTGCGCCTGGCGGCCTCCGTGGCAGTCCTCGTCACGATCTCCACGGAGGTCCTGACCGGCGCACCCGGCCTCGGGGCGAGCATCGCCGAGGCCCAGGTCGGGGGCAACTCCGCTCTCGCCTACGCCTACATCGTCTATGCCGGACTGCTGGGCTACGCCGTGAACATGGGGCTCGGCTGGGCTCAGGGCCGGCTCCTGCGGTGGCAGCCCAACGGATCGGGAGAATGACATGGGTACCAAGAGATACTCCCCACTGATGTCGGTACTGCTGCAGGCCTGGCTGCCGGTGACGCTGATCCTGCTGTGGTTCGCCGTGTCCGCGAACTCCACCTCGGCGTTCTGGCCGCCCCTGACCGAGATCCTCGCCACCATGGGCGAGTGGGCCAGCAGCGGCGGGCTCTGGCGCGATGCCCTGTTCAGCTTCGGCAACTACTTCCTGGCACTGCTCGTGTCCCTGGTGGTCGGGCTCGCCCTCGGCACGGCGATCGGGCTGATGCCCCGGGTCGGCCTCATCCTGGACCCCTACCTGGACTTCTTCCGGTCCCTGCCGAACGTGGTCTTCGTCCCGATCATCATCCTCACGCTCGGGATCGGGCGGGAGCCGAAGGTGTTCCTCATCTTCATCGCCTGCGTCTGGCCCATCCTGCTCAACTGCATCGTGGGCGTCCGCTCCATCCAGCCCGCCATCTTCGAGGCGTCCCGGGCCTACCGGATCCCCCTGCGCCTGCAGATCCCCAAGGTCGTGCTTGCCGGCGCCCTGCCGCAGATCGCGGTGGGCGTCCGGCTGGCCATCACCATCGGGATCGTGATGCTGGTCGTCAGCGAGATGTACGGGGCCACCGAGGGGGTCGGGTACTTCATCCTGCAGAGCGGTCAGCGCTTCCAGCTCGCCGCCGCCTGGGCCGGGACCCTGCTGGTCGGGATCATCGGCTGGGTGTTCACCTCGCTCTACGCCATCGCCGAGCACCGCCTGCTGCAGTGGAACCGCGAGCAGGACGCCGGACCCACCACCCGCACTCGAAAAGGAGCACGAGCATGACCTCCCAGACCCTCGCCACCGACCTCGCCCTGTCCGCCCAACACGTCAGCAAGGCCTTCGGCACGGGGGCGGAGAAGGTGGTGGTCATCGACGACCTCCACCTCGAGATCCAGCCCGGTGACGTGACCTGCCTCGTCGGGCCCTCCGGGGTCGGCAAGACGACCCTGCTGCGGCTGCTGGCCGGGCTGGCCGCCCCGACCTCGGGCCAGGTGTCCCTGGGAGGCACGCCGATCACCGGGGCGGTCGAGGAGATCGCCGTGGTCTTCCAGGACTACCGCGGTTCGCTGATGCCCTGGATGCGCGTGCTGCAGAACGTCGCCTTCCCCCTCGAGGGGCAGGGCGTGGCCAAGGCTGAACGGCTGGCACGCGCGGCCGCGGCCCTCGAGGTGGTCGGCCTGGCGGACAGCGCCCAGCGGTACCCGTGGCAGCTCTCCGGCGGCATGCAGCAGCGGGTCGCGATCGCCCGGGCGCTGGCCTACGAGTCGCCGATCCTGCTGATGGATGAGCCCTTCGGCTCCCTGGACGCGCAGACCCGGTTCGAGCTGGAGGACCTGGTCCTGCGGTTGAGGCGGGATCTGGGCATCACGATCGTTCTGGTCACCCACGATATCGACGAGGCGGTGTACCTGGGCGATCGGGTGGTCGTCTTCGGCGGGCGGCCCTCGCGGATCGTCGACGACATCGCCGTGCCCCTGGGCCGGGAGCGCAGCCAGCTGACCACCCGGGCCGAGCCCGTGTTCATCGAACTGCGCACCCGCGTGCTGGACGAGATCCAGCGCTGTGGCCTCAAGGCCTCTCCCCGGTAGCGGCATCCTCGTCCTCCCCGAAGCCGACGCGTGCCGCGGCGAACACCTCGCGGAGCCACCGGTGCTCGGGATCGGGCTGGTGCACCGGATGCCACCACAGCGCGTTCAGCAGCGGCACGGCGTTGAACGGCAACTCCAGCACCTGCACGTCCCCCATGCGTTGGGCGAGCGGGGAGAGATGGCGTTGGATGATCGCCAGGCGCTCGGTGTGCTCCACGAACAGGGGCAGCATCACGAAGCTCTCGGCCACCGCATCGATCCAGGGGTTCACCCCCAACTGCTCGAGCTGGCGCCCCACGGAGGTGAACGCGAAGCGGGTGCGGTAGGTGAAAACCCAAGGGGACTCGGACAGCACCTCCATGGTGAGCCCGTCAGCGACCCTTTCGTTGCCGGTGGAGGCGATGGCCACCCAGTCGTCCCGGATCACGTCCTGGTGCGGCAGTTCGGACACCACCCCGTGGGGCAGCACGAGCGCATCGATCGAGGGCAACCGCAGCAGCACCTCATCCATCGTCTCCGGCGAGGAGGGCACGAAGTGCATCCGGACGTTCGGCGCCTGCTGATGCGCGATCCGGGTCACCCGCGGCGCGATCGTGGCCAGCGAGTAGTCGGAGCAGTGGATGATGAACTCGCGCTCGGACTCCGTGGGATCCCACCGGGACTGGCTCTCGAACACCCGGCGCGTGGCATCCAGCGCCACCGTGGTGTGCTCGGCCAGACGCACCGCCAGTGGCGTGAGCTCATAGGTGTTGCCCCGCCGGGCCAGCAGCTGATCGTCGAAGTGCCGGCGGAGCTTGCCCAGCGAGGCACTCAGCGAGGGCTGGCTCAGCTGCAGCCGGGCGGCCGCCCGCGTGACGTTCCGCTCGGTGAGCAGGGCGTCCAGGGCCACGAGCAGGTTCAGGTCGAGCCTCGAGAGCAGGCGTTCGTCCGGCATGGCCGCGCCCTCCTTTGGAGAATGTCGGTCGATGATGCGCTCAGGCTATCAGTCAAACCGATAGTGGGGATATGCATTCAGGGCTTCACTGATGATGTGATGCCGACCACCATTGAACTCAAGAGGCCCGTCCGGGCCGTCGCCCACTCCGGGCACTGAAAGGACCGAGGATGACCACGCTTCTCTCCCACCTGTCGTACGTCGCGTTGACCACCCCCGATGTCGAGGCATCGGTGGACTTCTACGTCAACAAAGTCGGTCTCACCGAGGTCGCCCGCCAGGACTGTGCCGTCTACCTGCGTTGCTGGGGCGACTACTACACCTACAGCCTGGTGATCCAGCGCGCTGACGAACCCTCCCTGGCCACCATGGCCTGGCGCACCACCAGCCGCGAGGCCTTGGACGAGGCCGTGCAGCGCATCGAGGCCGCCGGCGTCACCGGTGAGTGGTTCGACGGCCTGGACATCGGCCGCGCCTACCGCTTCGTGGGACCGTGGGGCCACTCGATGACCCTGCACTGGGACGCCCGGCATTTCCGCTACGAGGAGGGCGAGCTCGCCTCGGTCTTCCCGGACCGCCCCCAGCGGCGCAGCCGGGTGGCCGGTGCCCCCCGCCATCTCGACCACGTCACCGTCTGCGCCAGCGACGTGGACGCCTTCGCCGCCTGGTACAGCGAGGTACTGGGCTACCGGATCATGGCCCGCACGGTGCTGGAGGACATCCCCCTCTCGGTGTTCTCGGTGATCACCACCAACGAGAAGTCCCACGATCTGGGCATCGTGCTCGACGGCTCGGACCGCGCCGGACGCATCAACCACTTCGCGTTCTGGGTGGACACCCGCGAGGAGATGCTGATCGCCGCGGACTCGCTGCTGGAGGACGGGGTGCGCATCGAGTACGGCCCCACCATCCACGGCATCGGCGAGCAGTCGTTCCTGTACTACCGCGAGCCCTCCTCCATGCGGATCGAGCTCAACACCGGCGGCTACCGCAACTACGTGCCCGACTGGGACGCGAACACCTGGAAGACGTCCCAGGGCTCCTACGACATCTACCAGAACAGTCCCATGCACGCGTCCCTGAGCGAGTCCTTCCCGCCGGCGAACGGACCCAGCGCCTCGGAGGAGGGCATCACCGAGGAGGTCCGCGACCAGTTGGCCGCGAAGTCCGCAGGGGTCACCGAATGACCAGCACGACGCCGGCCCCCGGCACCGGATTGACCGCACCGTTCGCGGTGGCCCGCTTTCGGGACGGGGACGGCGACGGAGACGACGGCGGCACGGCGCGCCTCGGCCTCGTGGCCGGCGAGCGCATCCGTGCCCTCGACGAGGCGGACCTCGGCGCACCGGACCTCAACGCCTTCCTGGCCGCCCCCGACTGGGACCGGCTCGGCCGGCTCGTCGACGAAGGCACGGGTACGGGCGCTGGCTCGGGCACGGACAGTCCCTGGCGGCCCCTGGCCGAGGTCACGCTGACGGCACCGGTCCAACCGCGCCAGGTGGTCCAGGCCGGGGCGAACTACCGGACCCACGTCATCGACCTCGTGGTGGCCCACGCCCCGACGTCTGACACCCGGCCCGAAGTCGAGATCCGCGAGGACGCGGCCCGGATGATGGATGAGCGCGCCGCCACCGGGGAGCCGTACTTCTTCATCGGCCTGCCCGCGGCGGTCGTCGGCGACGACGTCCCGCTGGTGTTGCCGTCCTACAGCGAGCAGCACGACTGGGAGCTGGAGCTGGCCGTGGTGATCGGCCGGGAGGGGTTCCGGATCACCCCCGAGGAGGCGATGGACCACGTGGCCGGCTACACCATCTGCAATGACATCACAACGCGGGACCGCGTGTTCCGTGAGGACTCGAAGGGCATCGGCGCGGACTGGTACCGCTCCAAGAACGCCCCGGGGTTCCTGCCCACCGGCCCGTTCCTGGTCCCGGCAGGCTTCGTGGAGCCCCACAACCTGGCCATCACCCTGGATCTGAACGGCGAGCGCATGCAGGATGCCGTCACCTCGGACCTGCTGTTCGACGTGCCCGCGCTGATCTCCGCGGCCTCGTTGAACATGCCGCTGCTTCCCGGGGACCTGCTGCTGACCGGCAGCCCTGCCGGCAACGGCGCCCACTGGGGGCGGCTGCTGCGGGATGGCGATGTCATGGAGGGCTCAGTCCAGGGCCTGGGCACCCAGAGGGTCCGTTGTATCGCTGAGAGTGCAGGAGAAAGCAGATGAGCTCGTTGTCTGAGAACCCGGCGGACCTGGATCCGGCTGATCCGACCGGCGAGGTCGGCGTGCGGGCCGAGGCGTACCGCAACTGGGGTCGGTGGGGCGAGGATGATGCCCTGGGGACCCTGAACTTCATCGACGCCGCCAAGCGCCTGGAGGCCGCCCGCCTGGTCACGGAGGGGCTGACCGTCTCGCTCGGCCAGGAGTTCAATGAGGACGGCCCGCAGAAGGGGTGGAAGAAGCGCAACAACCCGGTCCACACCATGACCGGCACCGGCCTGGACGCCGAGCGCAACCCCGGGGTCCACCCGCACGGGATCGGCGGGGCGGACGACCTGATCGTGATGCCCCTGCAGTGCTCCACCCAGTGGGACGGCCTCGGCCACATCTTCGACCACGGGTACGCGTGGAACGGGCGCCGAGCCGGGGACGTCGTCACCACCCAGGGTGACCAGGTCACCGGGATCGAGCACGCCGCCGCCGTCATCGTCTCCCGGGGTGTGCTGCTCGATCTGGGCCGGCACCTGCGCTCGGAGACCGGTGAGTTGGAGGACGGCTATGCGATCACCACCGAGGACCTGCAGGCCTGCATCGCCGCCCAGGGCGTCTCGTCCGCCGTCGGCCGGGGAGACATCCTGCTGGTCCGCACCGGTCAGCTCGCCCGCGTCCGCCGCAAGGGCTGGGGCGACTATGCCGGCGGGCCGGCCCCCGGGCTGTCCCTCACCACCGCGGGGTGGCTGCACCGCAGCGAGATCGCCGCGATCGCCACGGACACGTGGGGTTTCGAGGTGCGTCCGAACGAGTTCCACGATTCCTTCCAGCCCATGCACCAGGTCGTCATCCCCAACATGGGACTGACGGTCGGCGAGATGTGGGATCTGGAGGGAATCGGGAAGGTCTGCGCCGAGCGCGGACGGTATGACTTTCTGCTCTCCGCACAGCCGCTGCCTATCACCGGTGCCGTTGGTTCACCCATCAATCCCATCGCCCTGGTCTGAGACGCACCCCCGGCATCACCAGGCACATTGAGGCAGAGAGAGGTACTGATCATGACCGCAGTGAAGAGGGTTGCCGTCGTCGGCACCGGAGTGAGCGGACTGGCCGCGGCCATCCAGCTGGCCAGGGCCGGCGTCGAGGTGGACGTCTTCGAGGCGAACGCCGAACTGAGCGCCCTGGGTTCGGGGATCTCGCTGCAGGGCAACGCCCTGCGCGCGTTCGCCGAGCTGGGCGTGTGGGAGGAGGCCAGCGCGGCAGGGTTCCCCTTCGACGGGATGGGGATGCGTGCCCCCGGCCCGCAGGCCCCGGTGATCGCCCGCCGGGAGGAGGGCGAGGATCCGGCGTCCGGGTTGCCCTCCGCCATGGGGATGCCGCGGGCGGACCTCACCCGCATCCTGCATGAACATGCCGTCCGGGCCGGTGCCACCGTCCGGTTCGGGCAGCGGGTGACCGGCGTGGACTCCACCGCGGACTATGCCGAGCCGATCCTGGCGTCGGGGCCGGCGGGCCGCTATGACCTGGTGATCGGCGCCGATGGCCTGCACTCGAGCGTGCGCACCGCCCTGGGCATCACCGTGGCTCCCGAACACACCGGCATGGGGATCTGGCGGGCCTTCGTCACCCGGCCGGCCGAGGTCCAGTTCACGGAGTTGTACTACGGCGGCCCCTGCTACATCGCCGGGTACACCCCCACCGGCCAGGACTCCATGTACGCGTTCCTGGTGTCCGATGCGGGGGACCATTTCGGCGCCACCGCCGAGGAGGGCGCCGCCGCCATGATCGAGCAGAGCCAGGCCTACGGCGGTCCCTGGAATCAGGTGCGGGCCGATCTGAGCGCCGGGAACGCACAGGTCAACTACACCTGGTTCACCCAGCATGTGGTCCCCGGCCGGTGGAACCGCGGCCGCGCCGTGATCATCGGGGACGCCGCGCACTCCTGCCCGCCCACCATCGCCCAGGGAGCGGCGCAGGGGTTGGAGGACGCCCTGGTGCTCACGGAGCTGCTCGTGGAACGCGAGGCCCTGGACGAGGACCTGTGGGATGAGTTCCACGCCCGCCGCGTGGAGCGGGCCACCGCCATCGTGGACGCCTCCGTGCAGCTGGCCGAATGGCAGCGGGACGGCCAGGACCACTCCGCGGACGTGCCGGGGCTGCTCGGCGGCGTGGCCCAGCGAGTGGCGGTGCGGGCATGATCGTCGACGTGCACGCTCACGTGCTGCTGCCCTCCCTGCATGAGGAGGTCGTCCGCCGGGCCCCGGAGGGCGTGGCCGCGGCCGCCGAGCTGGACCACCGCCGCAACGGGGCGGCCAGCCAGCAGGTGTCCGGCCCCATGGTGGCCGCCCGCATCCCCCGGCTCATCGACGTGGTCGAGCGGCTGCGGATCATGGACGAACAGGGGGTGGACCGCCAGTGGGTGAGCGCCTCCCCCAACCACTACTACCCCTGGGCTGAGGAGGACCTCGCCGTGTGGGCCTGCACGGAGGCGAACCGGCTGATCGCCGAGCACGTGGCCCAGGCGCCCGAGCGGCTCACCGGGCTCGGCCTGGTGCCGCTGCAGTGTCCCGAGCGTGCCCGGGAGCTGCTGGAGGACGCCGTACTCGGCCGCGGACTGCTCGGGGTGGAGATCTCCTCCGCCGCCGGGGATGTGGAGCTTTCGGACCCGCGCCTGGAACCGTTCTGGGCGCGGGCCGCCGAACTCGGCTGCCCGGTGTTCGTGCACCCCTTCGGCTGCACGCTCGATGAACGCCTGGACCGGTTCTACCTGGTCAACACGGTGGGCCAGCCGGTGGAGAACGCGGTCGCGCTGTCCCACCTGATCTTCGGTGGCGTGCTGGACCGCCATCCGGGCCTGCGGGTGGTGGCCGCCCACGGCGGCGGGTACCTGCCGACGGCGATCGGGCGCTCTGACCACGCGTGGCGGGTCCGTCCGGATGCCCAGGGCTGCGAGCACCCGCCCTCGCACTACCTGACGCGGATCTGGTTCGACACCGTGGTGCACGATCCCCGTGCCCTGCGGCAGCTGATCGAGGTGGCCGGGCACTCCCAGGTGTTGATGGGCAGCGACTATCCCTTTGACATGGGCAGCGAGGACCCGGTCGGGTTCCTCCGCACGGCCGGGCTGGCCCCGGACGTGGAACGCGCGGTGCTCGGCGGCAACGCCACCGAGCTGGAGACGCCGCAGACAGCCGCACTGCACAGCGCAGCACGGCAGGAGACGGCAGAAGGAGGGAAGCGATGAGGATCGCACGCTGGACGCACGGTGACACCCACGGCGAGGGCTTCGTGATCGAGGACGCGGTGGTGCCGTTCCCCGAGGGGGCCACGGTGCGCGGGGTCCTCGCGGCCGGGTTGGCGGCCGCGGCCGACCTCCACGGCCGGGCCGACCCAGCCGACGGCGTCCTGCTGACCGAGGTCACCCTGCTGGCGCCGCTGGTGCCCGCGGCGGTGCGCGACTTCGCCGTCTTCGAGGAGCACGTGGAGGGCATGAGCGCCGATGCGAATGGTGACCCCCAGGTGGGGGAGGCCTGGTACGAGTCCCCCACCTTCTACTTCACCAACCCGCATCAGATCTTCGGCACCGGCCAGACGATCACTCCCCCGGCCACCGAGCGGCTCGACTTCGAGCTCGAGGTCGCCGTGGTGGTCGGCGGGGTGGACGGGCGTCCCGGCACCGACCTCGGCGTGGACGAGGCCGCCGAGCATGTGTTCGGCTACCTGATCATGAACGACTGGTCCGCCCGGGACATCCAGGCCGCCGAGATGCGCGGCCACCTGGGCCCGGCCAAGGGCAAGGACTTCGCCACCTCGCTCGGACCGTGGATCGTCACCGCGGACGAGATGGCGCCCTTCCTGGACGACGAGGGGTTCCTCGCCGTCCGGGCCGAGGTGTACGTCAACGACGAGCTCATCGGGGCGGACCTGGTCTCCAACATGGCGTGGACCTTCCCCGAGCTGCTCGTCTACTCCTCCCGGGCCTCCCGCGTGGTTCCCGGGGACGTCCTGGGCTCCGGAACCGTGGGCAACGGCGGCTGCCTGGGCGAGCTCTGGGGCAAGGCCGGCGGCGAGCTGGTCCCGCCGCCGCTGCAGGAGGGGGACGTGGTCCGCATGGCCGTCGAGAGGCTCGGCGAGCTGACCGGGACCGTGGGGGCCTCCCGTGCGCCGCATCCGCTGCCGCCCGCCCGGTCCCGCCCGGCGCCACGCGCCCGGCGCCGGCAGGACTGAGCGGCCCGCCCTGTATCGTCCTGCCCAGCACCACCCTTCACCGTGGAGGGGTGGCTGACCGGCAAGGAGCATCCATGTCACAAGAGGGAATCAACCGCGGCGGCGGCGCCCTGTTCCGCGGGGACACCCAGGACGGGCTGCTGCACCGGGCGTTCTTGCGCGGTGCGGGATTCTCGGCCGAGGATGTCCGCCGCTCGCCGGTGATCGGCATCGCCAACACCGCCAGCGAGCTCAACCCCTGCAACGCCGGGCTGGGCGAGCTCGCGGCGGAGGTCAAGGCCGGGGTCCGGGCCGCCGGGGGCCTTCCCCTGGAGTTCCCCACGATCTCCCTCTCCGAACCGTTCTCCCGGCCCTCGTCCATGTACCTGCGCAACCTGATGTCCATGGACGTGGAGGAGATGGTCCGCGCCTCCCCCATCGACGGCGTGGTGCTGCTGGGCGGCTGCGACAAGACCATCCCGGCCCAGATCATGGGCGCGCTCAGCGCCGGGGTGCCCGCCATGGTGGTGGCCGCGGGCCCGCGCCCGGTGTCCTGCTTCGGGACGAACCGCGAGTTCACCGTGGATGACGTCTGGCCGCTGTGCGAACAGCGGCGGGTGGGAGAGCTCGACGACGGCGCCTGGGCGGCACTGGAGGGCAGCGTCAACGTGGGGGTCGGGACCTGCAACGTGATGGGCACGGCCACCACCATGGCGGCGGTGGCCGAGGTGCTGGGCTTCGCGCTGCCGGGCTCCACGCTGCCGGCGGCGGCCAGTGAGTCTCGCCGCGCGGCGGCGCGCTCCACCGGGGAGGCGATCGTGGCCGCCGCACGGCGCGGGGAGGTGGCCACCGAGCTGGTGACGCTGGAGTCCCTGGAGAACGCGTTCCGGGCCATCACGGCGATGGGCGGCTCCACCAATGCCCTCATCCACCTGGAGGCGATCGCCGGGCGCGCCGGGCTGCGGATCGGGCTGGAGCGGCTGGACGAGTGGTCCCGGACCACCCCGGTGCTGGCCGACGTCCGGCCCGGCGGCCGCTACCTGCTGGAACACCTGGACCAGGCCGGCGGCGTGCCGGAGGTGCTGCGGCGGCTCGGCGACCGGATCCACGGACAGGCTCCGGCGGCCGGGGGCCGCACGTGGTCAGAGGTCCTGGAATCCACACCCCCGGCGCAGGAGCATCCCTCGCTGCGCACCGTGGCGGAGCCGGTTGCCCCGCGCGGTGCCCTGCGGCTGATGCGTGGGTCCCTCGCCCCGGACGGCTGCGTCATGAAGCTGGCTGCGGACGCCCCGGCCCGACACCGGGCCCGCGTGGTGGTGTTCGACGGACTGGAGGACCTACACGCCCGGATCGACGACCCGGACCTGGAGGTGGAGCCCTCCACCATCCTGGTGCTGCGCGGGCTCGGCATGGTCGGGGCCCCGGGGATGCCGGAGGTCGGCCACCTGCCGATCCCCGCGAAGCTGCACCGCCAGGGGGTGCGGGACATGGTGCGGATCTCCGATGCCCGGATGAGTGGCACCTCCACCGGATCCGTGGTGCTGCACGTCAGCCCGGAGTCCGCGGTCGGCGGCCCGCTGGCCCGGCTGCGCACCGGGGACGAGGTGGTGATCGACGCCGGTTCGGGCGAACTCAACCACTGCGTGCCCGAGGAGGTGTTCGCGGCCCGCGTGCCGGCGCCGCCCCCGCCCCTGCCGCCGCGCGGGTTCGCCCGGCTGCAGGCCCGGCACGCGCTGCAACCGCACGAGGGGTGCGACCTGGACTTCCTGGTCGCTGCACAGGAGGAATCATGACCGCTGTGGGGTTCATCGGCGTGGGGGCCATGGGCGAGCCCATGGCTCGGCGTGTGCAGGAGACCGGGCACGACGTCCTGGTCTGGACGCGGCGGCCCGAACGGGCCCGGCAACTGCAGGACGCCGGCCTGGCCACCGGAACGCTGGAGGAGGTGGCCGCGCGTCCGGTGCTGGTCAGTTGCCTGCGGGACGCGGCGGCGGTCCGGGAGGTGTTTCTCGACGACGGCCCGGGAGCCCTGGCACTGCAGGCGGGGCTGGTGATCGAGCACGCGACGGTGGACCCCGCCACGTCCCGGGAGGTGGCCGCGACGTTGGGCGCTCGCGGCATCCACTACGTGGACGCGCCGGTGTCCGGCGGACCGGCAGGCGCCGCGGACGGCACCCTGGTGACGATGTGCGGCGGGACCGATGAGGCCATCGCCGCGGCACGGCTGATCCTGAAGGCCACCTGCGGCCGCATTGTGCCCGTAGGCGGGCCGGGCGCCGGGGTCGCGGTCAAGCTGGTCAACCAGCTGCTCGTCGCCGCCCACTCGGTGGCCGCGGCGGAGGCGGCCGCCCTGGTGCGGGTGTTGGGGATCGATCCCGACGTGGCGCTGGATGCCCTGATGGGTGGCTGGGCCGCGTCACGCCGGTTGGAACTGCAGTTCACCGATGCGGTGCGGGGGCAGAACGCCCCGGACGGGGCCTGCCTGGAGAAGTTCCTTGAGGTGCTGGATCTGGTGGACGGAGCCCTGGACGGCTCGGGGATCTTCAGCGCCTTGATGCCGGGGGTCCGGCGCACGTGGGAGGCCGCGGCCGCGGCGCACCCCGAGGGCTCCTTCGCGGCGCTGACGGAGGCCTATGGCAGGGAGCAGGGTGGAACAGCGCAGGGACGGAGGACCACCCCGCAGGCGAAGTCCGAGATCAGTGGGGGTTCATCCAGCCAGTGAAACGTCCGTGACGCGGATAGCGCATGCCTCAATGCTTCAGAAGGACGACGTGGCCGCCTCGTCTCAGTCAATATCAGTCGTCTCTGCCGAACGAGCGAATCGGCGCGGGCACCAAGTGTCAGTGAAGCAACTTCCACGTGACAATCAGCATTAGATTGCCAGTAAACTTTTGAGAAGCTGGCACTGCACATGCGGTCGAACGCCACGACGAAGTGGGGATTAGCCCGTGGGAACTCAACAAGTAGATCGGGTTGTCTAACATGGCCGAACTGGCTTCCAAACGAGGGCTGCTATGGCCGATTGCTCTGATTGTCGTTGTCATCATCGCCCTCGGACTCTTGGCGTGGACGGGGGCTTTCGCCAAGCTCTTGCCCTGGAGTTCGGCTAGTGAATCCAAGGACACCCAGGTCATCACCGCGATCGAGCGGCAAGAGGAAGTCGCTCTGCTCAGGCTGGGAATCCAGGGAGTCACCGAGGAGAGCGCGAATTTCAAGGTCAACGATTGGCAGCTGCCCGGAAGCGCGAAAGCGACCTTCATTCAATACACATTCAACGCCAAGTTGGGCATCGACGGTGAAGAGGTCACCATCGAACAGGATGGTTCAGACACGTATCGCGTGAACATACCCGAGTTCATCTTCATCGGTCACGACGATCTCGATTTCAAGTTGATCACTGAGAACAACGGCGCCCTGAGCTGGCTGACGCCGGAGATCGAGCAGACGGAAATGGTCAACGAAGTTCTCGATGAGGACGCACAGCAACAGTACCTCGACTCCAATGAGGACATCTTGAAGGATCAAGCCGAGGACTTCTACCGTTCCATCATCGTCAGCGTGGTCCCAGAGGCGGACGTCCAGTTCGACTTCCGTAGTTAAAGCCCGACACAACTCGTCCCTGATTGGCCCAAGAGCAGAACGGTGGTCGTCATGACCCGCGACATTGAGCAGCATCCAACTGAACCCACGGTCCCCAGCGTTACGGTCATTGATGCCGGAGGCAACGGAACTCCCATGGAGGAGCCACCTGCCAGCCTCGCCGACACGGCGAATCAGCAGGACCACGAGGCGGCTGAGTTCGCAACCCAATTCTTGAAGACCGTCCTGCGCCTGCGTGGGGTCCGTATTGAGCGCGAGGCCTTCCTGCGCTCGGAACTTCACAAACGAGGGCTGTCTGAGTCGACCATCGCTGGTGCCCTCAAGGAGAATCCGGCGGCAGCCGGTGTTCCAGTGGCGATGCTCGACGACATCGCGAGTTCAGCGATCGCCTTCGAGACCAGGAAGTCGAGCGCGTTTTCCTTCGCCGCGGGGTTGCCCGGTGGATTCGCAATGCTCGGGACGGTCCCGGCTGACATCACCCAGTTCTATGTCCACGCGTTCCGTGTGATGCAGAAGATCGCCTACACCTACGGGTGGCAGTCATTCTTGAAGGACACGGAGAGCATCGACGACGAGACGCTTGGAAAGCTGGCCTCGTTTCTCGGGGTCATGATGGGTGTGGGCGGAGCGTCGGCTTCAGTAACGACGTTCGCGGCGCAGGTGGCCCGTCCTGCGATCCAGAAGCAGATAGCCGGCCAGGCCTTGACGAAGACTTCTTGGTACCTCCCCATGAAGCAGACGCTGAAGCTCGTCGGGGTGCAAATCACCAAGCAGAGCTTCGCCAAGGCGACTGCGAAGGTTGTGCCCGTTGTCGGTGGCGTCATTTCTGGGGGACTCACCTTCGTCACCTTGGGGTCGCAATCCAAGCGACTACAGAACCACCTCCGTGAAATCCCTCCACCGAATGTCGACGCCGCTGAATACCTAGCCGCATTATTCGCCGAAGACGACGAATCATCAGCGCGCTCACTCAAAACAGCGACAGGCGGTGTCATCCGCAAGGCGACGGACCCGTTCCGCTCTATTGACCTTGACGGCGACGGAACTCCCGACGAAGCTCGGGCATTGACAACCGCCAAGGACGCGACGTCAGCGGCCAGGGGGGCACTGCGTGGTGCCGCCCAGCGACTGCGACGGTCGAAGACTACCGAACCGGGAGAAGCGGACCCTGTCTCAGCTGATGAAGAGTGACGTCACCCGTCGGTAGGCACTATTTCTACGTGGCCTGCCGCATCAACCGTGTAGACCATGATCCCCAACCGGCCGAGAACCCAGCCAGGAATTCGGCGAACTGCTGACGTTGACTCTGCCGGGACGACAACAGCGGCAGTGAACTTCTCATCAGGTAGCTCCGGGAACCGTCGCAGGATCTGGCCGAACATCGTGTCTGTGTCTAGCCCCTGGTTTGGACTCGTCCGGCCCTTGACCTCGGCTTTGAGGGTTCTTCCGTCCTTGGTCGCCACCACGTCCACGTACTTCACCTGCCTGCGGACATCCCAACCGTCCCAACCGTCGGCCTCGAGCTACGCCGCGAACGCGTCTTCGATACCGGCTTCACTCCCCCCGCCCGGAGTGGACAATCACACGCTTTCCTCCTCATCACCCACGGTCTCCACGACCTTCGCGTAACCACTACCCTTCATCCACAGAACGATGTCTAGCACCCGGAGAAGCGAGAGATGCACCTGTCCGGATACCTCACGGATGGAACGGAGCTTTTCGGCAAGACCGTTTTCTTCCATCGCCGAAAAGGCATGGAACCAACGCTCCCACTGGGGCCCGCTGTGCGGAAGCCCTGACTGCTTCCTGACGATGGAGTCGTAGACGGGGATCAGATATGGCCGCTTTCTGGCGAGGATCTTGCTCGTCGTGGTGGGTCCGACGTTCCACTTGTCGCTTCGCTGCCTCAGCAGTTCCCACAACTCGTGAGCCGGTGACTCTTTGCTGCCTAGATACTGCTCATACTCGGACTGAGTGATCTCCTCGAGCTTGGCCTCGACAGGAATCTGGGACAGCTTCGCTTCGATGGTTTTCTCAAGAGTCTCGGTAATGCCGAGCGCAGCCTGACCGGGAACATGCACTGCCAGCATCGACACCGCGATGAGATCTGCAGGCGTGATGCGGTTTGGCTCTACGACGTCTCCACCGCCGGCGAACGTCTCAAAGCGGGATCCGGTGTAGAGCGGACGCCCGTTGGATTGAAGTTCGAAGTACCGATTGATAAACCGAACTGCCTCGTCATCTTCGATCTGACTCATAGCCTTCAACGGCATGTGAACCTCATTTCGTCAGGGACAACATCGTCCACGTCCTCGTGGGTGACACGGTAGCAAGACCGGCGGACACCGCAATGAGTGTCGCTCTCAACGCTGAGCTTGTTGCCGCTCCCACTTCAGCACGGTGTCACGGAACCAGGTCAGCGCCTCGATCACCCGTTCCGCGCTACCTTCACGGGCGACGATGTGCTGGCGGATGCTGGGGCGCCGGGAGATGCGATCCTCGGCGATGTCCACGCCCTCCAGTCGGTTGAAACTGTGGCGCAACTCGTGACGCTTGTCTTCATCGTCAAAGGGTGCCCTCTCTGCCAGGTACTGGAATACCACCTCTAGATAGTTCGGTGTGATGCTGATCGGCCAGATCGTCGAGCCGTCGATCTTGTCCCAGATAAGGAAGCATGAGGTCGACTTGGATGTGCCGTACTTGATCCGACCGCCCATCGCATCCCACGCGTGGATGATGTCCAGCACGGCTTCTTGTCCGGCGGCGTCGTTGTGCTTCTCCAACTGCAGTAAGAAGGCATCCCGTAACGCCGGGTTGCCACCGCTCGGAATCACTCGCCCCGAGGCATCGAATCGGATGTCCTCAGCACCCCGGTCTTCTCGACCAGCGCCCGTAGCCTCGGCGCCAACCTCAGGAGATGCCGCTCCGGTCTCCGCCACAACGGTCCTTCGCACCGGAATACTCGCCGGCGGCGGGCTGAGGTCGATCCGCAACTTCTCCGCTCCCTCTCCCAGATACTGAATGAGGTCTTCCTGCCGCGGCTGCCCCATCACGAACCGGTAGGCCCCGAGGGTCTTGCGCAGCTGCGTGTACTGCTTGGCCTCCCGGCTCAGCGGCATCGCGGGGACGTACCGTTCGATCATCGCCCCGCCCTCCACGGGGAACACCCAGTACGGGTTGATCAGGGAATCACCCTCGGCACGGTCCGCCTCGGCAGCCGAGAAGAGAGCAGCCCATGGATCATCACCATCCGCAGTCACGGCGCGGTCCCCGTAGACGGCCGCCACGTTCTTGCGCACGGCATGGCCCTTGTACCGGTGCACGCGGCCTTCACGCTGTTCCAGGTCCACGGGGTTGCTCGGCAGGTTCCAGTGCACCACCGCGTGGCTGTAGGTGTGGAAGTCCAGCCCCTCCTGCCCCACCGAGGTGCTGGCCATGACGAACGGCCAGAACGGCGACGTGTAGCCCTCGCGCACAGTGGCTTCTCGCTCCACGGCTGCCTCAGAGGACTGCACCCGTCCAAAGCGGGCGGCAACGTGGGAGTTCAGGTGCCGTTCCGCCACCGTGATCTGTCCACCGGCCTCGCGCACGTCCTGCACCGCGTTCTGCGCGGACCGGATGGATGCCGTCGCCGCCAGACGGTCTGCCAGAGCCTCAGCCCGCCCACCCCGCGGCACACCAGTGCCACTCAGCCCCTCGGACTCCACCAGCGTGTGCACGAACTCATCGAGCACCGACTGCAGGTTCCCATCCACGCAATACCGCAGCACCTGGTTCCAGTACGAGTCGATGTCCGCGCCTTCCCCGTCCGAAGCGTCAGCAGTACCGCCCACGGCACCACGCACGGCCGAGACGATCTCGGGTTTGTTGAACAGGGACCGCATCCCCTTGGAGGCGATGACCGCCGCCTTCCGCAGCTCGGGATCGGCCACGAATCGCGTGCCGCCTTCCGCCCGGGCTAGCGCTCGGAGCGCGCAGACACCCGGGCCTCCGAGGGCCATCTGCGCCAGCACGCGCGCCAGGTCCTCCGGCGGCTCCCCCATCTCAACCACGTCCGGTCCGCCCGGCCGGCTCGCCCACCTCATGTGATCGACCAGGAGGGACCCTTCACCGCGCTCGTCCTTGAGCCACTGCCGCAGCCGCCCGTTCTCGCTCCCGTCGGCGGCATACGCCGCGTCGAGCAGGTACGGCACCACCCCGTACCAGCGGCGCCGCACCCCCTCCTTCCCGGGCTGCGGGTGGATGTCCAGCCCCGCGAGCAGTTCGCCGATGCGTTGCTCGACGGCGGCCAGGACCTGGTCGCGCTCGAGCGGCAGCTCCCAGCGGTGCTCGGCTGCCAGCAGCAGGGGGTCACCGAGGCGGGCGAGCGTCACGCTGGGATACAGCACGGTCAGGTTCGGCAGGTTCCTGGGCAGGTTCTTCTCGTGGTCCCAGTTGAAGGTCAGGGGCACGGCGGTCCGTCGGTCGCCATAGCGGTGGGAGGAGTCGACGGCGGCCCCGGACTCTGCGCGCAGGCGCCGCTCGGCCTCGTAGCTGACCAGGGCGGCCACCGTCTTGGGCACTACGGCCCAGGACGAGAAGATCAGCCGCTTGGTGAACCGCTGCGCCTGCTCCGAGGCGTAGGCTCCGCCCGGTTCCAGGTACGGCAGGGACGGGGTCATCCAGGCCAGCCGCCAGGCCTCGTGCTCCATCAGGTCATCCACGAGCACGCGCATCTTGGCGTTCACCCGGTCGATCGGCCCGTACTCACGGATGGTCTCCCAGTCCAGCAAAGCGCTCCGGTGCTCGCGCAGCACCGGTACCAGGCCGGCGTCGTTGTTCTCTGCCTGGGTGAGGAACTGTTCCTGGAGCTGGTAGCCGTGCTTGTCCATGAGGTTGGGTGCGTAGGGCGCGGACCGCCAGTACTCGAAGGGGTCCTGCCCTCCGACCTGGCGCCCGATCGCATCGACCGCCAGCCAGCCCTCGAGGTCGGCCTCCTCGAGCGTCATCGGTCCCAGACTTCGCTCGGTGAGCATCCCGTCCCGATCGGGGGTGGCGGAGAGCCGCTCTGTCCGGGACATCACCTTGCGCAGCGCGGCCTCGGCCTGGGACCGGGCGGCCTCGGCCGCGGCCTGGCCCTCGGCGGTGTCCTGCAGGATGCCCTCGCGCAGCAGCCCGAGGTGATGGGTCACGTCCCGCGCTTTCTCGGCACCGGTCAGGAAGGCGATGGTGTCCGTGAAGTCACGGTAGTGGTCCTCGCCGTCGGGCTCATCCGGCAGGGTGTACATCTTGTACGGAGTGGCGGAGAGCACCAGGACCTTGGCCCGTTCCGTGGTGATGACCCGCTGGGCCAGCCGCTGGGCATCCGTGAGGCCGGCGGTTCCCGTCTCGCCGAGGTTCGGGAACAGGTCCTTGAACCGCTGGAACTCGTCCATGATGACCAGGTCCGGGTTCAGCCGGTCCACGGACACCGTGGCCATGGCGATCCGCAGCGCCCCGATCAGCCGGTTGCGCCGTTGTCTGGTCTTCCACGGCCGGTGGCGCTGGTTCGCCCAGGCCTCCTGGTCCTCGAGCAGCTCGTCCAGCAGACAGGCGCCCGTCCCCAGCGGCCCGGGGGCCGTGGTCAGGTATCGGCGGAAGTCCTCCACCAGTTCCGGCGCCAGGTCCGGCCGGTTCGCCGGGTCGTTGACCGCACGCCGGAAACCCTCACGCCCCGAGGTGGCCGCGAGATAGGTGAACCAGGAGGACAATCCCACCTCCTTCGCCCCGAGCACCTGGAGCAGCATCCAGCGCAGCAGCGCCCGCTCGGAGGCCTTGCCGGTCGATTGGCCGAGGTTCAGGGAGGTGCCCGGGGTGAAGGCGATCAGCTGCAGCCGCTGTTGCCGTCCAGCACCCATGGTCGCCGGGAGCATGGTCAACCGGTCGGCGTTGTCCTGCAGCTCTCCCCCGGTGAGTTCGCGGAGACGGGCGAGGTTCTGCCGGGCGATCTGCCCGTTGGAGCAGATGTAGACGATGGTGATGGGCCGGCCCTCGTCCCAGAGGTGATCGATGGCTCGGGCGGCGATGCCCTTGGCCACCAGGGTCTTGCCCAGACCCACCTCGTCGGCCACGAGGAACCGGTCCACCCGGTCCTCGTCCAGCCACAGGCGCCGAAAGACGTGATCGACCGTCGCCCGTTGGAAGGGCTTGAGACCGCTCAGAATCCGCTCCAAGTCAGGCCGCTGTTCGGTCATGATTGCCCCCGCTTCTGCGCCACCCGCAGCACCACGTCCCACATCTGCAGGAACTCTGGTGCGACCAGGTCCTGTGCACCGGGCATCTCCCGCAGTTCGGCGACCTGCCGAGCCACGGACGCCATCGCCTGCGGGTCCCGTCCGGCGGCCCGGACCAGCGGTTCGAAGAGCACGATCGGCGGCAGCTGTGGCCCTGCACCTCCGTCACCTGCCGCATCCAGTTGCTCGGTCACCGTCATCACATCCTCCAACGGTGCTGACTCGGCCTGCAGCGGGTCCAGGCCCAGCAGCAGGGCCAGGTACCGCAGGACGGCGGACTGGTTGGAGAGGAGCGCAGCCAGCACCGCACCGCGGCGGTCCGCGGTATCGCCCCGCAGCCGCATCATCAGGATGCAGCGGCGGGTCACCCGCCCCTCGCCCTCGCCGGCCGTGGTCTCCACGGCCAGGTACGGGGTCACGTTGACCGGGGCCACCTCCCAGCTCTGCTCGGGCGCCAGGTCCCGGACCTGAGCGGGCACCGTGGTGAGCCAGACGCGGGTCTGGCCGGGGCCGTCGTCGGGCATGGTCAGGCTCAGCCGAGCTTCCACCCGGTCCTCATCCAGCTCGGTGACCACCAGCTCGGGCCGTTGCCGCGCCAGCTCCCGGTGGAACTGCTCGAGCCGGTAGCTGGTGGCGATCGCGGGATCGGTGGTACCGGCCTCGTGCTGCGGCGTGTAGGGCTGCAGGATGGCGTCCAGGCCGAGGCTCTCCCGGCCCTGGCCCAGCACCGCGTGGACGCCGCACGTGGCGGTGGGACCGGTGAGCACCGCGTTCATTTCCATCCCACCGCTCCACGCTTGGCCGGTCAGGTTGGCGCTGCCGGTGACCACCATGGACTGCCCGCCCGGCAGGTCGAGGACCACCGTCTTCGCGTGCAGCCCGTCCAGGCGGATCACCGCGACGGCGCCGCTCTCGTCCGCGCCGTCGGGGGTATCCGTGATGGCGGTGAACTCGTCCACAGCTCGCAGGCTGGACTGATCGTCGTCGCCCTCCTCGGCGGCGCGGTGCAGCACCCTCGTGGACCAGCCGTCGAGTTGGCGCCGGCCGAGCAGGTCCATGGCCTCGGCCCGGGAGACGAGGATGGCCTCGGAACTGGTGCCGCGGATGGATTTCAACGTCTCGGCGGACACGAAGGGGCTGATGGCCAGCACCCGCTCCGGGTCCGCCGAGAAGGGCCAGGGCCGGTCATCGTCCAGCCCCAGCGGGAGCAGGCTGCCGCCGGTGAACGGTTCGGGTGCGGCGAGCGTGACTGCCCGCAGGGTACGGGCCAGATCGGCGACGGCGGCCGCCCGGGCCTCCGGGAGCGGGTCCAGTGCCATGGTGGGCAGGGCCGCGACGGCATCGGCGGCGGGCGCCGCGGGGATGGTTCCGTCTGGGTCCTCGTCCAGGACCAGAACGGTGTCCCAGGAATTGTCCAGGGTGAGGTTACGGCTGGCGACGATGACGCGGTGGTGGAGGGCGCCGGCGTCGTCGGCGAAGCGCACGGCCCACAGCTTGGGGTGGAAGAGGTGGCCCTCGTTGGGCGGCAGCACCTCGTGGATGCTGTCCTCGAGGAAGGTGTGGATTCGGCTGTGGCTGGCGGGGACGTGGATGCCGGCGGTCTGGACGAAGACGGTGGTGTGCTCCACGTGGCGCTGTACGGCGTCGAGAAGCCGGACGGGGTCCCCGGCGGCGAGGGCGTCAGCGCTGTCCACGTCCCCGAGGGAGAAGGTCATCGGCGCGATGAGCAGGGCCGTGAGGTTCAGGGTGTAGGTGGTGACAACAGCGTGGTCGAGGCGGAATCCGACGGGCGGGCGCAACGCGTCGGTGAGCAGGACGGTGGACTCCGGGTGCAGCATCAGGCGGTCTCCTCCGCGTCGTAGAGGTCCTGCAGGTGGCGGCGGGCGTTGGTCCACAGGTAGTCGAAGCGACCTGTGCCGCTGGCGCCGCCCCAGGCATCGAGGGCAAGTTGATTGCCCGGGGTGAGCCGGGCGCGAGGGCCCTTCTTCTCCCGCTCGCGGCCAACGATCTTGCAGCGGAGCTGATGGTTGCCAATGAGGTCGGCCGCGGCTCGGGCGTTCGCGACGGCGTCCGCCCAGGTGCCGACGAAGTCCTTGGTGGTTGCGGATAGCCGCCGGCCGCTGTGGATGACCGTCTGCCAGATCAGCTCCCGGTCCCGGGCGTGCAGGGGTTTGACATCCTGAACCTCCGTGAACCATTCTCCGAGTCGCTGGGTGTAGACCTCCTCCAGGGCGGAACCGTGTTGGTCGGTCTTGTGCGTGGCCTCGGCGACCAGGAGGTTGTAGAGCAGGTTCGCTCCCTGGGCGTAGAGGGCGAACTTGGTGGCGCGGTCCACGAGGGCCTCCAGCTCGGGCGGGAGTCCTTGCCGGATGGCTGGATCCCCGACGCCGGCCGGCTGGTTGGTTTCGTCCGTCCAGTTCTCCGGACGGTGGGTGACGAGGTGGGCGAACAGGGAGCCGGCCGCGGTGCGGGTGATGGCCTCCCGCAGGTAGCGGGCGTCCTCGGGGCGGAGGGCGAAGGTGGTCTCCCGCAGCAGATGCTCGGGTGGGGGTGGCAAGCGCGGGTCGAGCCCGGTGGGCGTCAGCCGGATCGGCACGTCGGGATCGTCGGCGCGAGGGGTGGCCTTGAGCTCCTCACGGCGCAGCAGTTCGCGTTCGAAGTATCGACGGGCGGAGAAGCCGGACTCAACGAGGCCCCACCGGCCGATCGCGACCCAGTAGATCTCGCTGGGGAGCCGCTGCAGCGTGCGGCCGGCATCGCGCCCGATGACGCCGACGGTTTCCTTGCCGCTCTGGAGTGCGGTGATGAGCCGGAATTCGGCCTCGCGGAACTGCGACTGCATGCGTCCCACGGTGTCCCGATGGCTGGCCTCCTGCAGCAGCCACGGGATGAACAACACGTACCGGAGCCGGGTCTGGATCGAGGAGACCCCGGGGAACAGGGTATTCGAGAAGGCATCCCGGATCGCACCAAACCCCAGATCGTCCAGGGTCGTCTCATCCCGGAACTGATCCACGGCCTCCATCATGCGGCGCCTTTGTTTCGGGTCGATGGCGAGCCAGCCGAAGGTGGAGGTCATGTGCGGATTGTGGCACGAATGTCGAAAAATGTCGGGACTGCATCGGAGTCTAATGGCATGCCACACCTACTGGACAAGATCACCATCAGCGGTTCCGCTTTCACCTACGAAATACCCATGTCGACACTGGGAGTGAGAAAGTCCGGGGGCTCAGATCGCTACAGGTCGTGGATGCGATTTCAGTCACGCCATGACTCTTTCAGGTGCCACCGACGATACAGCTCAATGGAGAGCGTCTGATTGCGAAGAGGGCCTGGTGAAGTGTCCCACTTCCTTAGAACTGGGACACTCCCCCAAGACAGTGACCGAGGATGGCGACACGCCATGTATTTCCGTCTCAGAACTAAGCCCAAGACGGCATCCTATCTCGATCGTACAAAGCTGACTTTCGACACAGGGCGCCCCTGATTAGCGGGGGGTGGAGCTCGTTCGAATGACCGAGTATGTCCCAATGATGTGGATTAGCCCGTCAGCCCCGTCCGATACGCTGAAGGACGTGATTACCGGTGAACTGAAGTCCCAAGTCGACAGCGTCTGGAACGCATTCTGGTCCGGGGGCATCTCCAACCCGCTGGAGGTGATCGAGCAGATCACGTACCTGCTCTTCCTCAAGCGCCTGGACGACGCGCAGACCGCCGCCGAGCGCAAGGCCGCCCGCACGGGCGAGCACCTCGAACACCCGATCTTTCCCGACGGCACGGACCAGTTCGGCCGCTCCTACCAAGACCTGCGCTGGTCGAAGTTCAAGAACTTCGACAAGACTGAAATGTTCACGGTCTTCAGCGAAAGCATCTTCCCCTTCCTGCGCGAGGAGCTCACCCGCCAGTCCGACGGCGGCGACTCCTCCTACAGCCACCACATGAAGGACGCGCGCTTCACCATCACCAAGGACCACCTGCTGCAGAAGGCAGTGGACCTAATTGACCGCATCCCGATGGAGGACCGCGACACCAAGGGTGACCTCTACGAGTACATGCTCTCCAAGATCGCCACCGCCGGCACCAACGGCCAGTTCCGCACTCCGCGGCACATCATCAAGCTCCTCGTGGAGATGCGGGACCCGAAACCGATGGAGGCGATCTGTGACCCGGCCTCTGGCACCTGCGGCTTCCTCATGGCCACGGGCGAACACCTCCGCGAGCACAACCCGGACCTGATGTTCGACCCGACCCAGAGGGCGTTCTTCAACAACGACCAGTTCCACGGCTTCGACTTCGACTCCACGATGCTGCGCATCGGCGCCATGAACCTGCTGTTGCACGGCATCGAGAATCCGGTCATCGAGAACCGCGACTCCCTGGCCGACCTACATTCGGCCGACGAGGAGAAGTACGACGTCGTCCTGGCCAACCCGCCCTTCGCCGGCAGCCTGGACTACGAGAACACCTCCAAAGAACTGCTCAAGGTCGTCAAGACCAAGAAGACCGAGCTGTTGTTCCTGGCGCTGTTCCTGCGTCTGCTCAAGCCTGGTGGCCGTGCCGCCGTGGTCGTGCCCGACGGTGTGCTCTTCGGCTCCTCGAACGCGCACAAGCAGCTGCGCAAGGAGCTGGTGGAGAACCAGCTGCTGGAAGCCGTGATCAAGCTGCCGTCCGGAGTGTTCAAGCCCTACGCGGGCGTATCCACCGCAGTGTTGTTCTTCACCCGCACCGACTCCGGTGGCACGGGAGACGTCTGGTTCTACGACGTGGCCTCCGACGGCTTCAGTCTGGACGATAAGCGCACCCCGCTCGAGAGTTCCGACCTGCCCGATGTTTTGGAGCGTTGGCGTGCCCTTCGTGGTGAATTCGGGGAGGAACGATCGACGGTGGAACTCAGTCGGGCACGCACCGAACGGTCGTTCGTGGTCCCGAGGGCTGAGATCACGGGGAATGGGTACGACCTGTCGATCAACAGATACAAGGAAATCGAATATGACGAGGTCGAACACCGCACCCCGGCGGACATTATCGCCGACATCGAGCGGCTCGACCAGGAAGTCGTCGAAAATCTCGCGGAGCTAAAGAGGCTCCTCGCATGAATCACGTAAAAGTCGAAGATATCAGTGTTCAAGTACGCGGAGTGTCCTACAACAAATCGGAAGTTCGGACGGCGCCAGCAGAGGGCTACTCCGCGCTTTTGCGTGGAGGCAACATCGGTGCCCACGGACTGATTCTTGAGGACCTTCAGTATGTACCAATTGAAAAGGTTTCGGAGAAGCAGAAACTTAGAAATGGCGACGTCGTCCTAGTGGCGTCCAGCGGCAGCCTGGACGCGGTGGGAAAAGCAGCTGCCATCGATGATTCATTCGCTGGAACCTTCGGAGCCTTCTGCAAAGTACTGCGACCTTCCTCGAAGGTGGACCAGCGGTATTTCGCCCATTACTTCAAGACGTCGCGCTATCGACGCACCGTGTCCTCACTGGCGGCGGGCGCAAACATCAACAATCTAAAGAACGAGCATCTCAATGAACTTGAATTTCCTCTACCAACGCTAAGTGAGCAGCGTCGCATCGCCGACATCCTCGACAAGGCCGATGCTCTGCGGACCAAGCGCCGTGAATCCATCGGCCACCTCGACGCCCTCACCCAGTCCATCTTCCACGAGATGTCTGCTGGATCCACCGCCCCCAAACGTGTACTTGGCGAGGTCGCAAGCTTTCATGCGGGCGGTACCCTTCCAGACGGTGAAGTGTTCGTAGGACAACCCGGTGGATACCTCCTCGCTAGGGTGTCCGACATGAACCGACCGGGAAATGAATCCAATTTGGTTCGGACCGCCGAATGGACACCGGAGATCCGGACCCGAGGGTCTCTTTGCCCTGCAGGCGGCGTGGTATTCCCTAAGCGTGGAGCCTCGATTGCAACTAACAAGAAACGCTTGGCCGTTCGGCCTACTGTGCTGGATCCGAACCTAATGGGGGTAGCTCCCGGTCCCCTGCTTGATTCCACATACTTACTTACCTGGTTCTCCGGCTTCGATTTGGCTTCGATTTCAAGCGGTAGTTCTGTGCCTCAATTGAACAAGAAGGATCTTGCGCCCTTAGAGCTCCCCGTGCCCAACCTCGAACGACAGCTGGAGTTTGCGGGCCGGGTTGCTGCAATCGAACGCCTAAAGGCGACTCACCGCGCCCAGCTAGCCGAACTCGACAATCTCCTCCTGTCCCTACAGGACCGGGCGTACAAGGGGCATCTGTGATGACCGCGGACGCAGCCGAGCCACTCGAGTCCAAGGTGCCGATCTGGCCCCACTTCGTGCAGCACGTGTTGACGGCACTGTCCGACGGGGACACATTGCATCGCCGCGACATCGTCGGACGGGCCATCGACATCGCTGGCCTTTCGGAAGCTGCGCGGGCCGAGACGCTCAGCTCGGGCGGCCTGCGGTCGGAACAGCGCCTCGGCTGGGCCATTAGCAACCTGTTTAAGGCCGGCTTCATCGAACGCCCTCTCCGGGCCAACTACCGCATCACCGAGGTGGGCCGGACGTGGTTCGCTGAGCATCCGGAAGGCATCGGTAGCTTTTCCGAGGCCAACCATCTCTTCGCGCCCTACTGGCCACATGTACAGAAGGACGCTGCCGCCGTCATGCCGGAGGCATCCCTGCCGGACGCTGCCGACCCGATCGAGCAGATCGAGGCCGGCATCAACCGCATCACGACTGACGTCGGTGACTCTCTTCTAGTGAGGTTGAGAGACAGCCACCCGGACTTCTTCGAGGAAGCGGTCGTCCGGTTGCTGCTGGCCATGGGCTATGGCGGGGCCGAACAGCAAGGGCGACGCATCGGCGGTTCGGGCGATGGGGGTGTGGACGGGGTTATCGACCAGGACGCACTGGGCCTTGAACAGGTCTATGTGCAGGCCAAGCGCTATGCCGAGGGCAATAACGTCGGCCGCGAGACCATCCAGGCGTTCATCGGCGCGCTGCACGGGTTCGGGGCCGGCCGGGGCGTCTTCATCACTACCAGCACGTTCACTCAGAACGCCCGCGACTATGCGAAGAGCATCCCGACTAGGGTGATCCTGATTGATGGTCAGCGTCTGGTTTCGCTGATGATCAAGTATCGCGTTGGTGTCCAGGTGGAGCAGAGCTACGACGTGGTGGGCATCGACGAGGACTTCTTCGAATAGCACCTAGACCTCAGCAGGCTCGAAGACCGCGTTGACGTGGGAGTAGTCCCTATGACGCCTATCTGGTGGCAATGGCTAGCATCAGGGCATAGGTGTGTTTGGTGCGGCTGAAGGGAAGCGAATGGACCAGGGCGCAAGCGGTGACGGACGCGTGTCCAACTATGATTTCCTGTCTGCCCAGTGGCCGGGCGTGTTCGGGGACGCTCGAGCCGCCGAAACGTACGCCCTGCGGGATGCGCGCAGTTCCCTGCTGTATGCCCGGCGCGCTTTAGAAGCCCTGGTCGATTGGCTCTACACGGCCGACCCGACCCTGCGCGTACCCCTGCACGATGACCTGAACAACCGGTTGACTGAGCAACGGTTCCAAGCCTTGGTTCCGCCCATGGTTCGCGACAAGATGCACGCGATCCGTAAGGTGGCCAACAAGGGCATTCACGGGGCCCAGCCGGTCAGTACACAGATCTCTGCGCACGTCGTGGCCGAGTTGTTCCATGTGGGTGTTTGGCTGGCCACGCGCTACACCACGGACCCCGGCGCTCGTCCTTCATCGGGCACCACTTTCGATCCGGCGCTGTTGGCCCCGAAGCCTGCCTCCGGTGTCGTGCAGCTGACCAAGGCCGAGGCGGAGGCCCTGGCGGGCAGGCTCGACGCGAAGGATGCCGAGCTGAAGGAAGCGGCCGGCAAGGAGGCCGGGTACGAGGCACGGATCAAGGCGCTGCAGGCTGAGGTCGAGGCCGCGAAGAAGGCCAACGAGAAGATCCCGGACGAGCACGACTACACGGAGGTCGGTACCCGTGAGTACATCGACCTCTACCTGGCCGAGGCCGGCTGGGACGTCACGGCCCGGAACGTGCGCGAGTTCCCCGTCCACACCATGCCAACGGCAGCCGGCACCCTAGACGGGGACGGTGCAGTGGACTACGTGCTGTGGGGCGCGGACGGGAAGCCCCTGGCCGTGCTGGAAGCCAAACGGACCTCCAAGGACGCCCACGCGGGCCAGCAGCAGGCCAAGTACTACGCCGACTGCCTCGAGCGCGCCTACGGGCAGCGCCCGGTGATCTACTACTCCAACGGCTACCGGCACTGGCTCTGGGAAGACACCCTCTACCCGGAGCGTGAGGTCCTGGGATTCCACACCCGCGACGAACTCCAGCTCATGGTCGATCGCCGGACCCAACGCCATCCGCTGGCTCAGGCGCCGATCCCGGTCGGCATCGCCGACCGCCCCTACCAGCAGGAGGCCATCCGCGCCGTCGCCGAGGCCTTCGACGACGCAAAGCGCCGCCGGGCCCTGTTGGTCATGGCGACCGGCACGGGAAAGACTCGCACCGTGGTGGCACTGACCCAGTTGCTCAGCGAGAACCGGTGGGTGAAACGGGTGTTGTTCCTCGCGGACCGGAACGCGCTGGTCACCCAGGCGGCCCGCGCGTTCAAGAACCTCCTCCCCGGCTCCTCGCCGGCGATCCTGGGCAGCGACGAGGACGCAGGCAGCCGTATTCACGTCTCGACGTATCCGACCATGATGAACTTGATCAACGCCTCCACCTCGGGGGAGGTGACCGGCCCGGAGAGGCGCGGGGTCGGCTACTACGATTTGGTGATAGTGGATGAGGCACACCGCTCCGTTTACCAGAAGTACCGCCACATCTTCGCCTACTTCGACGCGCTGGTCATCGGGTTGACCGCCACCCCGCACAGCGAGGTCGACCGCAACACCTACGCCCTGTTCGGGATCGAGAACAACAACCCCACCAGCGCCTACGAGCTCGATGAGGCCGTGGAAGACGAGTGGCTGGTCCCGCCCCGGGTGATCGACGTCCCGGTCGGGTTCATGCGCGCCGGCGTTCGCTACGACGAGCTCTCCCCCGAGGAGCAGGAGGAGTGGGACGAGAAGGAGTGGGACGAGGACGGACTGATCCCCGACGAGGTCGCCGCCCCGGAGGTGAACCGGTGGCTGTTCAACACCGACACCGTCGACAAGGTGCTCGAAGTGCTCATGGACCGCGGGCACAAGGTCGCCGGCGGCGACAAGCTCGGCAAGACCATCGTGTTCGCCCGCAACCAGGACCACGCCCGGTTCATCGTCCAACGCTTCGACGCCAACTACCCCGCCCAGGCAGGGAACTTCGCCCGGGTCATCACCCACAGCGTGAACTACGCCCAGCGGCTCATCGACGACTTCTCCGACCCCAATAAGGACCCGCAGATCGCCGTCAGCGTCGACATGCTCGACACCGGCATCGATGTGCCCGACGTGGTGAACCTGGTGTTCTTCAAGCCCGTACGGTCCAAGGCGAAGTTCTGGCAGATGATCGGCCGCGGCACCCGACTACGCCCCGACCTCTACGGCCCCGACCAACCCAAGACCGATTTCCTCGTCTTCGACGTCTGCGGCAACGCCGAGTTCTTCAACGCCGGACTCTCCGCACCCGACGCCACACTGGGGCGTTCCCTGGCCGCGCGGACCTTCGCGACCCGGGTCCAGCTGCTCCGTGCCGCCGCACTGACCGGATACGACAGTGGATTCCGGGCCGATCTCGTGTCGCACCTCGGCTCGACCGTGCGCGGGTTACCCGCGCACAACTTTCTGGTCAGACCGCATTTAGCGGCCGTCGAGCGTTTTGCCCAGGATTCGGCCTGGGAGAAGCTCACCGACCTCGACGCCGCCGTCGTCGACCAGGAGCTTGCCCCCTTGGCCGCTGTGGTCCCGGGCGAAGGAAAGGAAGAGTCCAAGCGATTCGATCTGCTGGTCCTGCAGGCCGAGCTCGCGGCGCTCAACGGCGACACGGCCGGACTCGCGCAACTGGGCGCCCAGCTGGTGAAGATCGCCGCGGCACTTAAGGACCAGCAGAACATCCCGAAAATCGCGGCGCAGCTGCACGTGATCGACGCAGTCGTGGAGATGGGTGCCGAGGACGGGGCATGGACCACCGTGGACCCCCTCTGGCTCGAGACGGTCAGAGGCAAGCTACGGGAACTCGTCCCGCTCATTGAGAGGCGTAAGCGCAACCTCGTCTACACGAACTTCGAGGACGTCCGCGGAGAACTCACCGAGGTGGACTTGGAGGGCGTCAAACACTCCGCATTTGACGTGTCCTATTACCGTGAGCGGGCGGCGCTCTATCTGCAGGGGCACCTCGAGCACATCACGATGCAGAAGCTGCGCCGCGGACGGGCGCTGACGACGACCGACCTCGCATCACTTGAGCAGATACTGCTGGACAGCGGTGCCGGATCCCGTGAGGACCTGGAACGCGCCGCTGCCGGTGATCTCGCCGGATTCATCCGCTCGTTAGTGGGCCTGGATCCCGAGGCTGTCCAAGAGGCGTTCGCTCAGTTCATCTCCGAAAGCACGCTGAACACCCGTCAGCTGAAGTTATTGAACATGCTGATCGCTCAGCTCACCCGCGGCGGTGGCATGACGGCCGGCGCGCTCTACGAGCCCCCGTATACGGACATCGCTCCCCATGGACCCGATGACCTTTTCCCCGCGGACACAGTCGACCGAATCTTCGACCTCGTCAATCGATTCGGAAGTACGAGTCTCCCGGCATCGGAGGATGCTGTCGGTGAAATCGCCTAACGCTGCTATTTCAACCTGCCCGTTCTTCCCTAATTGGTACTGGAGACGCGAAGGTGCTCGCCGATGTAACCAACATAGATCCGTCCATCCATGGAACTGGCATCACAGTAGTGAATCCGCGGCGACTTCATCCCCGCCTTGTGTAGCTTGAAGTGCGCCTGCATTGTCACCGATCCATCAGGATCAACCGTCGAAGGGACGGCAAACCGTCTAAGGTCGCCGTACATTTTCATCGTTGTTTCGCTCTCCCGTGGAGCATGGCGCGTTGCTGGATACACGGGGTATCCGGGAGGGATCGTGTTTAGGTATTGGTGGACGTTCCCTTGGAATGCACCGTCCCCTTTGGCTCTGAGATACCCCCCTAGAGCCTTAAGAGCTTTCCAAGCCATAGAGGCCGAGTTCCTGCCAAAGCTGTCAACGGCGAGCACATCTTCCTTATCACCGGTGAAGACCACACCTTCTTTTTCCAGGTCTCTGAGGTGATCCACTAGTTCCGCGAAGTCCTCCGGGGCGAATTCATCAACGGGTTCATCCTGTTCGTAGGCTTCTTGCGCCTTGCCGGCCATGGCGAGCTTTCGCTGGAGGGACGCAATGCGTCGCTGCATCGCGACAGACTCTTCGACGAGACCCTCGAATTCGTTGTTCATCTCTTGGATTTCGGCCTCAAGCAGATCCTTTTCCTCTTGGAAGTCACTGATCGAGGCGGTTTGCTTCAGGATCTTGTCCTGCAACGCCATGACACTTTCGGGCTTGATCCGCTCGGCAAAGCTCTGAGCTAGTTCCAGGACGAAATCGTCCGTGACCGTACTGACCCCCAGCATTTCCTTGAGTGCGGCAACGTTCGCGGTCTCCTCATTGGTGAGGAGGACGGCCTCAGCGTGATCGGCGGCATGGTCGATCCCCGAGATTCGCTGGTTTGCATCGGTCTTTGTAGAAGGGAAGAGACCCTCCAGGAACTGACGATCCTCCGCCTGCTGGATCAACCGCTGGGCCGCCCTCACGCGCCCAGGGATGGGCCTTTGCTGGGAGACCCGACGAGCTACCGTACCGAGCAGCAAACCGACCTTGGTGGCACTGTCGCGGGCCATCCGGTCAGCACCGAGGATCCGATGGCGTCGTGCATCTTGAGGGTTTTCAAAGTCAACCCCTGGCAGATAGGTACGCACCGCTCCCTCAGGTGGCGTGAAGCGGGCTGGCAAGGCCTCCCTCAGGGCACGCGCGGAGTCGGCGTCCAAAGCGATGAAGGTGGCAAGTCCTGCGGTATCCCGCGCCCATGACCTGGCATCGAGTAGGAACTGGTTCCCAGAGTCGCCGCCAGACTCCACCTCGGCAACAAACACGGGCAAGTCGCGCTGTTCACTCCCCAAGAACTCGACCAGATCAGGAATGCGGTCAATATCCGAAATCCGCGTGAATCCAAGCCCGAACGGATATCCGGCAATGAGCCCGTTCGGTGATTCAACCAATCGCCGCACTAACCGAGGGGTAGAGGCAAACTTGTCCCCATCAGCACTAACGTCAATCCAAAGCCAACATTCCTCGGACCCTTGGCTCCATATCAATTCAGTATGGAAATGCACATCCGGGTACTTCTCTACCAGGCGAATCCGATGAAACTTCGAGTCGTCATCTTCAGCAAAGGTTGACGACGCGAAGACGCCGCCACTTTCGTGAACTCCCGCTTCGCCGAGCCTGAGCTCCAGCCCCTTCCCCTGGAGCCATTCGTTGATCGCCCTAACCGTGAATTGCTGACCCTCATGACCGATCCTGATAAGTGTTCTATATGTACGCGCCTCAAGCGGATCAACCTGATATTTGCTCTCGGAAGCTTGAGGAGATCGCGCAGGAGCCGGAGCATTGTCTCGGGAAACCGGACGAACAGGAGCTGGTTGGCGCTTCGCCATGATTATCGGCGTGGGTACCGCAGCCGAGTTAGGCGGAGCAGATTGCCGCTGACCATCGACTTCACCTGTCGACGGAGAGTTCGGCCGCGCCTCGACAGGGGGACCTACCTCCACCGAAGGCTTGCGTCTCGGCGGGGTAATGGGCGTGCGTACAAACCGAACAACCGTGTCAATGGCTGGCGTTGCCGATTGCAGAGCTGAAAGCCGGTTCAGGAAATGCCGTGCCCTCTTCTGAGCGTTGACTAGCTCTCCGATGGTGCCGCCTTCTTGCGCCAGTTTCACCATCGACAAGAGGTCTTCAAGCTCGCTGAATCTCGTACCACTGCTCATTCGGTTCGTCCTCCTAAGGCTGCTGGCCGCCGGTCCTGCGTCGATGCCGGCTCCGTCATCGGAGGCCGCAGGCTCTCCCACAATTGCGTCCTGACTAGGCTCATGGTAGTGCGGCCTGCTGGCGGGTGGCCAGAACTTTTGAGGTTGTGCGGGGGAGCTGGACGGCGAAGGTGATCCGAGGGCCGTCGATCTCGACGATGCTGTCACGGACCGGGACGAGGATGTTCAAGACCAGCTCAATGGTCGGGGGCTTCGATCGCGTCCGTGATGTGGTGGAAGATCCGCCGGGACCGCAGACACGGTCTGGCCGTTGGAAAGGATCTATCGATCTCAAACAGGGGTCTAGGAGACATTTGAGCGCTGACGTCAGTCAACTCGCCCGGGGAGCGTCAGAGAGTGGGATCCACTCCTTGATGCATGGGACTTACGGATGTCCTGCTGCGGCCAATGCCTTGAGATGGTTTAAAATCACCTCAGCGAACTGGCCACATTTGGCATCGCGCAGCGCATCGGGCAGTTGCTTGCCGCCTCTTTGCGCCCAGTAGGATGCCTGTTGTTGCGCCACGCTCTGAACGACATCAGGTGCCGAGCGCCCCACTTCCAGGAAAAACTCGTCGCAACTATAGACCTCGTAGTGTGCGTCATCCGAGTTAAATCCTTCGTCCTCGGTTATGAGTACATCGGCCCTGCAGGCCTCTGCTGCGTGATGCACATGCCAATCTCCTGCGTCTGCAATCCCTTCGACGGGGCCACCGGGATAGACAGTGATGACCTCATCGACACACATTTCAATTTTTTCCATTAGTCCGGAGATCAAGCTGCTGGGCGCCTCTGGGTGGTTATCACGGAGTCTTGCGCTCGTCTCTGCGATAACGTCCCAAGTGGTGTGGAGTTGGAACATTCCACCGCGGGTCTCCAGTCGCAGTTTGAATAGCCAGTCGCGAAGCGTTCGGCTATAAAGCACGTTGGCATCAAGAAAAACACGTTGGGTCATAGCTCTTAGTTTGAGCTATGACCCAACGTGCATGGTGGATTGACGGCTTAGGCGAGTCCGTCTAACTGATCCTCGAGTTCCTGCAGTTCAGCGAAAGATTCCCGACGATCCGCTTCACGCTTGGCCTTGAAGGCCAGGATGATGTCTCTCTTGAAGCGAGTGTGGGTGCCAACGCTGAAAGAATCTACTTCTCCGTCTCTGGCGAGTTTCAAGAGAGTTGGCCGAGAAACGCCAAGAACGTCGGCGGCAGTATTGCTTGTCAGCTCATCAGGCAGGGTTGCCACGGTAACGCTGCCATTAATTGCCAGAGCACGCAGTGCCTTGTCGATGATCTTAGAGAGTTCAGGAGGGAGTCGACGCACGGAACCGTCGCTCATAACCTCTGCAAAACCGACCAGTCCAGCAGGAGTGGACTCAACTTCATGTCGAACACTCGTGAGGTCCTCAGCGGTGACCAGAACGTCCGTCCGCGTAAGCATTGTGGCGGCCATCGTTCCTCCTTCATCCATTCGTTCTTCTTACCCCCACCCTACATCTTCTTCACTTATAAGTGAAATATGAGTTTGCATCGGGTGCGGGCTGAACATGAGCGCACGCTATGCCCCGCAGGGAAGGCCTTCCGCGTCCGAGTTTGCCAATGCGGGTCTCTTTCACTCTATGGCGGGGTGGAGTGGCAATCAGATGAAGATCACGAGTCTGGGGACTAGGCCGAAGCGGGCAAGTCGCGGATGCGTCGGTAGAGGGTGGCCCGGGACATGCCCAGATCGCGGGCGACCTGCGCGGCCGGCCGGCCGGAATTGACCAGGTGGGCGGCGCTGCGGATCTGGGAGTCGGTGAACGTCCGGGGACGACCGCCTAGGTCCTGGCCGGCCGCCCGACGCTTGGCCACGGAGTCGGTGGTGCGTTCGCGCTTGATCTCCAACTCCATCTGGGCCAGGGCGGCCATCACCGTGAACACCATGGACCCCATCGGCGTGTGGGTGTCGACGTCTCCCCCACCCAGATTTAACACCCGCAACCCGGCCCCTCGCTCTCGGAGCATCTCAGCGAAGGCGAGCATGTTCTGCGTGGACCGGCCCAACCGGTCCAGAGTGGTGATCACCAGGGTGTCCCCGCCCTGCAGGGCGGCGACTGCCTTGTCGAACTTCGGCCGGGAGGCTCGGGCACCGGACACCCCGTGGTCCACGTAGAGGTCATCCCGGCGGACGCCGGCCGCGACCAGGTCCTCGACCTGCCGGGCGGCGTCCTGTCGCCGGGTCGAGACCCGGGCGTACCCGATGAGTTTTCCCATGACCACCCCAAAGTGTCTCGAAACCAACGCCGTTGACACGATTCTAGACCCTAGGTTTCGCTACATAGTTATGAGAATTCTTGAGGCCGGTCGGGCCCCGGATTTCCGGGAGTGCAGATCGAGGATCGCAAGGGGTCGGCGAGACGTCTCGAAAGCCATGGGCTGCGATGCACCGCCACAATCCGATCCGGCCAACGGCTGTAGTGGGTTCACTTTCGTGGCGGCATTTGGGAACAGTCTTGTCGGTGGCGTTGACCCCAACGGGCAGCTTTCGCTCTACCACTTTCAACGGTGGCGACGTGGACCCCGCTATGAGTCTTCTCGTCGCACGGCCTCGCGCAAAAGGTCGGGACGCGTTGGCGGGGTTTCACGACCGTGGTGCCGATGGTGGGTGACGCTCCGCTGCTCATCCACTGGTCCCGGGTGCCAAACCGCGTCGCCCCTTGTTCCGCTGAAATTCACGGCGGGGCACTGTGGCGGATACCCGACCGGCAAAAGATCGAGGGGTCCTGTTTCCCACCGGAAGGTCCCCACGCCATGAAGTCCCTCCTCCGCACCCTCGGTTCCGGCGCCGCCGTCGCGCTCCTGTTGGCCAACCCACACGCCGCCACCCCAGCGACCGCAGACGCTCCCGAGACCACGCTAGGCACCCCGCTGGCCCAGGCCCACGCCCACAACGACTACGAGCACGAGCGTCCGCTGCTGGACGCCCTGGAGCACGGCTTCACCTCCGTGGAGGCGGATATCTGGCTCGTGGACGGCGAGCTGCTCGTGGCCCACGACTCCTGGGAACTCCATGACGCCCCGACCCTGGAGGAGGCCTACCTCGAGCCGCTGTCCGAGCTGGTCTCGCCCAACGGCAAGCAGCTCTACCCCGGCTACAACGGAGACTTCCAGCTCCTGATCGACATCAAGAGCGAGGGCCCGGCCACCTGGGCCGCGATCGAGGACGAGCTCGCCGAGCACTCGCAGTTCGTCACCCGCTACAAGAACGGGCAGGTCAAGGACCGGGCGGTCGAGGCCGTCATCAGTGGCAACCGCCCGCTGGCGGACATGCAGGCCGCCGATACCCGCTACTCCGCCTACGACGGCCGGTCCGCGGACCACGGCTCCGGCATGGATGCGGAGTTCATGCCGCTGATCAGCGAGAACTGGACCAAGCTGTTCACATGGCAGGGCATGGGCGAGGTGCCGGCCGCGGAGCGTGAGCGCCTGCACGAGTACGTGGAGCAGGCCCACGCGGACGGCTACCGGGTCCGGTTCTGGGCCACGAACGACATCGCCGGACAGGCCCGTGAGAACCTCTGGGCGGAACTCGAGGCCGCCGGCGTGGACCACATCAACACCGACGACCTGGCCGGCCTCCAGGAGTTCCTCGGCCGCTGACCGGGATGAACTGACGCCACCCTGGCTCGTGAATCTCCGGCCGGCGCCAAGCAGGGCGGGGCGGGGCGGGGGCCGAGAGGATAAGTCCGGACTGCTCCTTCCCGAGTGCGGGTCGCCGATCGAAGCCGTGGTGTCGCGTCAAGGCGATCAATGATGACAGATTGACCGGTTCGTGAGCATTGAGAGCTGACATGGTCACGAAACGCCCGTAGTGTGAGCATGTGGATCTGACACTTTTCGGCAAACAGGCGACAGGCGATCTCGTGACCGTTCGCCGTTCCGACCCTGCCCTGGGTTCATGGGAGCACAAGGCCTTCCTCCCCCATGGGCTCCCCGACTCCATGCCACATTTGTCCATGGACACCGTCCTGTCCTTGGGTAACGCCCGCTCTGCACTGGCCGCCTTGGACAACACGGCACGGCACCTGCCCAACCCACAATTGCTCCGCCAGCCGACACTGCGCAAGGAAGCACAGAGCACCTCGGCCTTGGAGGGCACCTACGCACCGCTGTCCGACGTCGTGACTGCCGACGTCGAGCATGCGGCCACTCCCGAGATGCGGGAGATCCTCAACTACGTGCGCATGGCCAACCACGGCTACGCAGCGCAGGCAACGGGACGTTCCCTGTCTACGACGTTGCTCAACGAGCTGCAGGACGTCCTGATGTCAGGCACGCCTCTCGACGCGGAATCCGGCCGCCTTCGGCACAGCCAGGTCGTCATCGGCAGGCAGGAAGGGGCGAAGCCAGGTGCGCTTCCCATCGAGGCTGCCCGGTTCGTTCCCGTTCCCCCGGGTGACCAGCTGGCCGCCGGCGTGGACGAGCTGATGAAGTGGAAAGCCTCCGACCACACCGGCAGGATTGATCCCCTCATCAAGGCCGGCATGGCCCACTACCAGTTCGAGACCCTCCATCCCTACAGGGACGGCAATGGGCGCTTGGGGCGGTATCTCATCGTCATGGACCTGCTGGGCTTGGGATTGCTCCGCGAGCCGACCCTGACGGTCTCCCCCTGGTTCGAAGCCCGCCGAACGGACTACTACGACCATCTGCTCCGCGTCAGCACCGACGGCGACTGGGATTCCTTCCTTCGGTTCTTCGCCCAGGGACTGGATCAGGCGGCGGTCTCGACCCACCGGCAGATGCTGCGCCTCGGCGCTGTCCAAGCCGAACTGAAGGACACCGTCCGGTCCTCCACCATCCGATCGGAAAGCGCCCACGCCATGGTCGACCTGGCCACCGCGCAACCTACCTTCACGGCGGCGATCGCAGCTCGCGAGCTGGGACTTTCCACTGGTGGAGCGCGCAAGATCATCGACCAACTCGTGGATGTGGGAGTCCTGCAGGTCCTCGACCCGGACAGCACCTACCGTCGCCGCTACCTTGCCCCCCGCATCGTGGGTGTTCTCCTCGAACGCGACGGATGATCACTTCTGTGACCATCTGATTGAAGATGCTCACGAAACAGCGATTCCGTGAGCATTAGTCCCCGCCTCGCGCACAAAAACCCCTCGGGTGTGCGCATGCCGGTGGCATCCTTCCTTATCGCGTCCACCCCCATCCGTAGGGTCCAGCACAGGTCGATCCCCTCATCTGGATGAGTCCCTCGGCCCCTGTTCCGGCAGATCCGGAGAGCCGGCACGGCGGAATCCCTCCGCGGCACCGGTTCGCACCGTCAATCGCTTCCCTCGCGATTCTCATGAAGGACCTTTCCATGTCTCACAACCACCCCTCCCCTCACGGATACCCCCAGGACCCCATCACCGGCGGTACCCCGCCTAACGGCAAGGCCACCAGAGCAGTTACCCGGGACACACGCCCCTGGTACAAGAAGAAGCGCGCCATCCTCCCCGCGGGTGTTTTGGCACTGTCCATCGTCACCGGCGTTGCAGGATGCGGTGGTGGCGATACCGACCCGACGGCTGCCACCTCGAGCTCGTCCGCCACCCCTTCGGCAACCGAGGACGTCCAGCTATCGGAGGCCACCGCGTCCGCAGAAGACGAGGCGGCGCAGGAGGCCGAGGCATCGGCCAGTGCGGAGGCTGAGGCGTCCGAGAAGGCCGAAGCTGAGGCCAAAGCAGCCGAAGAGGCGGAGGCTTCTCAGAAAGCCGAGCAAGATGCCGAAGCAGAAGAGGAGGCCCGTGCCGCCGAGGAAGCCGCTGCGGAAGCGGAGGCACAAGCCGCCGCAGAGGCTGAGGCCGAAGCCGAACGGGGCAGCCTGAGCCAGCAGAACGCCCTGCGGTCGGCCGAGGACTACCTCGACTACACAGCCTTCTCCCGGACCGGGCTCATCGGTCAACTGGAGTTCGAGGAGTACTCAACTGCAGATGCAACGTGGGCAGTGGACCGCGTGACGGTCGATTGGAACGAGCAGGCGGCCAAGTCCGCCGCTAACTACCTGGACTACACGGCCTTCTCCCGCGCCGGCCTGATCGACCAGCTGATCTTTGAGGGCTTCACAGCGGAGCAGGCTCAGTATGGTGTGAGCCAGACGGGCCTGTAGTCAGCGTGGCCCGGTTTGACCGGGCCCTCCCCGCCGGGCCGGCTGACAGCGGGCCCGGCGGGGCCGCCGTCGTTCCTCCCCAACGGTGCCGTGGCCCAGGTCGCCGCACTTGCCTCTTCTCACTCGCTCACACACAACGCTCCGTAGATCGGAAGTGCTTCCACCATGTCGGACAGCGTCGGCAGCTGGTTTGCCGTAGGAACCATTGGCGCCATCGTCACGGGCGGAGCAGCCTCCGTGGTCCCCTGGTACTTCGGGATGGAAGGCTATGGACTCAACTTCTTCGTCATCCTTTGCGTCGCGTCCCTGGTCTTCGCCCTCGTGGCGCTGATCGCCTTCGCGGGATTCTTGAACCTTGTGGTCCGGTACCTGCGCGAGACCAGCGAGCAGACCGACGCGACGCGGACGCTGCGGTATCTGGGCCTGTCTGGGTTCAGCACATTCGAAGAGTTCGAAGCAGCGTTTCGCGAGATCGTATTCGCCTCGCACCGACAAATGATCAGTTAACTTTAGACAATTGACTTCAGGCGCTCTGGCGCAGTGACCCGCGGTGACTGTGCATCGTGAAAGGATCATCAGATGGAGACGAGAAAACGCACCCCGCTGGAGCTCTTTAACCTCCCCCAACACTTCAATATTCCATTGTTCCAACGTCCTTACGTCTGGGAAGAAGAAGAACAATGGGCTCCGCTCTGGCAGGACATTCGCCGCACGGTCGAGAATCGCATGAGGACCCCGTTCAAGCCAGTTTCCCATTTTCTGGGTGCAGTGGTCCTACAAGCTGCCGAGCCAGCCTCAGGCAACATGGGTGTTTGGAACGTGGTCGACGGCCAGCAACGCCTCACGACACTGCAACTACTCATGGATGCCACCAGTGCACTGCTGCGCGACGCGGGTTGGGACAGTCCAGCACAGCAACTGGAGGGCCTGACCCACAATCCGTCCCACTACATCGCTCACGGAGAGAGTCCGCTCGGTCAAGCCCCAAGTAGTGGTGTAACGGTCTGATCCATCGTTGGGTTGTCAGGCGCTGAGTTCGAGTGCGGTATCGGGTTCGGTGGTCACCTCGTTTCCGGTGTCATCGACGCGGGTGAGGCGGCAGCGGTTCAGGACCTCGAGGCCGAGGTAGCGGCGTCCTTCGGCCCATTCGTCGGTCTGCTCGGCCAGTACGGCCCCGACGAGCCGGACGATGGCGTTGCGGTTGGGGAAGATGCCGACGGAGTCGGTGCGGCGTCGGATCTCGCGGTTGAGCCGCTCCTGGGGGTTGTTGGACCAGATCTGGGTCCAGACGTCCTTGGGGAAGGTGGTGAAGGCCAGGATGTCGGCCCGGGCGGCGTCGAGGTGCTCGGCCACCGCGGGCAGCTTCTCGCCCACGTAGTCGATGAGCCGGTCGAACTGGGCGTTCACCGCGGCGGCATCGGGCTGGTCATAGACCGAGTGCAGCATGGCCTTGACGGCCGGCCACATGCTCTTCGGGGTGATGCCCATCAGGTTTGCCGCGTAGTGGGTGCGGCACCGCTGCCACGCGGCGCCGGGCAGGTTGGCGGCGATGGCGTCCTTGAGCCCGGTGTGGGCGTCGGAGGTGACCAGCCGGACCCCTCCCAGGCCGCGGGCGACGAGGTCGGCGAAGAACTCGTTCCAGGCCGCCCCGGTCTCGCTGGTGGCCACGCGCAGGCCGAGGACCTCGCGGTGGCCGTCGCCGTTGACGCCGGTGGCCAGCAGCGCGACCGCGTTGACCACGCGGCCTCCTTCGCGGACCTTCATCGTCAGCGCGTCGGCGGCCACGAAGGTGAACGGCCCGGCCGTATCCAGGGGGCGGTGGCGGAAGGCCTCGACCTGTTCGTCGAGGTCTTTGGCCATCCGCGAGACCTGGGACTTGGACAGCGCGTTGATCCCGAGGGTCTTGACGAGTTTGTCCATCCGGCGGGTGGAGACCCCGGCGAGGTAGCAGTCCGCCACCACGGTGATCAACGCCGACTCGGCGCGCTTGCGCCGTTCCAGCAGCCACTCGGGGAAGTACGTCCCAGAGCGCAGCTTGGGGATGGCCACGTCGATGGTCCCGACCCGGGTGTCCAGCTCGCGGTGGCGGTAGCCGTTGCGCTGGGCGGTGCGGGTCGTGGCGGGCTGGCCCCACTCGGCCCCGACCACCGCGTCGGCATCAGCGCAGAGCAGGGAGTTGATCACGGTCTGCAGCAGGTGGCGCATCATGTCCGGGGAGGCCTCGGACAGGGCTTCACTGAGCAGGCCGGCAGGGTCGACAATATGAGGAGCGGTCACCGTGGTGACTCCTTTCGAGGATTCTGTGCAAGGTTGACTCGAAGGATCACACCGGTGGCCGCGTCTACGTCTGGATCGACGTGCCGGACCACCGGGCGTTACACCACTGTGAGGCTTAGTCGTAGCTGGTCTGGGACTGGCTGGCAGGATAGGAACCGGCCCTTCGGCTCCTCTTGATCGTGACTCATTACACCACTGGCGCCGCTAGGTTGTCCTTGTAGAGAAATGTCCGATCGCAGGGGTTGAGAGGCCGGCACCTGTCCGGCCCACCTCGGTAGCTTGATCAGAAGATTGTCCGCGTCTTTGCGCGCGTGACCCGTCACAGTGCTGTTCCGAAGTGACCACTACCCGGACTGGTACCGGCCGTCAGCGGCCGTTGACCATGTCCATCACTTCGGAAAGGTGCCGTGACCGCCATTTCTATCGTCGCGCATTCCCACCCATTTGTCGTCGGGGTTGATACCCACGCCCGTAACCACGTCTACACCGTGCTGGCCGCCACGACCGGCGAGCTGATCGGTACCCAGGATTTCCCAACGACCGGTGCCGGCATCAACAGAGCCATCGCCTGGGTGGCCCGCCGCACCAACGCCGACGCTGACGTCCTGTGGGTGATCGAGGGCGCCGCCTCCTACGGGGCCATCCTGGCCGGCACCGTCGCCACCTCGGGCTACCCGGTGGCCGAGGCCCCAAGAACAGACGCGAAGAAACGTCGCGGTGTCGGCAAATCCGACCAACTCGACGCGCACCACATCGCCGCGGCAGCGCTACCGTTGCCCACACAGAAGCTACGTCGGCCCAGATTGAACGAGGGGGTCCGCCAAGCCCTGCGGATCCTGGTCACCGCCCGCGACGCCATGAGCACCGAACGCACTCGCTCAGTTAACTCGCTCACCGCACTGCTGCGCACTCAGGACATGGGGTTGGACGCCCGCAAGGCCCTCTCTGGTGCCCAGATCGCCGATGTGTCCCGGTGGCGGGCCCGCGAGGAAGAGCTCTCCCTGTCCATCGCCCGTACCGAGGCAATCCGGCTGGCCAAACGCGTCCGGGAACTCGATGATCAGCTCAAAGCCAATGAGAAGCAGCTGGCCGAACTGGTGCAGATCAGCCCGGCCGCACCCCTGCTGCAGGAAACCGGCTTCGGTCCTGTCACTGCCGCGACCTGCCTCACCGTCTGGTCCCACCCGGGACGTGTCCGCAACGAGGCCGCCTATGCGTCCCTGGCTGGCGTCAATCCGATTCCCGCTTCCTCGGGCAACACCGTCCGGCACCGACTGAACCGAGGCGGAGATAGAAGACTAAACCATGCCCTCCACATGGTCGCTCTGACCAGGATGACCCACGACCCAGAAACGCGGAAATACGTGGAGAAGCGGCGAGCAGAAGGCCGTACCGACCGAGAAACCCGTCGATGCCTCAAGCGCTACCTCGCCCGCCGCGTCCACAGGACGCTCACCGCCGCGAAACCGTGCCTCGGCAGCATTTGACAGACATAGAAGAGTCTCTATGGGGCACTACTGCCCGCTCAAAGTCAGGCATCTCAACAAAGACCGAGCAGCATTTGACGAAGTCATGAATGCAGACCCTTCGCTGTCTTACGACGAGTTGGTGAACCACGGATCACGAATCGCTCGGGCACACCGGTACTTTCGACGTGTGACCGAAGAGTGGCTTGGCTCGCCCAATGACCCAGCGTTCGCGCTGCGTGCCGATCACCTCGCCGAGGTACTCCAGGGCGGCCTCCAATTGGTTTCGATCGATCTGACCCCGGACGAGGACTCCCAAGAGATCTTCGAAACACTCAATGCCCGCGGCACTCCCTTGACCGCGGCCGATCTGGTCCGCAACTTCGTATTCCAACGCCTCGAAGGCGAAGGCGCGGACAGCAAAAGTGCATATGACCCGACTTGGCTCACTCTTCGGTGATTCGGTCGCTTTGGGCTCATAGTTCCGCGTGATTCCGGGGTTCTTGGTCGCGGGGTGGGGCACTAGCCGGGGTGGTTCTAGGCTGTTGAGGGTGTACATCCGGCGGGTGAAGACGAGCTCCGGGGCGACCGCGGTGCAGATCGCGCAGAAGCGCCACGGCAAGCGGGAGATCCTTGAACACCTCGGGTCGGCCCACGACGAGGTGACCCTGGCCTCGCTGGAACAGGTGGCGCGGGAGAAAATCCAGGCCGGGCAGATGGCTTTCGACCTCGACCTGCACACCGATGACACCACCACGGCCCCCGCCAAAGGCGTGGATGCCGGTGGCGGGCTGGTGCTGCACGGGACCCGACCCAGGGTGCTGTGGGAAGTGCTGGAGCAGGCCTACGAGAGGATCGGATTCACCGGCGCCGTGAACGACGAGGTCCTCAAGCAACTGGTGCTGGCCCGGGTGATCGAACCAACCTCGAAGCTGGACTCTCTGCGGGTGTTGGCCGAGCTGAACGTGGAGAACGCGCCTTCCTATGCCACGCTCAAGCGCCATCTGGCCCGCTGCGTTCCTGACAACTGGCGGGACCTGCTCTCCTCGGCGGCCTACCGGTTCGCCGCAGACGGTGGCGCGGTCAGCGTGTGCCTCTACGACGTGACGACCCTGTATTTCGAGGCCGACGAGGAAGACGAACTACGCAAGTCAGGGTTCTCCAAAGAACGCCGGATCGACCCCCAGATCCTCGTCGGACTGCTGGTCGACCGGCACGGGTTCCCGCTGGAGCTGCACTTCTTCGAGGGCAACAAGGCCGAGACCCGGACCATGATCCCCGTGTTGGACGCCTTCCGGGATCGCCACCAGGTGCAGGACATGCTGGTGGTGGCTGATGCCGGCATGCTCTCCTGGGCGAACATCCAGGCCCTGGAGGAGGCCGGATACCAGTACATCGTCGGCTCGAGGAACGCCAAGGCCCCCATGGACCTGGCCAAGACGTTCGCCACGACGGGCAACCACTTCGCCGATGGCCAGGTCATCGAGACCACCACTGAGCTAAAGAAGGGCACCGAGTCCTCACAGCGGCGCGCGGTCTGGCAGTACCGGCTGGCCCGCGAACACCGCGACCGGCGCAACCACACGTTGCAGGTCCAGCGGGCCGAGGACATCGCCGCCGGACGCAAGGCCCAGCGCAAGGCCCGGTTCCTAACCACGGGCCAGCGAAAGTCCCTGACCGTGGACTATGAGGCGGCCAAGGCCGCCGAGCAGCTCTTCGGGCTCAAGGGCTACGTGACGAACACCAGCATGAAGGTACTCTCCGGGGCCGAGGTCGTGGCTGCCTATCACTCACTGTTCGAGGTCGAGGCCTCATTCCGGATGGCCAAATCCGACCTGCGGGCCCGCCCGATCTTCCACCACACCCGGGATGCGATCGAGGCCCACCTGACCATTGTGTTCTGCGCCCTGGCCGTAGGCCGACACCTCCAGACGGCCACCGGAATGAGCCTGCGCCGGATCATCAAGACACTCCAACCCCTCCGAGAGGGCCTGGTCGAGATCAACGGGACCATCGCCACCATCCCCGCAGCCCTCACCCCCGAAGCCAAGGAAATCCTCAAGACCCTGCCTGAAAAATCAGGGCACTAGGAATGAGCCAAGTCGGGTATGAGCGAGACTGGCCCTTCGAGACCAAGTTCTGGGAATCCTCTGTCAGTGTGGGGCGCCAAAAAGTCGGCCGGAGCTCCTTGTTCCTCAACCAATGGCTCATTTCTCGGTTGGGCGATGAAGTCAGTCCGCATAATACGTTCAGTGCCTTCAAGAGATACGTCAATAACACTGGTGATTCCATGAAGGATCTGCTTCCACGGATTCGACGCCAAGCCGACATGTATGAGTCATGGACCGAGGCAGCTGCCAAGAATGACGGACATCTTTCGGCAGTTGAAATGGCGGTCTACCGGATGAGGGCCAGTGGCGTCGAACTGTTGAAGCCGCTCCTCTTGTTCCTAACAGACCCACTGAGGAACATCCCGCCCGCTGTAGCCGAAGAGATCATCCGCAGCACGGAAAGCTGGGTCTACCGGCGGCAGCTTCTTCGCCTGTCCAATTCTGATCTTGGTCGCATCGTCGCTGAGGTCATCCGCAGCATCCAAAACACTGCCGATGCTGACCTCGTGGATCGGGTCACCACCCACCTGACTCGGTTGAATGTCACGAGTACCTACTGGCCTGGGGACATGGAAGTCCGCTCCGCATTGGCCACGGAATCTGTGTATCGGCGTTATCCACGTGCGCGTATGCGCATGATCCTCGAATCCGCCGAAAACTTCTATCGGTCGGAGACTCACCAGCCCCAAGTAGAGCGCAATCGACTGCCCATAGAGCACGTGCTGCCCCAGTCTTGGCAAGAGTCTTGGCCAGCAGGGACGCCCGAAGAAGTGGAGGCGCGATCTTCTCGAGTGCATCGGCTGGGCAATCTCACGTTGTTGACGCAGTCTCTCAACTCCAAGGTCTCCAACGCTGCGTGGGACATCAAACGCAAAGCGCTTCTGCAACACAACACCCTGACGCTTACGGGCCGCATCCTCAGCGAGACGGAGAACAGCGGATGGGATGAGACACTCATCGACCGGCGGACCGACGAACTCATTGGAACGTTGCTGCAGGTCTGGCCCACCCCCTACGGGCATCAGGGGACAGTGGTTGATCCACAAGCCAAGTCAGTGGAGGGTATCGACCTAAGACACCTCATTGACGCAGGAGTGCTATCCGTCGGCGAAACCCTGCATTCCACCCACAGAGATTTCCCGGGCTCCACAGCCACGGTCCTCGATGGCGGAAAATTAGAGGTGCAAGGCAAGACTTACGCATCACCCTCAGCCGCGGCCAAGAGCTTGCGAAAGCGCGCAACCAACGGATGGTACTTCTGGGCCATCAGAGACGGCCAACGCCTCATGAATGTCAGGGCGGAATTCATTGCCCAGCGACAGCTTCCCCCGACCCTCCCCATAGCCGAATAGGCTCGAAGATGTAGCCGTCTGCTTCGGCATGGCAGACAATGGTGCCCACCCGGCCGCGGACACCGACCACAGGAGCCTCCATGTCCTTCCAGGCCTACCTCGACACCATCGAGGAGAAAACCGGTCTCACCCCGCGCCAACTGCTCGAAATCGCGCAGAGCCGTGGTTACAACGACGCCTCGGTGAGGGCCGGCGAGATCCTCGACTGGCTCAAGACCGACTACGGGCTCGGCCGCGGACACGGTATGGCCCGGTCCACGTCATCAAGAAGGGCCCGCAGATCGATGCCAAGCACGTGGGAACCGCCGGCTCGCACCGGGACGAGACGGACGTGCTCTGGCTCGACGGCAAGGCCACCAAACCCGCCTGATACGTGTGACCGGCTCGGCCCGACCGGGCAACCGGCCGTGGCAGTCGGCTAGAGCTTCTCCTCGTGCAGCATGCTGCGTGCCTCGTCGAGAGCCCACTCCGAGTCATCGTGGCTCATCCGGGCCAGCATCAGCAGGTTGGCAATGCGCTGCTCGCGTCTGAGCCGTGCCGTCTCGTCGGCGAAGTTGATCATGGCCAGGACGCGGGCATGGGCGCGGCGTCCCCGCGCTTTGACCCTGCTGTCATCAGCGTCGGTGTCCTTGAGGATCTGGAGTGCCTCGGTCAGCAGTGTCGTCGTCTCGTGGCCCGCCATGGTCGCTAGTCTCCCATGCTCCTCTCCGTCAGCTTCCGGATCGACGTCACGTGGCCGACCAACCCACTCGACGGCCGTCAATAGCCTCCTTGTATGCCTATGCTTCGCCTGTCCGTGGGCTGTGGTCTGATGGATAGCTGACCATCCGGGGAGCCTTCGCGGCGGCCCCTCCATGTCTGCCGGAAGGGGACTCACGCCCATGATGGGACCGCACCATGCCGCCACCGGGGTGGCGGGTTGGGTGCTGCTCGCCGCAGACTATGCGATCCCGCTCGGCCCGCTGGCCGGCGTCGGGCTCTTCGGACCGGAATCCGCGCTGGTAGTGCCTGAGACAATCCCGCTAGGCTTCGGACTGCTCCCGGGGATCACGAACCTCGGCATCCTGGCCGGCGCCATCGTGACCGCCGGTGCTGCCCTGCTACCGGATGCCGACCATCGCCACGCCTCGATCGCGCACTCGTTGCCACCAGTCTCCGAATGGCTGTGCATCCTGCTCGGGAAGGTGGCCGGCGGTCACCGCAACGGCACCCACTCCCTGCTCGGCCTCGCCGTCTTCACCCTGATCGCCTGGCTGCTGTCCCTGCTGGCCATGCCCACCATCACTGGCACCGTGCAGGTTGGCGCCGGCCTCGGGACCGTACTACTGGCCTCCTTCGCGGTGAAAGCCCTGAAGTTCATGCCGGACCGGGCACGGAAGGTGCCTTGGCTGCTCGCCGTGCCGCTGGGCGCGCTGGTGGCGCTCGGGTCTGGGGAGCAGGGTTTCTGGTTCGTCCTCGCGGTGGCACTGGGGGTCGCGGTCCATATCGCCGGAGACATGCTGACCGACGGCGGATGCAACCCGTTCTGGCCCCTGAAGCTGCGGCCGCCACGCACCCTGCCGAGGACGCCGTTGACCCGCGTGCTGTGGAGTACTGGCGGCCGGATGAAACTACCGCTCCTCGGACCCACCGGGTCGCGGCGCGAGTGGGCCGTGGCCGTGGTGGTCTCACTGGTGGCCGTGACCGGCATGGTGGCGGCGCTCATGGGAGTCTTCACGGAGGGCGCCCAGTTGCTCGCCCGGTGGTAACCATCCTCAAGGCGCCGCAGATCCACCCTCTCTGCGGGCCGGAGGTCTTGTTAGCCTGTGCCTACGCACGCCCGGAGCAACCGACCGCAGGAGGCAGGTAGCCGTGGCCAACACCAATCCCGAAACCGGTCCCGAAGAGACCCCGGGCAATCCCGAGAACGCAGCCGAAGCCACCCGTGAGACGTCGGGTCACAGCATCGACGGCGATACCCCGCCCGCCGAGGGCGCCAGCCCCGAGCCCACCAACAACGAGCTCGACGTGGACCGGCGTGGCGCGGGGGTCATGAACAAGGTCTGGCTGGTGGCCCTGCTGGTACTGGTCCTCGTCTTCGTGGTCTTCTGGATCATCGGCTCGATCGCCGGACTGTTCTGACCGGCACTCAGCCGTCCAGGAAGAGGTCCCGCTCCAGGGTCTCCGCCGGGCCACCGTAGACCGAGAGATCGATGATCCCGGCCTCGGCGAGCACCTCGTCATCCAGGAAGAAGTTCCCGGAGCACTCCACCGGATCCCGCGTGAGGATCTCCCAGGCGGCATCGGCCATGATCTCCGGGGTGCGGGACCGGGCGGCCATCTCTTCACCGCCGAGCAGGTTGCGCACGGCGGCCGTGGCGATAGTGGTCCGGGGCCATAGGCTGTTCGCGGCGATAGCCTGCCCGCGCAACTCTTCGGCCAGCCCGAGGGTCACCAGGGACATCCCATATTTGGCGATCGTGTAGCCCAGGTGCCGCCCCGCCCACTGGGGGTTGAGGTTCAACGGCGGGCTCAACGTCAGGATGTGCGCGGCCCGGGACTTTGTCAGCCAGGGCAGCGCCGTCTTGGCCAGCAGGAACGAGCCCCGGGTGTTGATGTCCTGCATCAGGTCGTACTTCTTCATCGGCAGCTCGGCGGTGCCGGACAGGTCAATGGCGCTGGCATTGTTGACCACCACGTCAATCCCGCCGAAGCGCTCTGCCGTCTGCGCCACCGCGTCGGCGACCGAGCCGTCGTCGCGCACATCCCCGACAATGGCCAGGGCGCGCCCGCCAGCCTCTTCGATGGCGGCCGCTGCCGTGTGGACGGTGCCCTCGAGCTTCGGGTGCGGCTCGGCGGTCTTGGCCAGCAGGGCCACGTTCGCCCCGTCCCGGGCGGCCCGCAGGGCGATGGCCAGGCCGATGCCCCGGCTGCCGCCGGATATCAGCAGGGTGCGGCCGGCCAGGGACCGTTCGGAGTCGGGTCGGGCGGTGTTCTCGGTCATGGGGTGGCCTCCAGTTTGGATGTCAGGCGAGTCAGGAGAAGGGCGAGAAGTCCGGGGAGCGCCGCTCTGCGAAGGCAGCGAAGGCCTCGCGGGCCTCCGGACCGGCCAGGCGGTCGGTGAACTCGGCGACCTCGCGGTCCATCACCCGCGTCAGCGCCGCCGCGTCCCGCATGAGGCGCTTGGTGGCGGTGAGCGAGCCCGCCGGCTTGGCGGCGAGCGCTTCGGCAACCTGCCGCGCCGTGTCCTGCAACGACTCTGCCGGGACCACCCGGTTCGCCAGGCCGGTGGCCACGGCGTCCTCGGCGGCCAACGGCTCGGCGAGCGCGAACATCGCGAAGGCCCGCACGTGGCCGATGCGCTGGGGCAACAGCAGGGTGGACGCGGCCTCCGGCACGAGCGCCAAGTCCACGAAAGGGGTGATCAGTTGGGCCCCCTCCGCCAGCACCACGTAGTCCGCGTGCAGCAGCATGGTGGTCCCCACGCCCACGGCCTTGCCCTGCACCGCGGCGACGATCGGCGTGGTGCAGGCCGCCAACGCGTGCAGGAACCGCCACACGTTCATCTGTCCGGTGATGGCCGACGCCGGCCCGCCCGGCTCGGTGGGCTCAGTCGACTCGGTCGTGGCGGCCCCGGAGGGCTCGGGGGCTGTCTGGTCGGCAGAGGCGCCGGCGATCTGCTCGGCCAGGCGGCTGAAGTCTGCGATGTCATTGCCGGCACTGAAGAGGTCGCCCTCCGCGCGGAGCAGGACCACCCGGACGTCCGGGTCTGACTCCGCTCGTTCGATAGCGTTGGCGAGCAGGCCGTACATGGGGTCCGTCAGCGCGTTCTTCTTCGCGGGGCGGTTGAGCGTGATGGTGAGGATGGCGTCCTGCAGCTCGACGACGACGTCCTGGGTGGTCTCGTGGCCGGTGTGTTGCATCGGGTCCTGGGCCATGGGCGCGGCTCCTTCAGGGCTGGAGGTCCTCTATCGGCACGGGCCGGCGGTCCCACCGCCGGGCACGTGTCCTTCGATCATGGCACGGACGGTCTAGGCCGGGCACTGCGCCGAGGCACCCCGCTGACCCCTGACGAGGCCCGTTGCCCCGAGTCGCCTCGGTCCAGGGCGCTCTGCTGTGACTACCATGACCCATGCAGAACTTCCTGGACACCCTCGCCGGCCACGTCCTCTGGTTCAATGACCGCTACTGGTATCTGGTCATCGCGCTTCTGGTCATCGCCGGCATCTACTTCTCCATCCGGACCTTCGCCGTCCAGATCCGCTTTCTTCCGGAGATGTTCCGTTCGGTCGTGGAACGGCCTGGTGGAGACGATGCTGAGCAGGGTGTCTCGGCCTTCCGTGCATTCACGGTGTCCGCGGCCTCCCGGGTCGGAACCGGCAATATCGCCGGCGTCGCGTTGGCGATCAGCGTCGGCGGCCCCGGTGCCGTGTTCTGGATGTGGCTCCTGGCCGTGATGGGCGGGGCCACCGCCTTCGTGGAATCGTCCCTGGCCCAGCTCTACAAGGTGCGCGGCAAGGACGGCTTCGTCGGTGGGCCGGCGTACTACATCCGCTACGCATTGCGTCAGCCCTGGCTGGCCACGTTGTTCGCCGTCATCATCACCGTCACCTACGGTTTCGTCTTCAATGCCGTCCAGTCGAACTCCATCAGTGACTCCGTGCAGGCCAACGTGGGCGAATCCACCACGGTCGCCGTGGTGACCGGAGCAGTCGTCGCCGTGTTGACCGCCGCTGTCATCTTCGGCGGCATCCGTCGGCTCTCCTCGGTGACCAAAGTGATCGTGCCGGTCATGGCGGTGAGCTACATCGTGATCGCCCTGATCGTGGTGCTGATCAACATCACCGAGGTCCCCGCCATGATCGCCCTCATCGTCGGCCATGCCCTGGGATTCGAACAGGTCACGGGCGCTGCCTTCGGCGCCGCCCTGATGCAGGGCATGCGCCGCGGCCTCTTCTCGAATGAGGCCGGCATGGGTTCGGTACCCAACGCGGCGGCCACGGCAGCGGTATCCCACCCGGTGAAGCAGGGTCTGACCCAGTCACTGGGCGTGTACTTCGACACGATCATCGTCTGCTCGGCCACCGCCTTCATCATCCTGCTGTCGAACCCGAGCTTCGGGTCCGAGAATGTGGAAGGTGTGTCCCTCACCCAATCGGCACTGGAAGCCCAACTGGGGGGTTGGGTCGGCCCGTTCCTGACGGTGGTGATCTTCTTCCTGGCCTGGTCGTCGATCCTCGGCAACTACTTCTACGGCCAGTCCAATATCGAGTACCTGGCGGGCGAACGTGCTCGACCCTGGATCCTCGCCTACCGCCTCCTGGTGGTGCTGTGCGTCTTCGGCGGCGCCTTGGGTTCGGTCGCCCTGATCTGGAACGTGGCAGACCTCTTCATGGGATTCATGGCCACCATCAACCTGATCGCGATCATCCCGCTGGGCGGATTGGCCGTGAAGATGCTCAAGGACTACGAACGGCAACGGGCCCTGGGACTCAACCCCGTCTTCCGTGCCTCCAGCCTTCCCGAGGCACGTGGCGTGAGCCTGTGGCGCGAAGGCGAGACCGAGGCCATGCAATTGGTCTCCAAGAGCGACTGACCAGGACCGCGGCAGGCGTCCGCGAAGGACAGCCCGGCCGTCGTCGCCGACTGGGGTGGACTCTCCGGAGCCGCTGAATAGCGACAGGCCTTCCTCGTCCGGCGGTGCCGGCTCAGACTCTTCCGACGCCTCCGAGCCGCGGCACGGCCTCATCGTCGTGGAAGCCCCGGTCCCGTGCGCGGCCGCGGGCTTCGAGCACGCGGAGGGTGGCGGCCGGCAACAACGTGACACCGGAGAGGATCGTCCGCGGGGCCGGAACCATGCTGCGGTGGTCCAGATCATGCTTGAGCGCAGCATGGTCGGCCGAGGTGTCGATACCGTCGGCGGCCAGCAGGCCGGGCAACGTGGAGGCGAAACGCAGGCGTCCGGCCCCGGTGCTCAGGTACAGCAGCCGGGTCCCCTGCCGGTCCCGGGCCAGCAGCACCTTCTCGCGAGGCGCATCCACCAGAGCCAGGGCGAAGACCCCCTGCAGGTGGTCCACGAAGTGCTCACCCCACCGGTGGTAGGCCGCGAGCACGACCTCAGCGTCCGAGCCCGACCGGAACGGGAAGCACTCGTCCAGGTCGACACGCAGGTCCGGTCCGTTGTCCAGCCGACCGTCGAACATCAGGCACCAGCCCAGCCGCTCATCGAGCATCGACTGGGCCGTGGCCCCGGCCTGCTCGCCGGTCTCAGTCGGGCGATGGCCCACCGCCACCCAACCCCAGTCACAGATGCCCGGATCCGCTGGCCCGCCCGCGTCCCTTGCCGCGTCCATGGCCTGGATCATCCTGTCCACACTGGCGGTATCGGCCCACGCCCCGCGGACGGAGACCTCGCCGGCGATGCCCATCGTCACATCCCCCGCAGGCTGGACGACACCATGAGCACGGGCAGTCCGCCGCGGGGCCGCAGGGGCCGGGCAGGCTCAGTGAGTTCAGTGAGCGCACCCATCGCACGGCAGGGGATGCTCAGGGTAGTGGTCAATGGAACAGCGATGGGCACGAAGGCCTCCTCGAGAGTCGTCCGAAGAGTTCGCGGCCGCTGCTTGACCGTTAACACGAATGGGTGACGTTTAGTGTACCAAGGATGTGATCTGGAGCACGTCACATGTGACGGAGGCGCGTGAGCCAGGGCTACGAGGCGGTGCGGTCCAGCTTGGCCAGATCCGCGGCCTCGGTGCGCGTGGTGTGCAACTCGTCGATGCCCGCCAGCGTCTTGTCCTTGGTCTCCTTGGCCGTCAGCGCTGCCACCACGGAGATCAGGCAGGCACCGCTGACCACGAGGGAGACGGCGAGCCAGTTGGTGCCCTGGGCACCGGCCACGGCCGAGGCGAGGACCGGGGTGAGGCCACCGGAGACGGCGAAGCCGATCTGGGTGCCCATGGCCAGGCCGGTGACGCGGACCCGGGTGGGGAACATCTCGGCGTAGAACGAGGGCCAGATGCCGTTCGAGAGCGAGTAGAGACAGCCGGAGAGGATGGCGCCGTAGACGAAGATCAGAGTCCAGTCCCCCGCCGCGACGGCCCCCAGATAGGGGGACATCATCACCGCGGGTCCCACCACGCCGGCGATGAAGACCGGCTTCCGGCCGATCTTGTCCGCCAGCAGTGCGCCCAATGGGATGGCCGCCAGGGCCACGGCATTGGCCACCACGGCGACCAGCAGCATGGTCGACCGGTCCAGGCCCACCACCGAGGTGGCGAAGGAGAGCGACCAGACCAGGAACACCACGTTGACGGTGTTGATCATGGCCGCGCAGGCGATCCGGAGCACGGCCGTCTTGTGGTACTTGACCATCAGCCCCAGCGGGGTGGCCGGCTTCTCCCCCGGCAGGTGCGCCTTGGCCTTCTCGAAGGCCGGCGGTTCCTCCAGCCGGCGCCGGATCAGCCAGGCGACGACCACCACCACGGCAGAGAGCCAGAACGGGACGCGCCAGCCCCAGGAGAACAACTGTTCCTCGGTGAGCAGGGAGGTGAAGGGAATGAACACGGCCGTGGCCAGCAGGGTGCCGAACTGCGTGCCTTGCAGCGTCCAGCTGGTGGTGAAGGCACGATGGTTCTCCTCGGCGTGCTCCAGGGACACCGAGATGGCGCTGGCCTGCTCCCCCGAGGCGGACAGCCCTTGGATGACCCGGCACAGCACTAGCAGGGCCGGTGCCAGGAGCCCGACCTGCTCGTAGGTCGGCAGGCAGCCGACGGCAAAGGTGGCCCCGCCCATCATGAACAGGGTCAGCATGAGCACGAACTTCCGGCCCATCCGGTCCCCGAGTGGCCCCATGACGAGCGCGCCCAGGGGCCGCACCACGTAGGCCACCCCCACGGTGCCCATGGATAGCAGAATCGCGACTCCCGGTGAGGCGTCCTCCGGGAAGAACAGGTGGTTCAGCACCAGGGCCGCGGCCGTGCCATAGACGGCGAAGTCGTAGTACTCCAGAGCGGAGCCGATCCACGCGGCCAGCGCCGCCTTCTTCGGGGTCTTGCCGTGGGTGGGGGCCGGTGCACCGGCCGTTCCGGCCGCCCCGGCTGATGCGGACTGTTCGGACATGACGGGCTCCCTCCGAGGGTGGTCCTCGATCGTAGGGCCGGACCCGGCCGGGTGTACCACGCAGCCGTGCGGCAGGTTCCGGCGCCGGTTCAGCCGGGGGCCTTCAGACCCGCACCTCAACCGCCATGACGACGCCGGCCGGCCCGTTCGGCTGGCTCCGCCCGCCGCTCCGCCGCCACCCGGAACACCACAGCCGCAATCAGCACCACGGCCGCCGCGACTCCCGCTGCCACCGCGGTGCCGGTCGATTCCAGCCCGCCGTCCAGGCGGCCCACGGTGATCCAGGCGAGTCCCCAGGTCAGAGCCAGGGCGGGTGCGATCTTCCCGCCGCTGCGCCAGGCGGTGGCCACCCCGATGATCGCGGCGACGGCCAGCACCACCGAGGACAGCACCGTGACCGGCAGCCCGAAGCCGTCGAAGCCGGCGGCACCCAGCACGGCGGAAGTGTTCGCCACGGTGGCGATGGTGACCCAGCCCAGGTACAGGCCGAAGGTCCCGTCCGTGATCAGGGCATCAGCCCTGCCCTCCGACGCGGTACGGACAAGCAGCATCAGGATGCGGCCGAGCATGGCGAGCAACGCCACGATCACCACCAGGCTCAGGTTCAGCCAGCCGAACTGCACTACCCAGATCCACGCGGCGTTGAGCAGCATCGCGGCCACGGCCCACGGCCGCAGCAGCCGCTGCCGATCGGACCGGCGCTGGGCGGGCAGTAACTGCCAGACGGAGTAGGCGAGCAGCCCCAGGTAGATCACGGACCAGATCCGGAAGGCGCCGGAGGCCGGCGCCAGCGGCGTGGAGTCCTCATTCAGCCACCCACCGGCCGCCTCGGCGATCGGCGTGCCGCCGAGTACCCCGCTGCCGAGGAACGCCCCGGCGGTGGCGACGATCCCGCTGACGAGCACCAGCAACGGAATCGCAAGTCCGGTGGTCCGTGGGGCAGTGGCATCCATGGGTCTCTCCTCGGGTGGCAGGTCAGTCCTCGTGCATGTGATTCGAGCTAGGGCGTGTCTCCCTTATCTGTGGTGAGGCTCGCGGCAGTCTGGTCGGGTGAGGTCAACGGGGTCGCGGTATCAGGTATTCACGGACGAGCAGTGGGAGCGGATCGAGCCGTTGCTGCCCTCGAACCAGGGCCGGCGGGGCCACCCGTTCGGTGATCACCGCCGGGTGGTGGAGGGCATCGCCTACCGGTACCGGACCGGGATCCCGTGGCGGGACCTGCCCCGGGAGCAGTTCGGCCCCTGGCAGACGGTGTGGAAGCGGCACCGCCGCTACGCCGCGGACGGCACCTGGGACCGGGTCCTGACCCACGTGCTGGCCGAGGCCGACGCGGCAGAGATGATCGACTGGTCGGTCTCGGTCGATGCCACCATCGCCCGTGCCCACCAGCACGCCACGAACACCACCCGCCCGGACCAGGACACAGGGGGCCGGGGCGAATCACAAGAAACTGCCACTGACCGAGGTTGAACCGCCCGGCCACGGCATCGGCCGCTCCCGCGGCGGACTGACCACCAAGATCCACCAAGTGGTCGACGGGCGGGGCCGGCCGCTGGCCGCGGTCATCACCGGTGGCCAGCGCAACGACGGGGCAATGCTCGCCCAGGTGCTGGCCGAAATCCACGTCCCGCGGACCGGTGGCGGACGAGCACGATCCCGTCCCGAGGCGGTGATCGCGGACCGGGCCTACGCCACCGGGGTGATCCGCACCGACCTGCGACGACGAAGAATCTCCGCGGTGATCCCCGAGAAGCGCGACCAGATCGCTGCCCGCGCCAGGCGCGGGAGCCGCGGAGGACGCCCACCGGCCTTCGACGCACAGGCCTATCGCGGCCGCAACGTCGTGGAACGCTACTTCGCCCTGGCCAAACAGTGGCGCGGACTGGCCACCCGCTACGACAAGCTCGCGATCACCTACCGCGCCGCCCTCACCCTTTGCGCCATCCTCACCTGGCTACGCACATAAGGGAGACACGCCCTAACCATTTCGATCATCGAGATAAAAGGCTGGATCGGCCGGGTGACATGGCTCGACGTCACGTATCGGTGCGCGTTCGTGCGGTCAGGCGGGTTCGGTCCGGTGAGAACGGTTGGCTGCGGGATGATGGGGGCATGCGACTGTGGAGTCTCCATCCCCGTTACCTGGACCGCCAAGGACTCACCGGTGGATGGCGCGAGGCACTGCTGGCCCAGGCCGTGCTGGCCGGTCGCACCAAGGGATACCGTTCGCATCCGCAGCTCGTGCGGTTCCGTTCGCACCCGGACCCCGCCGCCGCAGTCGGTGCCTTCCTCCTCGTCACAGCGGAGGAGGCCGCCGAACGCGGCTACAACTTCGACGTGACCCGGATCGACCGACCCGGCCATCCGGCGTCGGGACTGGCGCACGACGCCGGCCGGGACCTCCCGGTGGACGGAACCTTCTCTGGTGTCCCCCGACTCCCGGTCGCCCAGATCCCGGTGACGGAAGGCCAGGTCGCCTACGAGTGGAAGCACCTCCTGGCCAAGATCGGCCAGCGGACCCCGGAACGGCTGGAAGGCCTGGTCGGCATCAGCGTGCCGCAGGTCCACCCGTTGTTCGAGGTCGTTCCGGGCGACATTGAGTCGTGGGAGCGGCTGGGCTAATCCCCATACTGTTCAATGAGGTTGTGGCGGCTTGCGGCTGTGTCCCAGTGAGTGCGTTGGTCCATGACGCGCCGGAGCCCGGCCCCGCAGGGGTCGGGCTCCCGTTCGGGTCCACGACTATGGCTTGAGGACGGCCTTGATACAGCCGTCTTGCTTCTTCTGGAACTTCTCGTACATCTCCGGGGCTTCGTCCAACGACGCGGTGTGCGTCTTGAGGTCCAGGACGCCGAGCGGATCCGAGGGGTCATCGACCAGCGGAAGGAGGTCGTCGATCCACCGTTTCACGTTGCACTGGCCCATGCGCAACTGGATCTGCTTGTCGAACATCGTGAGCATCGGCAGGGGGTCCTTCATGCCGCCGTATACGCCGCTGATCGAGATCGTCCCGCCGCGCCGGACGGCCTCGATGGCGGTGTAAAGGGCATCGAGCTTGTCCACCCCGGCCGTCTCCATCGCCTTGCGGCCCAGCGGGGACGGCAGCAGCCCTACGGCCTGGTGGGCTACCCCGGCCACGGGAGAGCCGTGGGCCTCCATCCCGACCGCGTCCACCATGGAGTCCGGGCCGCGGCCGTCGGTGAGGTCCTTCAGCTGCTCGGCCACCTCGCCGGAGGAGTCCAAGGTCTCGATGCCGTGGCGCTCGGCCATGGCCCGCCGCTCGGCGACCGGGTCCACCGCGAGTACCCGGTAGCCCAGGTGGCGGCCGATCCGGGCGGACATCTGGCCGATCGGGCCCAGGCCCAGCACGGCCAGAGAGCCGCCCTGCGGGGGCGCGGCGTACTGCACGGCCTGCCAGGCGGTGGGTACCACGTCGGAGAGGTACAGGTAGCGCTCGTCCTCACCGGTGTTCGGGACCTTGATGGGCCCGTAGTCCGCGTGCGGGACGCGCAGGTACTCGGCCTGCCCGCCGGGCACCGAGCCGTAGAGGCGGGAATAGCCCAGGAAGACTGCACCGCTGTTGTACTCCCGAACCTGGGTCGTTTCGCATTGGGACTGCAGGCCCTGCTTGCACATGAAGCAGTGGCCGCAGGAGACGTTGAAGGGAATCACCACGCGGTCCCCGGCCTTGATCTGGGTGACGGCGGAGCCGACCTCCTCCACGATCCCCATGGGCTCGTGGCCGATGATGTCGCCCTTGTCCATGAACGGGGTGAGCACCTCGTACAAGTGAAGGTCCGACCCGCAGATGGCGGTCGAGGTGATCCGCACGATCGCGTCCGTGGGTTGCTGGATGCGGGGATCCGGAACCTCCTCGACGCTCACCGAACGCTTTCCCTGCCATGTCAAAGCCTTCATCTGTCCTCCTTCTCAGGGCCGCCGCCCCACCGGGAACGGCAGCCTGCTGATCTATTCGGTCGAACCGACCCTACTACTGGGACTGCCCGATAAACGGTGTGTGGGTCCGGCAGTTTTCGTCAGTTCGTGGTTCTCTCGACCTGTCTGGCTCGGGTGATCGCGAACATGTTGCGCGCTGGCTTGGCCCCTGGTGTGATGTGCTCCTGATCTGACACCACGACCTACCGCTGAGAAGGGGTCGGCTATGCTCGGGGCCAGTGACACGGGGTGCTGGTGCCCACCTGGCGACCAGCTGAGATGAGACCCGTTGAACCTGATCCAGTTCGTACTGGCGAAGGGATGTCCGCCCGGTTGGCGTTGTCTCCGGGCCTGCGCTCCTTCGCCTCGGCCTTGAGGAGCGTCCGTGCAGATCGCAGAGCAGATTGTCCTGGTGACCGGAGGGGGTCGCGGCCTGGGCCGCAGCATCGTCGAGGCCTTCGCCGGTCAGGGGGCGCGGGTTCTCGTCAACTACCACACCAGCCGGCAGGCCGCTGAGGAGCTGGCCTCCCGGTTCGGTTCGGACCGGGCCGTGGCCCTGCCCGCCGATGTCACCGACCCGGGGCAAGTAGCCGCCTTGCTGGCTACGGGACGGGAGCACTTCGGGGCCCCGGTCACGACCGTGGTGAACAGTGCGTTGATGGGTTTCTCTTTCAACGGCGACGCCCGCCCGGGGGTGACGGAGATCGGTTGGGAGGACTTCGCCGCTCAGTTCGCCGGCAGCGTCCGGGGGGCGCTCAACACGATCCAGGCGGCCCTTCCGTACCTGCGGGAGAAGGGCTTCGGGCGGATCATCAACGTCGGCACCAACCTGTTCCAGAACCCCGTGGTGCCTTACCACGACTACACAGCGGCGAAGGCGGCCCTGCTGTCGCTCACCCGCACGACGGCCAAGGACCTGGGACGGCACGGCATCACGGTGAACATGGTCTCCGGGGGCCTGTTACGCACCACTGACGCCAGCGCGGCCACTCCCGAGGAGGTCTTCGAGGCGATCGCCGCCGGCACGCCCCTGGGTCGGGTCATCACCCCGGAGGAGTTCGCCGACACCGTCCTGTTCTTCGCCTGCCCCTGGGCCCGGTCGGTCACCGGGCAGAACCTGGTGGTCGACGGCGGACTGGTCATGGATTGAGTGGAGGACCGGCATGACGGCCATGGCCCGCGCCACGTCGCACGTGGGGCTGGTCAGCACCGTCTCGACCACGTTCTCCGAGCCGTTCCTCGCGGCCCGGATGCTGGCGTCACTGGATCACATCAGCGGCGGCCGGGTGGGCTGGGACGTGGTCACGTCCATGTTCGACGCCGAGGCCCGCAATCACGGAATGGAGGCGCTACCCGGCCACGGCCAGCGGTACGAGCGGGCCGCCGAGTTCATCGAGGTGGCGCTACGGCTGTGGGACTCCTGGGACGATGAGGCACTGGTCCTGGAACCAGATGGCATGTACGCAGACCCAGCCCTGGTCCGGCCGATCGACCACGCCGGGGAGCACTTCCGGGTGTCGGGCCCACTGACCGTGCCGCGATCATCCCAGGGCCGCCCGGTGCTGTTCCATGCCGGAGCCTCCGGGCCGGGGCGCGAACTGGCCGCCCGGTACGCCGAAGGCATCTATGCCGTCGCCTACGACCTGCCCGCCGCCCAGAGTGACTATGCGGACCTGAAGAAGCGCATCGGCTCAGCCGGACGGGACCCAGCATCGGTGGCGGTGATGCCCGGACTCGCGACCTATGTCGGCTCCACGGAGGCGGAGGCCGTGGCGAAGCAGTCCCGGGCGGACGCACTGCTGCCCGCGAAGCAGCCCCTGGCCCAGCTGGCACCTTCATCGGGCAGGACTGCACCGGTTGGCAACTGGACGCCCCGGTCCCCGAACTGCCCCCGCTCGAGCGGTTCAGCGGTCCACAGGGCCGCTACGCGACGATCCTGCGGATCGTGGAGGTCGAGGCGCCCACGGTGCGGCAGCTGCTGGGCCGTCTCGCGGCCGGCGGAGGGCACTGCACCATGGTCGGCACCCCCGAGCACATCGCCGACCAGATCGAGGAGTGGTTCCGTTGCGGTGCCGCTGACGGGTTCAACCTCATGCCACCGTGGCTACCGAACGACCTGGACGACTTCGTCGACCACGTCGTCCAGGGCTCAGTCGCGGATCAGTCCGCGCAGTTGCCGGGCCGCGACGCCGGGATCGGGGGCCTTGGTGATGGCGCGGACGACGACGATGCGGCTCGCCCCGGCATTGAGGACCTCGGGCAGCCGGTCGACGTCGATGCCACCGATGGCGAACCACGGGGTGCCCGCCGCCGCCGATCCCGCCATGAGCCCGGAAACATCCCGGACAAAACCCGGGCCGGTGGCGGAACGGCCAGGCTTGGTGGGGGTCTCCCACAGCGGTCCGGTGCAGAAGTAATCGGGCTCATCACAAACGAGGGTGTAGACGTGGCCTGAATCCGCCGGATTCCAGCAGGGACCTGGCCACATAGTTGGCGAGGTTTCGGAACCCGAGGGCGGAGCCGCGGAGGTGCTCGAGCCGGCCGTTGATGGCCTCCGTGGGGCCGTTCGAGGTGCCGGGCCGATCGAAGTAGGCCAAGATGTCCGCCGACCGCTTCTTCAACGTCCGAACCAGCACAATCAGCTCGGTGAGCTTGGTCGGCACCGCCCTGCCCAGCTTGGTGATCAGTGTCTGCATCATTGTCTTGCCCTTGGCTCTGTCCGGTTGCCGGTAAGCGGCGACCATGTGCTGGTAGAACGCCCACGTCGCCTCAACCTCCACGTGCTCATCGGCCTCGAAGACAGCCTGAATCCGGGAGTACTGCCTGTCCGTGAGTAGGTCCGCATCAGTGAGCAATGTGCGGCGGGCCTTGTAGAGCGGGTCAGTCTTCCGTCCCCGGTGGCCGTGGACCTGTTGCTGGACCCGGCGCCGGCAACGCTCGACGGCATCTCCGGCCAGCCGGACTACGTGGAAGGGATCCATGACCGCCACCGCCTCGGGACCTCATCCTCGGCGGCGGTCTTGAAGCCGGTGAACCCGTCCATGGCCACGACGTCGATGCCGTCCTGCCAGTCCTGGTCTCGTTCGGCCAGCCAGGTCTTGAACACCTTCTTCGACCGGCCTTCCACCATGTCCAGCAGCCGGGCCGGGCCGGTCCCGGCGCGCAGCGGGGTGAGGTCGATGATCACGGTGACGTATTTGTCTCCGCGCCGGGTGTGCCTCCAGACGTGCTCGTCCACGCCGATCGCCGTGACTCCGTCGAACCGGGTGGGGTCGTTGATCAGCAGGCGTTGACCCTCGGCCAGCACGGCGTCGTTGGCGGTGTTCCACCGCACAGCCAGGGACTCGGCGACCCGGGCGATGGTCAGGTGCTGCAGCACGAGCGCTTCAAGCGCCCACCGCAGTGCACGGCGTGAGAGTTTGGCCATGGGCTCGGCCGCCTTCGTGGTGTCTTGGCGCCAGACATGGGCGCAGTCCTCGCACCGGTAGCGGCGCACGGTTATCTGCAGGGTGGTGGGCCGCCAGCCCACCGGTTCGTGCGCCAGCTGCCGGATCACAGTGCCGCGTGGAGTTCCTTGGGATCCGCAGCGATGGCACCAGTCATCTGGCTCCACCACCCGGCAGGCCAGCACGGCCCGCCCGGGTTCCAGGCGTTGGCCGACGGCTACGAGGCCGAGCTCGTCGAGGCGGCAGAACTTGGTCAGGTCACAGTCGTCGAAGGTAGCGTTAGGCACGTCGAGGTCTTCCCGATGGGCAGTGTGAGAACTTCCATCATCGGAAGGCCTCGACCTCTACCCAGACATCGACGCGCCGCCACCCCCGGGGGAACCATCTACACCCCTATTTGTGATGAGCCAGTAATCGACCTCGGGATCCTCGACTGCCGCACGGGCCTGATCGAGATCATGGGTGGAACGTCCGATCAGCACCTCGGAGCCGAGTAAGGACCGTGCCTGGGCGGGGGAGAGATCGTGCTGGCCGATGTGGAAGATGTCCGCGCCGACGTGGGGCCGCCACGTCGGCCCGGTCGTTGACCGCGAACAGTTTCTCGTTTTCGCCCGCCACGTCGGCCAGCAGGTGCAGTGCGGAGATCTCCGCATCGGTGTCCAAGGTCTTGTCCCGCAACTGGATGATGTCGACCCCACCGGCGAACGCGGCCTTCAGGACATCCTCGAGGTCACCCTGTTGCTGGCGGGCGTCGGTGCATAGGTAGAGCCGGGCGTCGGCGAGCCTTTCGGCGCGGGCACGGCGCGAGTTGCGGTCTGCTGGTACGGGGAACGCGGGGGTATGGTGGGTCACACGCTGGTGATAGTCAGCGGGTTCTGCGGGAGCCCCTCGGGGGCTGAGAAGGCTTGAGCGCCGACCGCCACACCTGATGCGGGTCATGCCGCCGGAGGAAAGGACGTGCCGGTGAATTCTGTGCATCCTGGTGTCGGGACTAGAGCGGTCGACGTCGCCGTCGTGGGCGCCGGGCTGGTTGGCTTGGCCACCGCTTGGGAGTTGCGCCGCCGCGGTCGCTCCGTCGCGTTGATCGACCCAGACCCGGGGGCGGGGGCGTCGCGGGCGGCGGCCGGCATGCTGGCTCCGGTCAGCGAAGTCCAGTACCAGCAGGAGTCCTTGTACCCGCTGATGGGCGCTTCGGCTGCCGAATACCCGGGCTTCGCTGCTTCCGTCGAGCAGGCTGCCGGAGCATCCGTGGGGTACCGGGCCACCGAGACCCTGGTCTGCGGAGTCGACTCCTCCGACCGGCAGGCACTGGCTGACCTTCGCCAATTGCAACTGAGCCATGGCATGGCGGTGGAACCGCTGACCCTCCGCGCGGCCCGTTCCCTGGAACCGGCCCTGACCCCGCGTCTGTCCGCGGCGTTCCGCATCCCCACCGACCACCAGATCGACCCGCGCCGACTGGTGACCGGGTTGCTGGCGGCCCTGGTCGAGCGAGACGTGACCGGGGTGCTCCTCGCCGGTGACGTGGATGGTGGGCCAGTGCGCCTTCTCCGCGTGCAGGCCAGGGCACTGTTGTGGGACGGGCAGGGCGTGGTCACCGGTGTCGTACTGACGGACGGTCAGGATGTGGTTGCTGACGAGACGATCCTGGCCCTGGGTATGGGTACCGGTGCACTGGATGGCCTGCCTGACACCTGTCGGTTGCCGCTTCGTCCGGTACATGGAGACATCCTTCGCGCCCGGCTCCCCGCTGGCCCGCAGCGACTGATCGAGCGCACCGTTCGTGGCCTGGTCCACGGGGTGCCGGTCTACCTCGTGCCGCGCGTCGACGGCACGATCGTGATCGGTGCCACGTCTCGCGAGGACGACCTGGGTGGCGTCAGCGCCGGCGGGGTGTTTCGCCTGTTGCGCGACGCCCAGGCCCTCGTGCCGGGCGTTGCCGACCTGGAGCTCAGGGAGGTCATGGCCCGCGCCCGCCCCGGTACCCCCGACGACGCGCCCTACCTCGGCCGCATCCGCACGCCCGACGGCGAACCCGTGCCCGGCCTGGTGGTCTCCACCGGTCATTTCCGCCACGGGGTGCTGCTCACCCCACTGGCCGCTCGCCTTGCCGCCCAGCTGGTCACCGATCAGGCGGGGACCGATCCGGACGCCGACGCCGCGCACCTGACCACTACCGACCCCCACCGCTTCGACCCCTCGGGCCTCGCTCGGCGCACGGTCGCCGCCCAAGCTTCCGCCCCCGAGAACAGGAGGACCTGATGACCGCCATCACCCTCAACGGCACCCCGCATGCCGTGCCCGAGGACACGACCATCGTCGACCTCGTCGCCGAGGCCATCAGCCGGCCCCTGGGCCCCGACGGCCGCCCGCTGGACGGGGGCCGCCTGGGCATGGCCGTGGCCGTGGACGCCATCGTCCTCCCTCGCAGCCGCTGGTACCGCACGCCCGTCGTCGAGGGCCAGAGCATCGAGATCATCACCGCCGTCCAAGGAGGCTGAAACATGACCACGCCGCACCCGGACCCGCTGCTCCTCGACGGTGCGGAGTTCTCCTCCCGACTGATCATGGGCACCGGGGGTCTGAGCTCCCTGCACACCCTGGAGCAGGCCCTTCTCGCCTCCGGGACCGAGTTGACCACCGTGGCCCTGCGCCGCTACGCGCCCGGCCAGGGGGACACGCTGTTCTCCCTGCTCGAGCGCAACGGCATCCGGATCCTGCCCAACACCGCCGGGTGCTACACCGCCCGCGACGCCCTATTGACCGCCGAATTGGGCCGGGAGGCGCTGGAGACCGACTGGGTCAAACTCGAAGTCATCGCCGACGAGGACACGCTGCTGCCCGACGTCGTCGAACTGCTGGACGCCACCGAGCAGCTGGTGGCCCGCGGCTTCAAGGTCTTCGCCTACACCTCCGACGACCCGGCCGTCGCCCACCGCCTAGAGGACCTCGGCGCCGCCGCCGTCATGCCCTTGGGCGCACCCATCGGCACCGGGCTCGGCATCCTCAACCCGCACAACATCGAGCTCATCACCTCCCGCGCCGACGTGCCCGTGGTCCTCGACGCGGGCATCGGCACCGCCTCCGAGGCCGCCCTGGCCATGGAACTGGGCTGCGACGCCGTGCTGCTGGCCAGCGCGGTGACCCGGGCCCAGGATCCCGTGGCCATGGCCACTGCCATGCGCCACGCCGTGGCCGCCGGACGGCTGGCCGCTGGTGCCGGTCGCATCCCCGCGCGCCGCCACGCCGTGGCCTCCTCACCCATGACCGGATTGGTCGACACCGACGACCCGGAGGACGTGCCGCGCGGAGACTGGGCACCCGTCCGGGAGGGCCGATGAGCTCGCTGCCCCCGCTCGTGGAACCCGGCCCCGAGCTGACCCTGGAGGAGATCGGGCGCTATGCCCGCCACCTGTCCCTGCCCCAGGTCGGGGCCATCGGACAGCGGCGACTCAAGAACGCCCGGGTCCTGGTCATCGGGGCCGGCGGTCTGGGCGCCCCGGCCCTGCAGTATCTGGCCGCCGCCGGGGTCGGAACCCTGGCGATCGTCGACGACGACGTGGTGGCGGTCTCCAACCTGCAACGCCAAGTAATCCACACGGTTGCCGACCTCGGTCGGCCCAAGACGGACTCCGCCGCCGACGCGGTGGCCCGGCTCAACCCCCTGGTGGAGGTGCGGACCCACGCGGTCCGACTCACCGCGGACAATGCCGTGAACCTGGTGGGCCAGTACGACCTGGTACTGGACGGCGCGGACAACTTCACCACCCGGTACCTGGTCAGCGACGCCGCGACGTTGACCGGCCGACCGTGCGTGTGGGGCTCGATCCTGCGCTTCCAGGGGCAGGTCAGCGTCTTCTGGGCCGGGCACGGACCCACCTACCGGGACCTCTACCCCGAGGCTCCACCGCCCGGGAAGGTGCCCAGCTGCGCTGAGGGCGGGGTGGTGGGGGTGCTTCCGGCCACGATCGGCTCCATCATGGCCACCGAGGCCATCAAGCTCATCACCGGCATCGGGGATCCCCTGGTCGGACGGGTCCTGGTGCACGACGCCCTGGAGATGACCTGGCGGGAACTCCGTCTGGACCCGGACCCAGACGCGGTCCCGGTCACAGCTGTGAACGACCTTGACCTCAACTGCGCCGTACCGGGCGATGCCGCGGTCGCCCCGCACGAGACGCTGACCGCCCCCGAGCTGGCGGGCCTGCTCGAGCGCCGGAATCGCGGGGAGGCTGCCTTCACCCTGGTGGATGTCCGCGAGGACTGGGAACGCGAGCTGGTGAGCATACCGGGCGCACGGCCCGTTCCGCTGCAGGAGCTGCTCGACCGCCGAGAAGCCGCGCTGCCAGCGGAGACCCGCGGCGCCGACCTCGTGCTGCACTGCAAGGCCGGGACCCGCTCCGCCACCGCCCTGGCCACGCTGCGCCCGTACTTCGCAGGGCGGGAGGAGAACATCCGCCACCTCGAGGGCGGGGTACTGGCCTGGGTGGCGCAGGTCGAACCGGAGAAACCTGCCTACTGAGCCAGCCCGACGCCACGAAGTCCACAGGTCCACCGAATGCAAGCGAGAGGAACACCGCGGATGTCCGTGCCTGAAGACTCCGTACCTTCTGATACCGGCCCGGCAGAGGTCCGACCCACGCCGGCAGAACTGGGTGGGGGGCAGTGAACTCGTGAGCAGACCACCGGTCGCCCTGACGATCGCCGGCTCGGACCCTTCCGGCGGGGCTGGCATCCAGGCCGATCTCAAGACGTTCTCGGCGTTGGGCGTCTATGGCACCGCCGTGATCACCGCGCTGACTGCCCAGTCCACCCAGGGCGTGACCGGCGTGCACGCCGTCCCCCCGGAGTTCGTCCGCGCCCAGCTCGACACCCTTCTGGCGGACATACCCGTGGACGCCACCAAGATCGGGATGCTCGCCGGCGCCCCGACCGTGCGCACCGTGGCGGACTTCCTGCGCGAGCTGGCCGAAGGACAGGGTCCGGCCGTGGTTCTGGACCCGGTGATGGTCTCCACCAGCGGCTCGCGCCTCCTGGCCGACGACGCCGTGGCTGCCATCCGCGAGATGTTGCCCTACAGCTCTGTCATCACCCCCAACATCCCCGAGGCCGCGGTCCTGCTCGACCAGGCAGAGGCCACCGACATGGAAGGCATGCGCACCCAGGCCCGGGCCCTGCTCGACATCGGCGCCCGGCGGGTGCTCCTGAAGGGCGGGCATCTGGCTGGTGGGCATGCCACCGACCTGTGGCTCGACGCCGACGGAGAGCACCTGTTCACCGGGCCGCGGGTGCCGACGGCCAATACCCACGGCACCGGCTGCTCGCTGTCCTCGGCCATGGCCGCCCTGGTACCGCGCTGCGCGTCATGGCCGCAGACGGTAGACCGGGCAAAGTCTTGGCTGACCGGGGCCCTGCGGGCCGCGGACTCCCTCGAGATCGGCCAGGGCCCCGGACCCGTCCACCACTTCTACGATCTCTGGAAGTCGCCATGATCCAGACCGGCACATGATCCACCAGCGGATCGCCAGTCGGAAGAGGCGATCGTGATCTGATCGAACGGTATTGGGGCTAATCCGCCGGGCCGCATCGTGCGGAAGCCACTGCTCAGACACCACCGGTCGATCGCCTGGGTCCGGCCGATCGCTTCCCAGACACCCGTCGCGTCGTGCCTCGTCCGCCAATCTGCAGGCAGATGTTCAGCGTGGGCGGCGGGGTTGACGGGCAACAGCCAGTGCGTGCACTCAGAACCGTCAGTGGGGCGCATGGCGAACACCCCACCCGAACCGCAGGGCCCACCGTTTCCACGGGGGCACCCGAGACCAATTGAGGGACAGGGTGCGCAGGGCGCGGTGGAAACGGCGGCCGAGCTGGGCCATCCCGCGCAGTGAGCGGGCCGAGACCCCCACCACGATGCGGGGCACGGTGGCCACGATGTGGTGAGGCCCCAACGCGAGGGCCAGGTCCATGTCGTCATGCACTTCCCGCTCCGTGCGGTGCACCCGGCCTCGCACCTCCCGCCAGACCGACCGACGGATGGCCATGTTCGAGCCCCACAGCGGCGCCCGGGCGGACGCCGCGTAACCGAGGGCGTAGTAGGCCCCCAGGTACACCGCAGCCGCAGGGATGCCGATCAGCCGGGGCAGGTCCACGAAACGACCCCAGCCGGTGACTGCGGCGGCCTCCGGGCGCTGCGCCATGGCCTCGGTGATCTGCTCGACCCAGTCTGGGCGGGGCAGCGAGTCGGCGTCGAGGCGGGCGATGACCGGGGCTTCGGCGGCGTCGTAACCGGTGGCGGCCGCGGCCCAGATGCCGACCGTCGGTTCCACCAGCACGCGCGCCCCGTGGAACGCGGCCACAGCCGCTGTGGTGTCCTCGGAGGCGTTGTCCACCACGATCACCTCGGCCGGCGCCACGGTCTGCTGCGCCAGGGCGCGCAGGCACCGGTCCAGCAGGACGGCGTCGTCTCGGGCGGGGATCACCACACTCACCAACTCCCGCTTCGGAGCTGGTACTGGCACTGAACCGTGCGTCTCGGAACTCAGGGCCACGGCCCGTCCTTCACGAGCCGGTCCAGCAACAGCCCGGCCAGCAGCGCGCCGAGCACCCCGGCGGCCAGGTCACCCATCGTGTCTTCGTAGCCGACCTGGATGGCGGGATCGAGCAGGGTGTGGCCGAACCACTCGCCCACCTCCCAGAGCACGGCCAGCAGGGCGCCCAATCCGGCGGTGAGCAGGGTCTGGCCAGCGCGGCCGGCTGAGGGACCCGTCTGCAGCCAGCCGCTACGCAGCAGCGCGGCGGTACCGATGGCGGCCAGGAGGCCGGTGGCCACCACGTGCGTGACGAGGTCGAGCCACGGGATCAGCTGGTACGCGTCCAGCAGGGCCGCCCAGGCGGCAGCCAGCAGGATGACGGCGGTTCCGGCTTGGACGGACGCCCGTAGCGGTGTCAGGCGAACCACGGTCTGGCCCAGGAGCACCAGGGAGTAGAGGGCCACGGCCACCCCGCTGTCCCACAGTCCCAGGACCAGGCTGAGGAGCGTGAGCAGGGCGGCAGCGTCGGCGATCAAGCGCACGGGCAGGGGTCCGTCCACCCGCAGCGTCCTCACGGCCTCCTGCCACAACCGCGCCGCGCGGCTGGCGTTCGCCTCAGCCGCCACGGGCGATCCAGATCAGCAGCAAGGTCACGAGGAACCCGGTCACCATGTTGAGCCAGAGGAACCGCCGCCAGCCCCGGTTCGCCTCCTCGCACCGCTCATCCGGCAGGGAGCGGAACGGCAGGATGCTGACGAGGTACGGCAGCACCAGCACCCCGGCCAGGGCACTGGGCCACCCGGCCAGCAGCATCACGAGTCCGGCGGCGGCATAGAGGACCATCGCGGTGCGGACGGCTCCGCGGGCTCCCAGCGCCGTGGCGATGGAGCCGATGCCGGCCTCACGGTCCGCGGTGACATCCTGCGCCGCACCGAAGGCCTGCGAGGCCATGCCCCAGAAGAAGAACGCGACCATGGAGGCCACCACGGCCGGGGTCGGCGGGGCCTCGGCCAGCGCCAGCCCGAAAACCGCGGGGCCCACGAAGTGCGTGGACGAGGTCATGGAGTCCAGCAGCGGCCGTTCCTTCAGCCGGATCCGCGGGGCCGAATATCCCACGACGGCGGCCAGCACCACCGCGAGCACCACGCCGGACACGAGCGTGCCGGCTGCCAGCAGGAACACCACGAAGGGCAGCGAGAGCAGTCCGGCAGACCACAGGGTCAAGCGGTGCCATCGATCGGAGAGGACGATGCCCTCCACCCCGCCCTTGCGCGGGTTGCGCAGGTCCGACTCGTAGTCGAACACGTCGTTGATCCCGTACATCAACAGGTTGTAGGGGAAGAGGAAGAAGAGGACGCCCACGATCAGCTCCACGGTGGAGCCGCCTCCGGCCATCAGGTACGCCGCGGCGAAGGGGTAGGCGGTGTTGACCCAGCTGATCGGGCGGGAGGATCCGAGCAGCTGGCGGGCCGCCTCGGGGGCGGTGGCGCTGACCGTCGTCATGCGTCCACCTCCCGTCCCGCCTCATGCCGACCGGCGTCATTCCGTCCCGGCTCGACCCAGCTCGACCCGTTCCGCCTGGCCCCGGACAGCAGGGCGCTGACCGCGGGCAGCAGCAGTCCCGCCGCCACCGGCCAGACCAGGTCCTCGACCGGGGCCAGGCCCACCCGCCAGCCGGTGAGCAGCTCCTCGTTGTACCGGAACAGGTCGGCGGCGATCATCAGGTTGTCGAACACCACGGTCAGCACCACGAGCACGGCGATGGTCAGTGCGGTGGCAGCCCACCACCGCCGCCCCAGTCCACGGCGCCAGGAGGCGTAGGCGGCCACGGCCACCGGGAGTAACAGGAAGAGTCCGGCGAGCGCAAGGTAGCTCACTGCGCCACCTCCTGACCGGCGGCCGGGCGCGGGGACGGCCGGCCGGCGTCGTGCAGGCTGGCTCCGGGAGGTTCGCCACGACCGGCCCGGCGCAGGAGGAGGACGATCAGCCCGCGCAGCACCAGGGTGAGGTAGGAGAGGAAGGTGATGAAGACGACCTCCTCCAGCGGCAGCTCGGGGGCGAGCATGATCCCCGTCATGCCCTCGCTCTGGCCGGCGGCATAGTGCCCGGACGCGATCGCCGCCAGGTCCCAGGCGAGGAAGAACGCGATGCCGATCGCCACGGTGATCGTCCCGGCCCGCGGCGCGCGCCAGAGCACGAGCCGGAAGCGGTGGTCGAGCAGAGCCATGCAGCCGGCCGAGATGATCAGGGCGGCCAGGTAGAGGTACGCCGTCATGGCTGCCCCGGGGTGGGCAGCGGTGTGCCGAGCAGCCCGAAGGGGGGTAACTGCGAAGGGCGCATCCCCGAAGGGCGCAATTCCGGTTCCGGCAGCGGGGCGGCGGAGTGGTCCCCGCGCAACCGCTTGAGCAGGATCTCGGCGCTGATCAGGCACATCGGCAGGCCGATGCCGGGGATGGTGCTGGAACCGGCGTAGTACAGCCCCTCCACGCGACGGGAGACGTTGCCGGCCCGGAAGAAGGCACTTTGGGCCAGCGTGTGCGCCGGCCCCAGGATGCCGCCGCGCCAGGCGCCCAGGTCCTCGGCGAAGTCTGTGGGCCCCACGGTGCGGCGGACCACGATCCGCTCGGCCAGGTCGGGAATGCCGGCCCAGCGGGCCACCTGCTCGAGGGCGGCATCCGCGATCGACTCGATCACCGGATCACCGTTGCCGTCCAGGCCGCCGCGGCCCAGGTCCGGATCGGCGGGCATGGGCACCAGGACGAAGAGGTTCTCGTGTCCCTCCGGGGCCACGCCAGGGTCCGTGGCCGAGGGTTTGCACACGTACACCGAGGCCGGCTCCGGCACGGTCCCGGCGGCGATCGCGGAGAAGTTGGCCGTCCAGTCCCGCGTGAAGAACAGGCTGTGATGCGGCATCTCCGGCAGCGGACCGCGCACCCCCAGCATCACCAGGACGCCGCCCGGCCCGCTGGTGCGCTGACGCCACCATTGTTCGGGAAACGTCTGCAGCGAGCGCGGCAGCAGGGTCGTCTCCGTGTGGTGCAAATCCGCGGCAGAGACCACGACGCCGGCCGGCAGCTCCCGCTCCTCTCCGTCCCGTCCGCGGACCCGGACGCCGGTGGCGCGAGCTCGTAGACGGCGACCTCGGCCTCCGCTGCGGCGGGCACGGTGATCGCGAGGAGCTGGGTGAGCTTGGTGAGCGCTGAGATCCCGGAGAGCAGGTTCCGTCAGGATCGCGGTCGCGGCGGTGCCCGCATGCAGGCGGACGCCGGACTCACGGGCCAGCCGGACCATGACGTCCATGAGGTGGCCGAAGCCGCCCTGCGGGTACAGCACCCCGCCGGTCAGGTCCAGGGCGCTCATCAGGTGGTACATCCCGGGAGTGCGGTCCGGCGAGGACCCCAGGAAGACCGCCGGGTAGCCCAGGACCTGACGGATCCTCGGATCCGTGAAGCGGCGGGCCACGAACCTCTCCAAGGACTGCAGCAGCAGCGGCCCGAGCCGGTGGGCCTGGCCGGCCACGTCGCGGGACAGGAACGGCCGGATCGAGGAGAAGGAGGTGTACAGGAAGCGCTCGATGGCCATGTCATATGTGCGCTGCGCCGAGTCGAGGTAGCGGGCCAGGGCCCGGCCGGCGCCCGGTTGGACCGCCTCGAACCGGGCGATGTTGGTGTCCCGGTCCGCGGCGATGTCGAGGGGTTCGGGCCGGCCGCCCTCATTGCCTTCGCCTTCGCCTCCGCCTTCACCTTCGCCTTCGCCTTCGAAGAAGACCCGGTAAGCGGGGTCGAGCTGCTGCAGGTCGAGCTCTGCCTCGGCGGTGGTGCCGAGGAGCCGGAAGAAGTGGTCGAAAACGTCCGGCATCAGGTACCAGGACGGTCCCGTGTCGAACCGGAAGCCCTCGTGCTCCCAGCTGCCGGCGCGGCCGCCAAAGGACTCCCGCGCTTCGACGAGGTCCACGGTGTACCCGTCGCGGGCCAGCAGGGCGGCAGAGGCGAGCCCGGCGATGCCGCCGCCGATCACCACGACCCTCTCGCTATCCGGGCGGGATGCCTTCTCGCCGTCTGGGCGAACCCGACCCTCGCCCTCCGGATGGGGAACCCCGGCGCCTGCGTCGTGCGCCGCCGTCGTTCTCGAGCGGTGTCCGGCGCTCATGCGGCTCGTCTCGTCAGAGCCCGGAACAGGATGAGGGCCTTCTCGGTGTCCGGGACGCGCACCCGTGCCTGGCGGATCTGCGCGGCCGGCGTCTGCCTCAGGCGCCGGGACAGGGCGGCGAACAGTCCGTGGGCGGCCTGGACCGCGCGCCGGCTGCTGGACGGCAAGAGGGGGATCGCCGTGGCGGCCACGGCGAGGTCCGCGTCGATGTCGTCCAGCAGCGCATCGCGGTGGGTGTCACTGAAGGTCGCCGGGTCGAGTCCCGGGAAGTAGGTGCGGCCCAACAGGTCGTGGTCGTCGGCCAGGTCCCGGAGGAAGTTCACCTTCTGGAAGGCCGCACCGAGGCTGCGGGCGGCCGGTGCGAGGCGTTCGAAGGACCCGGGGTCGCCGGCGGTGAAAACCTTCAGGCACATCAGCCCCACCACCTCCGCCGAACCGTAGACGTACTCGGACAGGCTCTGGCTGTCATGTGAACTCTGGCTCAGGTCCGCCCGCATGGAGGCGAAGAACGGTTGCACGAGCTCGGTGCCGATGCCGCACCGGCGGGCCACGCTCGCGAACGCATGGACCACCAGATTCGTACTGCGAGAGCATTCCAAGGCCTTGATGGTCTCGGCCTCGAGTCCGTCCAGTTGGCTCGCCCGCAAGGCCGGCGTGAGGACCGGGTCCGGGTCGTCGACGATCTCATCGGCCACCCGCACCAGGGCGTAGATGCTGCGCACGTCGGAGCGCACGGGTTCGGCGAGCAACCGGGAGGCCCAGCCGAAGGACGTCGAGTATCCGCTGATCACCTCAGCGGCACTGGCCTGGGCCACCCGGTCGTAGCGGTTGGCTGCGGCCGGCGCGTTCATCGGGCGCCCGCTCGGGAGGCGTCAGCGAACTGTGCCGGTTCTGCTGGCTCAGCCGGTTCAACCGGTTCAGCCGCTGCGCCCGGCGGGGCCGCCGCGGGTGACCGCGTCGAGGCATCCACGCTCCTGACGGTCCGTGGATCGTCGAGGGCCAGGGCCGCGGTGTCCCGGATGTCTCCGACCAGGTCAGTGAGGACCCGGGTCAGAGCGGCCGGAATCGGCTCCCTTGCTGCAGCGGCGAGCGCCTCCTCGAGGTGGCGGTCGGCGAGCTCCTGGACGGTGTCCCTCGCGCCGCAGCCTTCGAGCAGGGCACGTGCGCGGCCGGCGTCGTGGTGGTCCAGGTCCGGATCCCCGACCAGGCCCTGCAGGTCAGGCCAGGCCGGGGTGGTCCGGGCGTGGGCCAGCAAGGCGGTGTGCTTGCCCTCGCGCAGGTCCGTCAGAGCGCTCTTGCCGGTGCGGGTCTCGTTGCCGAACACCCCGAGAAGATCGTCCAGCAACTGGAAACCGACGCCCACGAGCCGGCCCAGGCGGGCCAGGGCCGTGGTCACGTCCGCGGGGGCACCGGCGAGAATGGCCCCAGCTTGGAGCGGGAGCTGGAAGGAGTAGACGGCGGTCTTCTGTTCGGCCACCCGCAGGGCCTCGTCCAGGGTGGCCGGGTGCCCGCTCAGGTGCAGCCCGAGCCGCACGTCCGCCAACTCACCGGTGGCGGTGGCGTGCACGGTGTCCTCGAGCAGGTCCAGCAGCTCCTCCACGCGGGGAGCCGGAGCCTGGCACCGGGCGACCAGTCGGACCGCGGAGACCAGAGCCAGGTCGCCAGCCAGAATCCCGGCTGCCTCACCGTAGTGACGGGCCGTGGGCTGGTCCGCCCCCTCGCCCCGTGCAGCGGCGGCGAAAGTCCCCGAGACATTGGGGCGCCCGCGGCGCACGTCGTCACCGTCGATCACGTCGTCATGCACCACGAACGCCGTGTGCAGCAGTTCCAGGGCGGCGCCCACGCGGGCCACGGACTCGGCCGAGGTTCCACCGAGGGCGTCATGCGTGGCAACCGCCAGGCCGGGGCGGAACCTCTTGCCTCCGCCGGAGGCCAGGGAGAGGGCCTCCCAGAGTTCACGGTGATCCGGCCCCAGCTGGGCCGAGCGGTCCAGTCCTGAAGCCAGCACCCGGTCCAGCTCTTCGGTGACCCCGTCTGGGGTGTCCGTCACGCCCTCTCCCCCTCGATCGTCGAGGCCGGATGTGTCCGGTAGGCGAGCACGCCGGGAAGCTGTTCGGCCATCCAGGGGCTCACGGCCCAGGGGGCGGCCTGAACGAGAGCCGCGACCTCGTCTGCGGGGACCCAGCGGTGGTCCATGACCTCGTCCGGGTTCGGCGCGGGTTCACCATGGGCCGTGGCCACGTAGACGGGGCAGATCTCGTTCTCGACGATCCCGGAGGCATCGACGGCACGGTAACGGAAATCCGGGAGGGCACAGTGGAGCCACTTGATCTCCAAGCTGAGCTCGTGGGCGGCGTACCGGTTGATGGTCTGCTCATATGATTCATCGAGTCTCGGGTGACCGCAGAACGAGTTGGTCCAGACCCCGGGCCAGGCCACCTTCGCCAGGGATCGGCGCGTGAGGAGCAGGTCCCCGTTCGGCCGGAAGACATAGCAGGAGAACGCCAGGTGCAGTGGGGTGTCCGTGGTGTGGACCGTGGCCCTAGGGGCGAGGCCCTGGGCGTTGCGGTGTTCGTCCACCAGCACCACGTGGTCTTCCGGAACGGTGCTCATCCCTGCCTCCCCCTGTGATCTGAGAATAACTCGACAATCTAGCTAGCCTGTCTAGTGAAGACGACACTAGCATTGACCACCATGGACAATCCACCGGGAGCCGGCGCCTCCTCGCCACACTATTGGTACGAGGACTCCGACCCCAGGGTCGATCTGCTCCATGCCCTTCGCCGCTTCCGACGCGCAGACCAGCGAATGCGACGGCGCATGAGCTCGGACATGGATCTGAACGCCACGGACGTCGAGGCATTGCGCCACATCATCGCGCACAACGCAGCAGGGGCATCGGTGACGGCCAGGGAGCTTGCGACCCACCTGGACATCTCGACGGCGTCCACGGCCAAACTGCTCAACCGCCTCAGCGAGTCCGGCCACGTCCAACGCCACCCCCACCCCGACGACCGACGTTCGGTGATCGTGACGGCCACCGGACACGCCCATGCGGAGATCCGTGAGTGGCTGACGGACATGCACCAGCGGATGCTGGAGATCGCCCACGGCGTCCCCGAGGAGTCCCGCCAGGCCGTCACGGATTTCCTAGAATCGATGACGGACTGCCTCGACCCGGAGGTCGTTGACGACACACCAGACCCATAGGAGGGAATTCCCGGCCATGATCGCTCTCACGGAAGAGGCCATCCGCTCTTCCTTCGTTAATGCCTCCCGGCGTGAGCGGACCGATGCGAACCTCCCGCCGACGTGGGCGTCGACTCTCTGGGAGTCCCTCGACTACCTCGGATGGAGGGATCCCAAACTCCCCGGCCGCGCCTACGCCGTCATCCCCGTCGAGACTGGACGTCTGGTCGGCATCATGTTCAGGCAAGCCGAAGCCTCCGTGGGCCTGAGGATGATGTGCGCATGGTGTGAGGATGTCTGGCTCAACAGTGAGGTGGTCTTCTACGGGGCCAAGCGTTCCGGTGCGGCCGGCAGGCAGGGGAACACCGTGGGGACCTATGTCTGCCGGGACTTCAACTGTTCGGAGAACGTGCGCCGTGATCCGCCTCTGCCCTATCAGGGCTATGACATGGAGGCGGCCCGGAACACCCGGATCATGCAATTGCAGCAGAAGGCCGCCGCGTTCGCGATGAACCTGTGACTCCTTCGCGATCCGAGTCAACCGTCGCCGGCGATCGGGGCTAGGGCCTGCTGGGCTGGGGAGCGGCCGCGGCCATGATGTTCTTGGCCATCGTCGGGAAGACAAGGGCGTGGAACGGCTGGATGGCCCGCCAATAGGCCCGGCCGGCCAGGCCGGAGGGGAAGAACACCGCACGCTGGCGCAGACGTGACCCGCCGCCGTCGCGCCCCTCCACACTGAACTGCAGCCAGGCCCGGCCGCCGGCCCGCATCTCTGCCCGCAGTGTGACCGAGCGTCCGGGCTCGATCTTCTCCACGCGCCACCAGTCGACATAGTCATTGACGCGCAACTGCTGGGCGTCCCGCCGGCCACGTGCCAGCCCGTAGCCGCCCATCATCTGGTCCATCAGCCCGCGGATCCGCCACAGCACCGGTGCCGAATACCAGCCGTTCTGACCACCGATGGACTCCACCACCCGCCAGACCGCCTCGGGCGGAGCCTCGCCGTCACGTTCCCGGACGTCCGTGAAGACGGTGTTCCCCGCCCACTCCGGGTCCGAGGGCAGCGGTTCGGCCGGATCGAGCGCCATCGTCGCCAAGACGTCGTCATCCCAGGTCTGGTCCACGGTCCCCGTGCGCTGGCGTTCGATCGCCCGCCGGCAGGCCTCCCGGAAGCCCGTCAGCCCCTCGGGCGGGTCGGGGATCAGCTCGGCGATGTCGTGTTCCTCGCTCACGGCGTCCTCGGCCATCGAGGCGGACAGGGGCATGGCGATGCCCCGCGGTATCGGGGTGACGACGCCGATCCAGAACCCGGAGAGCTGCTGTGCCGGAATGGGCAGGGCATAGACCTTGCGAGGCGAGAGGCCTGCGACGTCGGCGTACTCCGTCAGCATGGTAGCGAAGGACTGTGCCTGCCCGCAGCCGATGTCGAAGGCGCGGTTGACCGGTTCTTGCAGCGCGCAGGCGTGGGCCAGGTAGTACAGCACATCCCGGATGGCGATCGGCTCGATGCTGTTGGCCAGCCAGCTGGGCCCGGGCATCACCGGCAGCCGTTCGGCCAGGTGTCGGATCATCTCGAAAGACACCGAGCCCGAGCCGATGATCACCCCCGCCTCGAACACCAGCGTGGGGACCTCGCCGGCCAACAGGATGCGGGACACCTGTTCGCGGGAGCGCATGTGGTCCGAGAGTTCCTCCAGCGGCTTGTCCGGATGCAGCCCGCCCAGGAAGACGATCTGGTGGACGCCGGCCTCGGCGGCGGCCTGCGCTACGGTGCGCGCCATCGCCGACTCTCGTTCCATGAAGTCCGGGCCAGAACCCATGGAGTGCACCAGGTACAGCACGGTGTGCACGTCCTGCATCGCCGCCCGTACCTGCTCACCGTCCTGTAGGTCCGCCTGGGCCGTCTCCACCGACCCGGCCCAGGGCCGCTGGGACAGGTTCTCCACGTTCCTGGCCGTGGCCCGCACCGTGAACCCGGAGGCCAGCAGCTCGGGGATCAACCGGCCGCCCACGTAACCGGTGGCTCCGGTGACCAGCACGCGGCGACCCGCTCCGGCCGGAAGGGACAGTTGCAGCGGGGACAGTGGTTCGGAAGTCATGGGCCCCACCGTACGGGCCACCTGGCGAGCTGAATACGGTTTCCGGCTGGGAGCTTCCCGTACATGCGGCCCGAGCAACCCGCACCCCTGTTGTGCTCCGTGCCCTCTGTGTTGGACTGGCCGCACCCACCCGATGGTCCGCGGACCAGTCGGATCGACACCACCGAGGAGGAACCATGGTTGACGAGGATCCCGTGAAGACCCTGTTGGAGAAGACCGAGAAGGCGGGCGTGGCCATGCTGGCCACGACTGATGCCGATGGGCGCATCGTCAGCCGGCCGATGGCGATCCAGGAGATCGAGGCGGACCACGCCATCTGGTTCATCACCCGGGTCAGCACGCCGAAGATCGGCGAAGTGTCCGGGAGCCAGCCGGTCAACGTCAGCGTCGCCGAGAAAGGCTTCTGGGCCTCGATCACCGGCACCGCCACCGTGGAGGGTGACGTGGAGCGCAAGAAGCGTTACTGGTCCAAGGCCACGGAGGCGTTCTTCGGCGAGTCGAAGCCCGAGGACCCGGACATCGTGTTGCTGAAGGTCGACCCGGACTCGGGCGAGTACTGGGACTCCCCGGGCCTGCCGGCCACGGCCGTGGAGGTCATCAAGGGCATGGTCGGTGACCGGCCGGCACGCCCCGGCGAGAGCAACACCGTCGATCTCTGAGACCGGCATCCAGCCGGTGCCGGGCCCCTGTCCCGGCATCGGCTGGGTGGTATCCGGTCTCAGCGGCGGCGAACGGTGAAGGTGGAAGAGAACGGGCTGAGGGTACCGGGCAGGTGGCCGGTATCCAGCGGCTTTCCCGCCGTCAGATCACGCCGATTCAGCAGCTCGCCCAAGACCAGGGAAGAGGTCAGCAGGACCACGTTGCGTCCCGGGCACATGCCGGGTCCGCCGCTGAACGGCACGAGCGGCCAGTCGCTGTCATCCCGGTCCCGCATCCACAGGTCGGGACTGAACCGGTGCGCCTCCGGCAACGTGGCGTCGTCGCGGTGGCAGAAGGGCGCGAAGATCACCAGTGCGGTGCCGGCGGGCAGGGTCCCGTTGCGCCAGCGCGTCTCAGCGGTGGTGTCCCGGAGGACCAGTGGCGTGGTCGGCCACAGCCGCAGCGACTCCAACACAGTGGCTCGCAGGTAGGGCAGGTCCGGTGCCTGGGACATCTCCGCCCGGGCCTCGTCCGCAGCGCCGGGATGGGCCACCGCCAGTGAGAGGGCTCGGAAGGTGGCCCAGGCTTCGGCGTCGAAGGCGAACAGCCACTGCGGCATCTGCTGGACGGGCTGGGCGTCCTCTGGTGCCGGGGTCTGCGCGACCATCGCCGCCAGGCTGCCCGGCTCCGCCCGGTCAACGTATTCCTGCAGCCGCCCGAGGAACCTCTCCCGCAGTCGCCGGTTCTGGGGCATGAGGTAGGAGAGATTGCCGCGCTTCCGCAGCCGGCGCAGGTCCTCGGTGACCCGCTCATCATCGCGGGCACTGTCCCCCAGCACGATGCGCCGGACCATCCGGCCCCACATCACCGCGAAGCCGTCCCAATCCAGGGTGCCGGTGAAGTCCGCCTGCCCCAGCAGGGCCTCCACCTCCTCGGTGATGATGGCGTTCATCTGCTCGGCGTGGCTGTGAGCGGGACGCTCAGTCTCCAGGACCTGCTCGTTGAACGGGCGGCGGGACAGCCGCTGCTGCGCCGAGGAGACCAGCGAGCTGCCCGGCTCGAAGTGGTTCAGGGCCCACGCTTCTCCAGCGTGGCGGGCGAGAACGGCTCGGGGCTGCCATTGAGGACCCGGTGCACGTCCTCCGGATCCAGGAGCAGCGCGATCCTCCGGCCCGGCAGTCGCAACTGCACCGGCCCGGCCCCGTGTCGGGACCGCAGGCGCTGCATCTCGGCAACGCCTGCGGCGTCCGCGTCGATCCGCTCGGCCAGCCCCACCGCCTTCGGTCTGCGGACGATCGGCCCCTTGATGACCGGACCGAGAAGCACCCGCGTGAGGACGCGGGCCTGGTCCACCGGGCCAAGGCTCGGCACGGTTGCGGCAGGCACATTCGGCGTTGCTTCAGGCATGACGCCAGACTTCCACGGCGGTCATGGCCCCGGCAATACCGGTCAGGTGCTGGTCAGTTGAAGATCCGTCAGGCACGTCGGGTCGTCGGCGTTGCGGGTGGAGACCATCGATGTCGCCGTCTTGCCGTCATGCTCCACCGTCAGCTCCGCGTCGATCCCCCTCGGGAGCCACAGCCCCACGAAACCGTTGTCGAAGGTCTGGAGCCGTTCCTCGACGATGACCTCTCCGGTTGCGTTGTCCACGACAGTGACGCGCACATCCTGGTTCTGGAGCTCACCGAGGCACGTCGTCAGGCTGTGGAAGTGGCACTGGTGCGTCTGCGACACGTACGGCGCCGCGGAGACGTAGACCTCGTCCGCCGGCATCGGCACCGCTGCCTGCCGACCACGATCGTCGGCCACGATCAGCTGTTCCGGCTGGACCGATGCCACCAGATCGGTAGGCCGTTCGGCCACGGCCTGGGTATCCAGCCGCTCGATGATCGTTCGGGCGTCCAGACCGGCCAAGTCGTGATCGGCCAGCAGGTCCGGATCGCCCACCACGGGGGAATCCGAGCCGGCGGCACCGTCTCGACCTGCCGCAGCCGGTCCGGCTTCAAGCAGTTCCTGCATCTCGCGGATCTCGGCGTTCTGGGTCTCGATGATGGCTTCGGCCAGCGCGACGGCCTCCGGATGCTGTCCGTTCGCGACCTCATCCTCGGCCATCTGCACGGCCCCCTGGTGGTGTTCGATCATGCCCTCGAGGTACAGGCGGGTCGCCTCCGCCGTGTCAGCCTGTTCCAGCCTCTCGAGCTCGGCAGGGGCCAACATGCCGTCCATGCCGCCATGGTCCATGGAGCCGTGGTCCGCCGCCTGCGGATCCACGTCCCAGTCCTCAAGCCACGCGTTCATCTGTTGGATCTCCGGGGCCTGCGCGGCCTTGATCTCCTCAGCCAGGGCGGCGACCTCCGGCGTCAGACCGTCTTTGGCCAGCAAGATGTCGGACATTTCGACGGCCTGTTCGTGATGCGGGACCATCATCTGCGCGAACATGACGTCCGCCTGGCCCGCCTCCTCGCTGGAGACGGCTGGCGCCTCGGTCGATGACGCGCCGGGGCTGTCGCTCGGCCCCGTCCCGGTGTCCCCGGCACAACTGCCCAGGGTCAGCGCCGCGGCGAGGGCCGCGCCCAGGATGAGGGTGTTCTTCTTCAGGGTGGTGTTCATGGTGGATCTCGTCTCTGCAGTGGTCGATCGGGGGCGTCCCCGGCCGATCGGTCGGCCGGGCACAGAGGGCTCAGGCATCCGCGCGGAGCGTGGATGCCAGCCACTCACGTCCGACTGATGCAGAGAACCTGAAGGGACGGTGGCCTAGGAGCGGCTTGGCGCGCCGGCCCCGCCTTCGGTCCGGCGCGCGGCCGCTGGCCGAACGAGACCCGCTGCAGGCGTGGCGGTGTCAGCACGAAGAGCACCAGCAGCAACGCCACCAGGCAGGTCATCGCCAGGCCGAGATGGGCGGCAGGGCAGCCCTCGCAATCAAGGTCTCCCGTCACGCCGCCGTCGCCCGTGGCCGCAGCGGTCGTGCTGCCCGCTGTGCCATCGGCACGGTGCATCCCGACGCCGGCCACGGACACAGCGCGCCCGTCACCGTAGTGCCCCATGGCAGGGGAACCCGCCGCGTGGTCGGCATGGACTGAGGTGCCCTGGACCACGTCCGATCCCGCCACGACTGCCTGCCCATGCATGGTGTGCATGGCCAAGAACCCGAGCGCCACCAATAGAGCCAAAAGTCCGGCCCGCAGGACAGGACGCGAGCCCGCTCGCAGGTGGCTCCTGCTCGATGCGCTGGACAGGGTGAACACGGCGTCCAGTCTAGGATCCTGCGCCCGTACCACCGGCCACCGCCTCCGGCCGCAGGTCCACCTTCCGCAGCAACTGGGCATTCAGCGCCACCACCACGGTGGACAGGGACATCAGGATCGCCCCGACGCTCATGGGCAGCACGAATCCGATCGGCGCGAGGACGCCGGCGGCCAGGGGGACGGCGAACAGGTTGTATCCGGCGGCCCACCACAGGTTCTGCTTCATCTTCCGGTAGCTGGCACGGGACAGCTCCGCCACGGACAGCACCGCACGGGGGTCGTCGGAGGCCAGGATCACGCCGGCCGAGGCGATCGCCACGTCTGTGCCGGCACCGATCGCAATCCCGACGTCGGCCTGGGCCAGCGCCGGGGCATCGTTGACGCCGTCTCCGACCATGGCCACCTTGCCGCCTTCATCCTGCAACTGCTTGACTTTGGCGGACTTGTCCTCCGGCCGCACCCCGGCGAAGTAGCGCTCGATGCCCAGCTCTCCGGCCACGGCGGCCGCCACGGCTTCGGCGTCGCCGGTGATCATGACGACCTGGACGCCGCGGCCCCGCATGCCGGCCACCGCGTCCCGGGACTCGGGCCGGATCTCATCGGCCAGTCTCAGCGCGCCGGCCACCTGGCCGTCCACGAGCACGTGCAGGATGATCGCCCCCTCCTCACGCCAGTCGTCGGCGATCGGCAGTTCGGTCAGCCCCTCCTGTTCCAGCAGATACGGCCCACCCACCATCACGGTGTGGGCGCCGGCCCCGGCCCTGCGCCGGTCACCGTCAGCGTCCCCGTCCACGTTTCCTTCTCCGTCGCCGCCGATCACGACGTCGGCCCGCACCCCGACCGCCGGGGAGGAGGAGAAACCGCTCGCGGCGGGCACCTCCAGGCCCCGCTCAACCGCCGCAGCGACGATGGCCCGCGCCAGCGGGTGCTCTGAATCCGCCTCGGCCGCGGCCGCGAGCGCCAGGAGGCGGCCGGCGTCGTACCCGGTGGCCGGTTCCACGCCGGTGACAGCCGGAGAACCCTTGGTCAGGGTGCCGGTCTTGTCGAACAGCACGGTGTCCACGGTGCGCATGGCCTCCAGCGCGAGCCGGTCCTTGACGAGCACACCGCCGCGGGCCGCCCGCTCGGTGGCGATCGAGACGACGAGCGGGATGGCGAGGCCGAGGGCGTGCGGGCAGGCGATGACCAACACCGTGATGGTGCGGACGACCGACTCGTCCGGCAGCCCGAGGGCGGTCCAGACGATCGCGGTGAGGGCAGCGGCCCCGAGCGCGAACCAGAACAGCCAGGCTGCCGCCTTGTCCGCCAATCGCTGGGCACGCGAGGACGAGGACTGGGCTTGCGTGACGAGCCGCTGGATACCTGCCAGGGCGGTGTCCTCGCCGACGGCGGTCACCTCCACGCGAATCCCCGAGTCCGTGGCGACGGTGCCGGCCACCACGGAATCGCCCTCGGACCGGCGTACGGTGGCCGACTCGCCGGTGATCATCGACTCATCCATGGACGCCGAGCCGTCCACCACGGTGCCGTCGGCTGGGACCCGGCCGCCGGGCCGGACGATGACCACATCCCCGTGACGCAGTTCGGCCGGCGCTATTTTAACGACGTCGGCCCCGTCCACCTTCTCCGCCTCGTCAGGAAGCAGCGCGGCCAGGGAATCGAGGGCGGAGGTGGTCTGGGCCAGCGAGCGCATCTCCACCCAGTGGCCCAGCAGCATGATGACGATCAGCAGGGACAGCTCCCACCAGAACTCAAGCTGGTGGTGCAGCAGACCGAGGGTGGCACCCCAGGAGGCCAGGAAGGCCACCGTGATGGCGAGCCCGATGAGCAGCATCATTCCCGGTTGGCGTTGGCGGAGTTCATCGACGGCGCCGGTGAGGAAGGGCCGGCCGCCCCAGACATACATCACGGTGCCGAGCACCGGGGCGATCCAGGCGGCCCAGCCGGGGACCTCGTAGCCCAGGATCATGCCGAACATGGGCGAGGTGGCGACCACGGGGAGGCCCACCACGAGCATGATCCAGAACAGGCGGCGGAACTGATCGACATGGTGCGAGTGGTCGTGGCCGCCGTGTTCGGCATGGCCGCCGTCGACACCGTGTCCACTGTGATCGCCGTGATCGTGACCAGCGTGCTGATCGAGAGGGTCGTGTCCGCTCATCGTCGTTCCTTCCGGTCCTGATGCCACGCCCAAGGGGGGCCTGTCGCGCCCACCATACCCCTGGGGGGTATCTGAATCAAGATTAAGTCCGCGAGTCCCATTGCCGCTAGACCAGTTAGCGATCAGTAACTAGAGTCGGCATCGACCGATCCTCGTGATCCCGATCACACCCGCTGACAGGAGTCCCATGACCACCCAGCTGTCCCATGACCGCGGCGAGACCAGCACTCCCCTCCTGGAGGAGACCATCGGCGCGAACCTGGCCCGAACCGTCGCCGCCTTCGGCGAGCGTGAAGCGCTGGTGGACGTGCCGAGCGGACGGCGCTGGACGTACGCGGAGTTCGCGGCCGACGTCGACCGCGTGGCCACCGGACTGTTGGAGATGGGCATCGAGGCGGGTGACCGGGTGGGGATCTGGGCGCCGAACCTGCCGGAATGGACGCTGACGCAGTATGCGACGGCGCGGATGGGCGCGATCCTGGTGAACATCAATCCGGCCTACCGGACGGAGGAGCTGCAGTACGTGCTCAACCAGTCCGGGATCCGCACCGTGGTGGCGGCGAGCTCGTTCAAGACCTCGGACTACGCGGCGATGCTGACCCAGGTCCGGCCCGACTGCCCGGAGCTGCAGGACGTGGTGATCATCGGCGGCGAGGACTGGAACCGGCTGGCCAGCACGGACGCAGACCCGGTCCGCCTGGAACGGATCGCCGCGCACCTGACCCCGGACGACCCCATCAACATCCAATACACCTCCGGCACCACGGGTTTCCCCAAGGGGGCCACCCTGTCCCACCGGAACATCCTCAACAACGGCTTCTTCGTCGGCGAGCGCGTGCAGTACACCGAGGCCGACCGCGTCTGCATCCCGGTGCCCTTCTACCATTGCTTCGGCATGGTGATGGGCAACCTGGCGTGCACCACCCACGGGGCAGCCATGGTCATCCCGGCCCCGGGATTCGACCCCACCGCCAGCCTGCACGCCGTGGCCACCGAGCGCTGCACCTCCCTGTACGGGGTGCCGACCATGTTCATCGCCGAGCTCGGACTGGAGGATTTCGCCTCCTACGACCTCTCCACCCTGCGCACCGGCATCATGGCCGGCTCCCCCTGCCCCGAGCACGTGATGCGCCAGGTGATCGAGCAGATGAACATGCGGGACGTCTCCATCTGTTACGGCATGACGGAGACCTCACCGGTCTCCCTCCAGACCACCGCGGGGGACAGCCTGGACCAGCGCGTCGGCACCGTGGGGCGCGTGGGGCCCCACCTCGAGGTCCGCGTGGTGGATCCGGTGTCCGGCGAGGTGTTGCCCCGCGGGGAGGCCGGCGAGCTGCAGACCCTGGGCTACTCCGTGATGAAGGGCTACTGGAACGATCCGGACAAGACCGCCGAGGCGATCGACACCGAAGGCTGGATGCACACCGGGGACATCGGCCTCATGGACGCGGACGGCTACGTGCAGATCACCGGCCGCATCAAGGACATGGTGATCCGCGGCGGGGAGAACATCTACCCGCGCGAGATCGAGGAGTTCCTCTACACGCACCCGGACATCGTGGACGCCCAGGTGGTCGGGGTGCCGGACGAGAAGTACGGCGAGGAGTTGATGGCCTGGATCCGGGTCCGTGAGGGTGCCCCGGAACCGACCGCCGCCTCACTGCGCGAGTTCTGCTCCGGGAAGATCGCCCACTACAAGGTGCCCCGCTACGTGCAGGTCATCGAGGAGTTCCCCATGACGGTCACCGGCAAGGTCCGCAAGGTGGATCTGCGCGCGCAGGCGATGGACCTGCTGGGCTAGCTGTACTGCCCGGCCAGCCAGCCTTCATCGAGGTAGGACGAATTGGCCCCGGTTCCCTCCCACAGGGTCCAATTCCTGCGACTTCGATGGAGGGTTCCTCGCCACGGGTGCCACCGCGTCCGGAGTGCCTGACAGACTGAGACCATGCCGTCCCTCGTCCGGGCCCTCACGGTCCAGCGCCTCCTACGGGAGGACACCACGTTGCGCATGTTGCGAATGGATTCCCTGCCCTTGCTGGCGGGGGTGCTTGCCGAGTACCTGGCCGCACCCAACGCCAAGGTACCCACGCAGGACCTGCACGAGGCCGTCGACGCCGAGCTGGACACCCTGCGCACACATCTCGACCTCGGTGAGCGCACCGCGAAGGCCTACTGCGACGACTGGCGGCAGGCCGGTCTGCTGCTGCGCCGGCCGGCCTCCGACGCCCGCGGCGAGACCTACGAGCTCACGCCGCAGGCCCGCCACGGGCTGCGGATCATCGAGGAGCTGATTTCACCGAGGGCCACCGCCACCGAGTCCCGCCTCGTCTCACTCACCGGAGCCCTGCGGCAACTGACCATTGCCACGGACCCGGACATCGGCTCCCGGCTGGCCGCACTGCAGGCCGAGCGCGAGGAGCTGGACGATCGTATCCGCCGCGTCCAGTCCGGCGAGGCGGACGTCCTGGATTCCCGCCGGGCCCTGGAGCGGGTGGAGGACATCCTGACCCAGGCCGAGGACCTCCCCACGGATTTCGCTCGCGTCAGGTCACGGTTCGAGCAGCTCAACCACGAGTTGCGGGTCAACATCCTCACCGGTGACGACCTGCCCGGCGGCGTGCTGGACGAGGTGTTCCGCGGTGTGGACCTCATCGAGTCCTCGGATGAGGGTCAGACCTTCGCCGCCTTCTCCCGGTTGGTCCGCGATCCGGAGGTCTCCGCGTCCTTCGAGGCCGACCTACGGGCCATCCTCGATCGGGACTTCACTCGGAGCCTGCCCACCGCCTCCCGTTCCACCCTGCGCGGGCTGCTGCGCACGCTGAAGGACGGATCCCGCACGGTGCAGGACAGCCTCGCCGAGTTTGCCCGCGGTTTGCGCCGCTACGTGCTGTCCCTGGAGTACCAGCGTGACCGGCAGTTGAGGCTCGCGCTCCAGGAGGCCCTCGCTGCGGCCGTCCCCGCCGCGGACTCCATCCAGCCCTACCAGCGAACCGGGATGGACCTGCAGATGACCGGCATGCAGTGGTCCTCGGTGGGTGAGATCGGCCTCTACGACCCCTCGGACTACGACGCCGGCCCGGTCTTGGACGATGCACCGCTCGCCCTGGTGGACGTGGAGACACTGCGTGAACTCGCTCGGCAGACGGAAATTGACTTTGTCGAGCTCGAGGACAACGTCAACACCGTGCTGGGCGGCATGCCGCAGTCCGAGCGGTCGGCCGGCGTTTCCGTTGCCACCGTGCTGGAGCGCTTCCCCGCCACCCAGGGGGCCGCCAGTGTGGTCGGCCTGATGTCCTTGGCCGCCCGCCACGGCACCGTGGACGAGGACCGCACCGAACCCATCCAGTGGGACGGGGACGACGGCCGGACCCGCCGTGCCCGCGTCCAGCACCACGCCTTCACCGGGAGGATCCGCTGATGTACTCCGACCACGAACTCACTTCCGGCCCGGCGGCCGAGCGGGGCACGGGCTCGGGTGATCCGGACACAGCCTCGCCGGAGCAGGCAGCCGGTGACAGCCTGTGGTCCGGGGACACCGGCACTCTGGGCGAGGCCTCGCGGCGGGCCCTGCTGGACCTGCTCAAGGGCCCGTACCTCTCCGGCCGGCGCCGGCCCCAGTTGTGGCAGGCACTGGTGGCGGATGAGGGGCCGATCCGCTCCCGGCTGCACGACCTGTTCCTGGAGCTGGTCATCGACCACACCGAGGAGTTCGCTTTCACGCGCAAGGTCTCCACGGGCGAACTGCAGGTCCCGGCGGCGCTGCGCACGGAGGCCCTGACGTTCCTGGACACGGCCATGCTGCTGGTGTTGCGGCAGCAACTGCTGATGGCCGCCGGCGAGCAACGGGTCATCGCCGGCCAGACCGATGTCTTCGGACAGCTCTCCGTGTACAGCCAAGGCGACGAGTCCACCTGGGCGAAGCGCCTGAACAGCTCGTGGACCAAGATGCACAACAAGTTCAACGTCCTGCACAAGGTGGAGGAGGGCCGGGCCGAGATCTCTCCGGTGCTGAAGATCATGGTGGACCACGAACAGGCCCGCTCCTTCACCGAGCTCTACCGGGGGCTTGCGGACTCTGACGCGCGCCCCGATCCGGAACCTGAGCCTGAGTCCGGACATCCCGATGACACCACGACCGAGGGGACGCCATGACCACGGACCAGCCCACCCTGGACTTCAGCGCTTCCAGCGCGGCCACCGGTGCGGCCCAGTGGCGGCTGGCCGAAGTGCAGGTGGCCAACTGGGGCACCTTGGACGGCGGCATCTACCGCCTGCCCGTCGCCCGGAAGGGCCACCTGATCACCGGACCCTCCGGCTCCGGCAAATCCTCCATCCTGGACGCCATCGCCGCAGTGCTCACCCCGGACCAGTGGCTGCGCTTCAACCAGGCCGCGCAGGGCTCAGTCGGGCGGGACGCCACCCGCAACCTGATCTCCTACATCCGCGGGGCCTGGACGCGCACCCAAGACGAGGCAGAGGACCGGGTGGTCTCCTCCTATCTGCGACCTCGGGCCACCTGGAGCGGAATCATCCTGCGCTACGAGAACGGGACCGGCAAGGACGCCAAGACGATCTCCCTGTGCCGGCTGTTCTTCCTGCGCGGCACCGCCTCCACCCGGGCGGACATGAAAGACCTGTGCCTGCTGGAGCACTCCGCCGTGGATCTGACGGAGCTTCAGCCCTTCGTGGCGCAAGGCATCCAGACCCGCAAGGTGCAGTCGAACTGGCCGAACGCCGTGGTCACCACGAACACCTCCCACGGACAGTTCTACGCCCGGCTGCGATCCGTGTTCGGCATCCGGGACGCCGCCGCCCTGCAGCTGCTGCACCGCACCCAGTCGGCCAAGGGCCTGGACTCCCTGGACCAGCTGTTCCGCAACCACATGCTGGAGCGCCCGGCCACCTTCGGCATGGCCGAGAAGGCCGTGGACGAGTTCGGGGCCCTGCGCACCGCCTACGAGCATGTGGTGGACCTGCGCCGCCAGCGCGACCACCTCGAGCACCTGCGCACCGCCGCCGCGGCCTATGACAGCGCCGAGGCGAGGTCCGGGCGTCTCCGCGCCCTGCAGGACGCCGTCCACCCCTTCCAGCAGATGCTCCAGTTGGACCTGGTGCAGAAGGAGCACCTGCAGTTGCGCGAATCGCTCCACGGACTCCGGGGTGCACACGAGCAGACTGAGACAGAGCACGAACAGGCCCGCGAGGCGCACCTGACGGCGCAGCTGTTGCTCTCGGAGGCCGGCGGCGGACGCCTCGACGAGGTCCAGCGCCAGCTCGAAGACCAGCGGCGCCAGTTCGATGAGGTCCGGAACCGCTGGGAGACCCTGCAGGCGCGCCTGGAGCGGGCCGGCATCGGGCGTACCCCGGCGACGGCGGCCGAGTTCGCCGAGCTGCTGGTCGAGATCGACCGGCAGGCCGAGCAGCCCGCGGAACACACCGGTCCCAGCTACGAGCAGAACCGGGCCGCCTTCGAATCCCACGCCCGGTTGAAGACCATCGACGCGGATGTGGCGGCCCTGCGCGGCGGTGCCAGCGCCGTGCCGGCTGAGCTACTGGAGGTCCGGGAGCGCCTGGCCGGTGAGCTCGGAGTGCCGACGTCGGCCCTGCCGTATGCCGCCGAGCTACTGGAGGTCGCCTCAGGCGAGGAACGCTGGGCCGGCGCCATCGAGCGCGTCCTGTCCCCGCTGTCCCTGACGCTGCTGGTGCCGGCCCGGTTGCTGCGGGCCGCCCGGTCCTGGATCGACGGCCGCCACCTGGGACTGCGACTGCGGTACGAGGAGATCACTGCGGCCGTGGAGGCCATCCGGCCGGCCCGATCGGAGGCCTCGCTGGTGCACAAGGTACAGGTGCGTCCCGGCGAGTTCCACGACTGGCTGCAGGCCCGGCTGTCCGCACGCTTCGACCTCGCCTGCGTGCAGACGGCCGATGAGCTCGACGACCACGAGCGGGGCGTGACCCTGGCCGGGCAGGTGAAGTCCTCGCGCACCGGCTATGAGAAGAACGACCGACACCGGCTCGACGACCGCTCCCGCTGGGTACTGGGAGACCCGGCCGCGAAGCTGGAGGCCCTGTTGGCCGCCCGCGCGGAGGCCGAGGCCGAGCATCGGCGGGCCGCGGCCGTCGTCGAGCAGGCGCAACGCGACCAGCGCACCGAGAACGAGCGGCGCAGCGCGCTGCAGGCCGTCCGGGAGACACCGTGGAAGGACGTGGACCACTGGTCCGTGGCCCGGGCCTCGGAGTCACTCGAGGCACAGCTTGAGCAGCTGGCCGGTGGGAACGTCGGCCTGCAGGCGGCCCGGGTCCGGGAGCAGCAGGCCGCCGCCGGGGAACGCCGGGCGCGAACCGAGGCCGAACAGGCGCGGTTGACCCTCTATCAGGCCGAGAAGGACGAGGCTCGACTGGATACCGAGCGGCGTGAACTGATGGACCTCGGCGCGGGGGACACCACCGTCGAGGCGGTGCTCGAGCGGGAGCTTCAGACCCGGTTTCGCCGGGTTCGGCGCAACGTCACCCGGACCACCCTGCCGGACGACTCGCAGAAGGTCTCTCGGGAGATCAGCCGCGAGCTGGAGGTCAGTCGGGACGAGTCCGTGCGCGCCTCCTCCGCGTGCATGCGGATCACCACAGAGTTCTCCCAGGCCTGGCCGTCCGTGGCTGCGGACGCCGAGCCGGGGGTCGAGGACCGGGGGACCTATCTGGCCATTCTGGACCGGATCGTGGGCCAGGGGCTGCCGGAGCACGAGTCCCGTTTCCAGCAACTGCTGCACGAGCGGTCCTCCACCCTGATCGGCGAGCTGAACAGCGAGCTGCGCTCCGCCCCCGCAGAGATCGAAAATCGGGTGGAGCCGATCAACGAGTCCCTGGCCCGTTCCCCCTTCGAGGAGAACCGGTTCCTGCGACTGCGGGTGAAGACCCGGCGCACGGAGACGGTGCGGCGTTTCATGGGGGATCTGGCCGCCGTCGCCGAGCACTCCTGGGCGGACGAGGGCCTGGCCGCCGCGGAGTCCCGGTACGGACGCCTGGCCGCCCTGATGGAAAGGCTGGCCTCCTCCGAGCATGCGGACCGGGTCTGGCGGCAAGCCTGCCTGGACACCCGCGAACACGTCACCTTCTTGGCCGACGAGGTGGACTCTCACGGCACGGTCCACGCCAGCTACGACTCCGGCGCCGCCATGTCCGGCGGCCAGCAGCAGAAGCTGGTGATCTTCTGCCTCGCGGCCGCCCTGCGCTTTCAGCTCGCAGCCCCGGACGACCCGCTGCCGGCCTATGGGACCGTGGTACTGGACGAGGCCTTCGACAAAGCCGACGTGCGCTACACCCGGATGGCCATGGACGTCTTCGTGGAGTTCGGTTTTCAGATGGTCCTGGCCACCCCGCAGAAGCTGCTGCAGACCATCGAGCCCTACGTCGGGGGGATCACCACAGTGGAAAACCCCAGCCGTCGTCTCACCCGCCTCGCGGACGTCACGTGGGAGTCCGGAGGCCACTCATGAGTCGCTCCCCCATGGTTTCCTTGGAAGAGGCTCGGTCCGAAGCCCGACGTCGACTGGTCGCTGCCCATCGGCAGTGGACTCTGTACGGGTGGTCGTCTCCGGTGTGGGCGTTGCCGCTTCATCCACCCACCGAACGCCAAGTCCTCGACAACCCAGTCGCATCCGAGGCGTGGGTGCGTCACTGGGCCAGCCACGCTTGGCCCGAGGGGATGAACGTGCAGTGGGAAGACCGGACCTGGCGCAGCGTCGGGACCCAGCGGATTCCCGTGCGATTGGTAGCCCAGACACCCGATGCGTTGGCCCGCTGGGTGGGTGGCCAGGAAGCCCGGAACCGGACCTTGTTCGCGACCCGGGCGACGCGCATACGGGCCCTGACGAACATTGCCTCCGACTCGCTCTCCCCTGTCCTTCGCCGGTACGCCGACCGTTTGACCTCGTTGCCTGAAGCCGACTTCGATCGGTTGCTAGGTGTCACGGACTGGTTGGGCACCCACCGAGTGGCGGGCCTGCGACCACGCCAATTGCCGATCCGTGGCGTGGACTCGAAGTGGTTCTCCGCGCACCGTACCGTGCTGACGGCCCTCCACGGGGCTCTGTACGCGACACAGCGTAGTGGGAAGGAAGGTGACCCGATCGAAGCCGACGAAGCCAGCCCCCCGTCCGGTGCTGCTGAGGCCGAACGAGGCACCGTTGCACCCGGTGACGCGGTCGGCGTCGGACTCGGGATTGTCGACGCCGACCCGAGGATCCGGATGCGCGTCCTGGACCCGGAGCTGCGCCCCGCCGGCCTGGAGGATCTGCAAGTCCCCGTGGCCCAGGCCAGAGCCCTTCCCTGGCGGCCCGAATGTGTCCTCATCGTAGAAAACCTGGAGACGTTGCTGTGCCTGCCTGACGCTCGCGGTGTTGTGGCGATGTGGGGCCGTGGCTTCGATACGGCCGCAGTCACCATGCCCTGGCTGGCCGACCTGCCCATCATCTATTGGGGCGACCTGGACTCGCACGGCTTCGCCATCTTGCATCGCTACCGCGTGCATCTACCTCAGATCGAGAGCGTGCTGATGGACGAATCCACCCTGGAGGCGTTCGAGGACCTCTGGGTGTCGGAACCTCAGCCATCCCGTGGCCAGCCGGCCAGTCTGACGGCCGCCGAATCACGGACCCTGGGACGCCTCCGCTTGGAGGGAGACGTCAGGCTGGAACAGGAACGGGTCCCCTGGACTTATGCCCTGGAACGCCTCATCCCCTCTCTGTCGTTTTCTCCATCTGCCCCAGATGTGCGTTTCACCGGGGCACCTCCGTCCGCGAGTGACGCTAGCCGGTGAGAGGACCCAACAGCCCCTCATGCCGAAGATGGTCGGCAATCTGCGGCGTCAACAACCGGTCTCGATCGGCCTCAATCCGTTGCACCAGGGACTCGGTTTCGTCCAGTACATCCTCTGCCGCCCAGGCCTGGTTGCGCTGGCCACGTCCGACCTGAACGAGCACGCCTGCATCCTCCAAGCGAGCTATTGCCGTGGTCGCAGCAGTGCGGGACACACCGAGTCGGCGAACAACCGTTTCGATGGTTAGGAGCGGGACGCCCAGAAGGTCGTCCACTAGTCTGTCTGCCGTTGATCCACGACGGGAATCTGCCGCTTCCCGCCATCGAGGTGGCATCTTGCTGAGGAGCTCCGCGGACTCTTCCGCTTCGTGACACGCCACGATGGCGCAGCGGGACAGGTAGTCCACGAACAACCCAGCCTTCCCGGCTCTGTAGGAGTTGACCAAGGAGAAGTACCACTCACGGCGTGCCGCGAAAGCGGATGCCAAAGGGATCACAGCGGTGCGGGTCAGCCCTCTGGACCGCAGAATGGCATTGATGAGCGCACGGCCGACACGACCGTTGCCGTCGGTGAATGGATGAATCGATTCGAATTGAGCATGGGCAATGGCAGCTTGGGCCAGCACCGGCACATCGTCTCGTTGGCAGAATTTTCGGAGATCGTCCATCAAGGCGAGAACCCGCGCCGGCTCGGGGGGCACATGGACGGCACCACGCGGGCTGTAGTCCGAACCACCGATCCAGTTCTGAAGGTCACGAAAAGTACCCGCGTAGTGGGCATCGTGGGGGTCATCTTTCATGAGGGACAGGTGAGATGCGCAGAGGGACGAGGGATCTGCGGGATCACCGTCTGAAGCCGACTGGATCAGCGTGCTGATAGCTTCCGCTGCTGCCACGGTAGACCGTGCGCTTTCACTGGCCTTGATATTGAGCATGGCCCTCGCCAGATCGACCTGGGTGGTGACCACCTGCTCGATCTTGGACGAGGACTGAGCCTCGTTGCGCAAGAGAAACGAGGTCAGGGGAGCAAGGACCTTCCCGGCCGTGGCGTCCAGACGGACAATGGAGGCCACCGCTTCGTCACTGATGCCCGTCGAGGGCGCGGCTGGGATCCACTCTTCGTCTGCGATGAACGGAGGAATGGAGGCCGAGAAATCGGTGAACATTCGGTCTTCTTTGGGACCACGGACCATGGAAGTCCACTTCCTGGGTTCACTGCCATGCGATGGCCAGTCCTGCTCCATGCCACCTGCCGTTCCAAAGTTACCGGTGATTACTAACGCTTACCGACACCTTAGGTCATTAACCCGTCATTATGCGCCGGCAAAGACAGGTTGTTCAGCGGCCGCCCTCGCTCGTCATGCGATGATCCGGGTGTCGCACGCCGAATCCGGCGCGACTCCCGGAAGTTCGCATGATGACGTTATAGATCAGAGCGACCAGAGCAAGGGGGCATATGCACGAGGAGTCCACGGTCCATACCCGGGACGACTTTCCGCTCGCCATCCAGACCGGCGGGCCGATCGACGCGCCAGCGTTGCTGTTGCTCTCCGGTCAGGCGAACTCGCACCACTGGTGGGACGGGATCCGCACCGCCTACGAGGACGCCCACCGCACCGTCACTGTTGACTACCGCGGCACCGGCGGCAGTCGTGGAGACCTGGGCGACTGGACCACGAGCCTCTTCGCCGAGGATGCCGTGGCGGCCCTGGACCACCTGGGGATCCGCACCGCTGCCGTGTTCGGCACCTCCATGGGCGGGCGCGTGGCGCAGATGCTCGCAGTGAACCACCCGGACCGGGTGACCGCCCTGATCCTGGGCTGCACCTCCCCCGGCGGGGAGCACGCCCACGAGCGCAAGCGGGAGACCCGGCAGTGGCTGGCCCGGGGCACTCGCGAGGAGCAGCAGGCAAAGCTGCACGAGCTCTTCTACACCCCCGACTGGCCCGGACGGCCCGAAGACAGCACCCTGCTCGGCGATCCGACCATGACCCCGCGGGACCAAGTAGGCCACCGCCGGGCCAGCGACCGCCATGATGCCTGGGACGCTCTGCCCTCGATCACGGCGCCCACGCTGATCCTGCACGGCACTGAGGACCTCATGGTCCCGGCCGAGAACGCCGCCCTGATCACCCAGCGGATCCCCGGCGCCCGGCTGCGCCTCTACCCGGGCGGCCGGCACGGGTTCTTCGAGGAGTTCGCCGAGCAGGTGGTGCCGGACCTCCTGGGGTTCCTGGTCGACGTCGGCCCCTCCGGTTCCTGAGACCGCCGCAGCACTGCGGACCAGCACCCATATCCTCAACCTCCGAATCCAGAGGCTTTAAGTATTTTTGCGTTCAAGAACACGGGGCTAGGCTGACCCCAATCCCGCCGGAGTGAGCCACGGCATACTCGGCGGGTGATCGGCCCAATGAAGGAGTCCTGCGGATGTTCATCGCCCCCACGGAGGTGGTCCTCGCCACCACTGCCGACGATCTGCAGGCGGCCCGCACGCAGGCCGGCTCGTGGCGCTCCAAGGAGATGGGCATCCCGGACCGGCACCTCTCCGATACCGCGTTGGCGGACCTGGCGGCGGCCGCGGAGTCCGTGCAGGATGCGGGTTTCGCCCGTGCAGTGATGGCCGTCCAGTCCGCCCGTGCCGGCGACTTCGCCCCGATCCCGAACATCAACTCCGCCGTGGAACTCTTCCGCGAGTTCCTCAAGGACGGGCTGATCGACGGCTGGCTCTACGTCCAGGAGCCCGACGGCTACCTGCATCCCTACCTGGTGATGGACATCGGGCTGGACCACGGTGACCGCACCCGTCCCCCGCGCATCAAGATCACCATGGAGGCGGACAACCCCACGGTCAAGCGCCCCTCCCGGGCACCGCGGCTGCTGCAGTTCGACGAGACCGAGCTGGTGGGCAAGACGCCCGCGGACGTGCTGACCGCGCATCGGGCGTTCAAGGAGACGGAGCGGCTCCGGGCGGAGTACCAGGAACGCCGCGACGCGTTCCAGGACATCATCGACCATGACTTCGGCCAGCAGTTCGTCTTCACCGGCCGCGCCTTGCGCACCGAGGACTACCGCTCGGCCCATGACCGCACCCACCGCAAGGTCGTCCACGACGTTGCACCGGACGAGCGGGCACCCCTGCGGATGGTGGCCTCCTCCGTCCTCTTCGACGAGCAGGAGACCGGCGCGGTCCCCGTGGTCACCGCCGTGCGCGTGTTCGACCTCGCCGCCCAGGACTATCTGGACGTCAATACCGCTGATCTCACCCGCTACGAGTACAACCCGGGGCTGCGGGACAAGCTGGTACTGCCGGAGGACCAGCGCGAGCTGCTGGACATCCTCACCTCGGACATCTCCGTGTTCACCGGAGACATCATCGAGGGCAAGTCCGCCGGTAACGTGATCCTGGCCCGCGGCCGGCCCGGTGTGGGCAAGACGCTGACCGCCGAGGTATACGCCGAGGTCATCGGCCGCCCGCTCTACTCCATCCACACCGGCTCCCTGGGCATCACCGCGGAGCTGGTGCGCAAGAACCTCGAGGAGATCTTCGTCCAGGCCAAGCGCTGGGACGCAGTACTGCTGCTGGACGAGGCCGATGTCTTCGTGCTCGAGCGCGGGTTCGAACTGCACCAGAACGCGATCGTGGCCGAGTTCCTGCGCACCCTCGAGTACTACGACGGGCTGTTGTTCCTCACCACGAACCGGATCGACGAGGTGGACGGGGCCATCCTCGCCCGCTGTGCCGCCGTCATCGACTACCGCGCCCCCGAGCCGGATGCCGCCCGACAGATCTGGCAGACTTTCGCCGCAGGCCACCAGGTCACCCTGTCCGATGACCTGCTGGACCAGCTCGTGGACGGTTTCCCCGACATCACGCCCCGGGACATCAAAATGCTGCTGCGGCTCGGCCTGCGCATGGCCGCCCACCGGAACACAGCACCAGACCTCGACGTCTTCGCCGCCGCCGCCCGCTTCCGGGGGCTGCAGTACATCCCGTCCGCCCGGTAGCCATCCGCCCTGCCCAGCCCAGCAGGCACCGAACCGCAGCGCCTCCGCACAACCGCACCCCTCAGAGAACGAAAGAGAGCAGTAACCATGACCCAGGACAGCTACAACGAGGAAACCGTCGCCCGCGCCGCCGATTCCGGAGCCAACGCCTCGGCACGGTTCCGCGAGCGGATGGACGCCCAGTCCACCGGCGGCGTGGTGGACACCGAGCGCGTCAACCACCTGGCCTCCCGCGCCGTGAAAGCCCTCAACGACATCGTGCTCGAAGAGAAGGTCAGCTACGAGGAGTACAACGCCTTCAAGGCCTGGCTGATCCGCGTGGGCGAGGACGGCGAGTGGCCGTTGTTCCTGGACGTGTGGCTGGAGCACTCCGTCGAGGAGGTCGCCAATGAACACCGCGAGGGCTCCAAGGGCACCATCGAGGGCCCCTACTACCTGGAGGACTCCCCCGAGGTCCCGTGGAACGGCACCATCCCGATGCGTGAGGACGAGCCGGGCACCCCGTTCACCTTCACCGGCCAGGTCCGCGCCGTGGACGGCTCGCCGCTGCCCGGTGCCAAGCTGGAACTGTGGCACGCGGATGACCTGGGCTTCTACTCCCAGTTCGCCCCCGGCCTGCCCGAATGGAACCTGCGTGCCACCTGGACCGCCAACGAGGACGGCCGATTCGAGATCCACACCGTCCGTCCCGCGCCGTACCAGATCCCCACGGACGGTGCCTGCGGCCAGCTCATCGAGGCCGCCGGCTGGCACGCCTGGCGGCCGGCGCACCTGCACTTCAAGGTGCACGCTCCGGGTCACCACAAGCTGACCGCCCAGCTGTACTTCCCGGGCGACGAGCACCTGGAGGACGACATCGCCTCGGCCGTGAAGCCCGAGCTGCTGCTGAACCCGCAGCCGAACCCGGACGGCGAGGGCGAGATCACCCACTACGACTTCGTGCTCGACCCGGAGCAGTGACCCGTCACTAGCCCCTCCGTTGTGGGGGCAGAGAGAGGGGGGTACGCGTACCCCCCTCTCTCTGCCCCCACAGCACATTCGGCTAGCTGGCCGACTAGCTCCGCTCCGCCCGCAGCTCCCGCTTGAGCAGCTTGCCGGACTGGTTGCGCGGCAACTCGGCCACGAAGTCCACGCGCTTGGGCACCTTGAAGTCCGCGATCCTCGACTTCACGTGCGCACGGACGGTCTCGGCGGTCAGCTCGGCACCGTCTTTGAGCACGACGACGGCCGTCACCGCCTCGATCCAGCGCTCGTCCGGCAGCCCCACCACGGCCACCTCGGCGACTTCCTCCAACTCGTAGATGCAGTCCTCCACCTCCCGCGGGGCCACGAGCACGCCGCCGGTGTTGATGACGTCCTTGATGCGGTCCACGATCTTCAGGTACCCCTGCTCGTCCTGGGTGGCCTGGTCGCCGGAACGGAACCAGCCGTCGTCGAACGCCTCGGCGGTGGCCTCGGGCTTGTTCCAGTACCCGATCATCAGCTGCGGGGACCGGTACTGCACCTCCCCGGGTTCACCCGGCTCGGCCAACGCGCCCTCCGCCGTGACCAACCGGGCCTCGACGAACAGCACGGGCCGGCCGCAGGAGGCGGGCCGCGCGTGGTGCTCCTCGGGGCGGAGCACCGTGCACAGCGGGGCCATCTCGGACTGGCCGAAGCAGTTGTAGAAGCCGAGCTTCGGGAACCGCTCGCGCAGCCGCTGCAGCACGGTCACCGGCATGATGGAGGCGCCGTACTGGGCCTTGGTCAGCGAGGACAGGTCGCGGGAATCCAGGTCCGGGTGGTTGCTCAACGGCACCCACACGGTGGGAGCCAGGAAGAGTGAGCCGATGTGCTCGGACTCCACGAACCGCAGGACCTCTGGCACATCCGGCTTCGGCAGCAGCCGGACGGTCGCGCCGAGGGTCAGGTACGGCATCAGGAACACGTGCATCGCCGCCGAGTGGTAGAGCGGCATGCACACCAGCGGCCGGTCCTCCTCCGTCAGGTCGAGGGCGACGATGGTGGACACGTACTCGGAGATCAGCGCCTGGTGGGACATCATGGCGCCCTTGGGGGCCGACGTCGTGCCGGAGGTGTACAGCAACTGGGCCAAGTCGGCATCGCCGATGGGCAGGTCCAGCGGGGTGTCCGGCGCCGACTCGTCCAGGGCCGTGGTCAGCAGCGCCGCGGCCGGTGCGCCGGCCGCGGAACCGTCCGCGCCGCCGTCGGGAAGGCCGCCGTCAGCGAAGAAGGGCCAGAGCTGCCCGACGCCGGCCGCGCGCCCCTGGTCCCGGACCTCGCCGATGCGCGGCATCAGTGCGGGGTCCGCCACGAGCAGTGCGGCGCCGGAGTCCTCGAGGATGTAGGCCAGTTCCTCGCCCTTGAGCGCGAAGTTGACCGGCACGTGCACGTATCCGGCGGTGGCGCAGGCCAGGAACAGGATCGCGTAGGCGTCCGAGTTCAGCCCGTAGGCGGCCACGCGCGATCCCTCCGGAAGCCCGGTGTCCCGCAGTCGGTGGGCCACCCGGTGCACGGCTTGCTCCAGCTCGCCGTAGGTCCACTCGCGGTCCTCGAACCGTAGCGCCGTGTTCTTCCCGTTGCGGGAGGCGGTCCGCGCGAGCAGGGTGGCCAGGGTGTTGGCCCCGGCTCGGGTGATGGCCTGGCCGAGTTCGTCGGTCTCAGTGGTCATGGTCAGAGCCTTTCGATGATGGTGACATTGGCCTGGCCGCCGCCCTCGCACATGGTCTGGAGTCCGTAGCGGCCACCGGTGCGCTCGAGCTCGTGCAGCAGCGAGGTCATCAGGCGGGCACCGGTGGCCCCGATCGGGTGACCCAGCGCGATCGCCCCGCCGTTGACGTTCACCTTCTCCGGATCCGCGCCGGTCTCCTGCAACCACGCGAGCACGACGGCGGCGAAGGCCTCGTTGATCTCCACCAGGTCGATCTCCTCCAGGGTGAGCCCCGACTTCTCCAGGGCGTACTTCGTGGCAGGGATCGGCGCGGAGAGCATCATCACCGGGTCCGCGCCGCGCGCGGAGAGGTGGTGGATCCGGGCCCGGGGCGTGAGGTTGAACCGGTCCACCGCGGCCGGCGAGGCGATCAACAGGGCGGCGGCGCCGTCGGACATCTGGGACGCCGAGGCGGCCGTGTGCGCACCGCCGGGAAGGATCGGGTCCAGTGAGCGGATCTTCTCCAGGTCCGGCTCGCGCGGACCCTCGTCCTGGGTCACGGACTCAGCACCCGGGACCGGGATGATCTCACGCTCGAAGAGGCCGGCGGCCCGGGCCGCCAGGGCTCGCTGCTGCGAGGTCACGGCGAAATCCTCGAGCTGATCCCGAGTGAACCCCCACTGCTCCACCATCATCTCCACCCCGCGGAACTGGGAGATCTCCTGGTCGCCGTAGCGCTCGGCCCAGGACACCGAACCGGTGAAAGGATCCTCGAAGCCGAACTCGCGAGCGGCCTGGTTCGAGTAGGACAACGGCACGGCGGACATCGACTGCACGCCCCCGGCGATGACCAGGTCACTCGTGCCGGACATGACGGCCTGCGCCGCGTAGTGGATGGCCTGCTGGCCGGAACCGCACTGGCGCTCCACCGTGGTGCCCGGCACCGATTCGGAGCCGCCCGCGGCCAGCCAGGCGCTGCGGGCGATGTCCATGGCCTGCGGCCCCACCTGGTCGATGCAGCCCAGGATCACCTCGTCATAGAGCCCGGTGTCCTCAATCCCGGCGCGCTCGATGATGGCGCGGATCGGGGCAGCCGCCAGGTCCAACGGATGGACGTGCGCCAGCCCCTTGCCGCGGCGCCCCACGGGGGTGCGGACGGCATCGACGATGTAGGCCTCGGTCATGGTGGTCCTCTCGGAAGAAGCGGCATCGATGCCGGGGGCACGATGGGGTGATTGCCATACTCACTAGTAGCATTCCCCAGCCGCCGACCTGTTGTCTAGGTCACTCCACGGGGGCGCCGACGCCGCTAGGATGGCTGATCGGGACACCAGATTCCACCGGGGTCCTGCGGATGGGACGGCCCATTCCGGCTTGTTGCGACGGGGACGACCCCTTCAGGACAGGACCCGAATCGCCATGGCCAGTTCACCGGCATCCACCACCACCCGGGGGCCGTCCCCCGTGCGATCCATCCTCACCCCCGCCGCCCTCGTCCGCCTCGGCGTGGGCTGGGGGACCTTCCTCGCCCTGGCCCTGTCCGGCCCACTGCTGGAGCCACCCCTCCCCACACCTCTGCTCGTCACCGCCCTGGCGGTTATTGTCGGGGTCATCCTGCTCTGCTCCTTCGGGGTGGTGCACGAGGCCGAGCACCTCGCCCGCCGCCTCGGCGACCCCTACGGGACACTGGTGCTGACCCTCTCGATCGTGCTGATCGAGGTGGTGCTGATCGCCGCCGTCATGCTGGGGCCCGGCGAGCATGCCACGATCGCGCGGGACTCGGTCATGGCCGTCTCCATGATCATCCTGAATGCCGTGATCGGGCTGTCCCTCCTCGTCGGCGGGCTGCGCCACGGCGGCCTGGCGCACAACCGCACCGGCGCCTCCGCCTACCTCGCCCTGCTGGTGCCGCTGGCTGCGATCGCGTTGGCGCTGCCCGCGGTGATCGGCCGCAACGGCGCGTACACACCGGGCCAGGAGATCCCGATCATCGTCCTCACCCTGGCCCTGTACGTGTTCTTCCTGGTCCGCCAGATGGGGCCGCAGGCCGCGGACTTCCGCGAGGTCGACGCCGGCTCAGCCCCCACCACGGGTTCGGGCCCGGTCGCCGAATCGGCTGACACCACGGCCGGCCCCACCGCCACGGCCGGAACCCTCACCACGGTCCCGGCCGCCACCAGCATCCGGGATACCTTGACGCGCCACCGCGGCGAGCTCATCGCCCGGGTGGCCCTGCTGGTGGCGACCGTGCTGCCCATCGTGCTGCTCTCCCATGACATGGCCGCCCTGCTGGACGACGGCCTGGGACGCCTCGGGGCGCCCGTCGCCCTGAGCGGGGTGCTGATCGCCATGATCGTGTTCCTGCCCGAGGCCATCACCTCGGTGCGCGCCGCCCTGGGCGGAGAGATCCAGCGGGTCAGCAACCTCTGCCACGGCGCCCTGGTCTCCACGGTCGGGCTGACCATCCCGGCCGTGCTGGTCATCGGCCTACTCACCGGACAGGAGGTCGTGCTGGCCGAGTCGCCGGCCAACCTGCTCCTGCTGGGGGTGACACTGCTGCTGTCCGTGACCACACTGGCGGCCCGGAAGGTGACCGCCCTGCACGGGGCCGCCCATCTCGTGGTGTTCGCCGTCTACGGCATCGCACTGTTCTCCTGAGCTGGCCTCTTCTCGGTAGACCAGTCGGAAACGTTCGCAGATCACGGGCATGTCCGGTGCCCAACCCCGTGGGTTCGCAGAATGGGACCGCCAGTAGCGCTCGTGGATGGCGAGCCAGGCAGCCAGGCTCAGATCATCTTCCCCCTCGGCCCGGGCGTGAGCGGCGTCGACCTCGCCGAAGGGAACCACGCGGACGTCCGTGGTCTCGATGACCGCACGTGGCTGCCCGCCGCCGTCGAGGATGATGCTGAACTCGTCCGCGGCCGGAATCGGCTCGCCCGTCGTCTCGTAGTCCCAGCCGGAGGACGCGGTGCCCGTCTTGGTGCCGTCCAGGACGAGTGCCAGCAAGGCATTCGCATGGTCCGGGGTGGCGCCGAAGGCCCAGGCCTCCGGCAGGTCCGGCGGCAGGGAGGGAACGGCCTCCCGGGCCCGGCGCCAGAACGCGGTGTACTGGTGGTCCGATGGGGTGGTCACCCGGCCCAGCTTAAACCGGCGCTCGAGCGTGGGGCTGTTCCACCGGTGAGATGTCCCGCCGATCGTGAGGAGTCCCCGTCTTCATGACCGTGAATTGTCACGATCATCGGGAGAACTCCTCGTGGACAGGGTCCAGGTCAGCCTCAACGCAAAGACCCCGGAAACCGTGAGGTTTCCGGGGTCTGACTGCGGAGGATGGGGGATTTGAACCCCCGAGGGCGTTAACCCAACACGCGTTCCAGGCGTGCGCCATAGGCCGCTAGGCGAATCCTCCTGAGGTGCCCAAGTTCCGGATACGCATGGCAACCGATTCAAGAGCAGGATTCATCGTACCCGAGATCAGGCCCTCAGGACCAATCGGCCAACGTGCCACTCAGGGCATCAACTCGAAGGCGCTGTGAATCGCCTCGGTCAGCTCCTGCTCCTGGTCAGCCATGAGGTAGCCGATATGCCGCCCCAGTGCGGACTTCTCGACCGTGATGATGTTGTCGCAGCTGACGACGCCGGTCTGCTCCAGCCCGTTCCGCGGGCCGACGTGGACTTCGGTGCTCAAGCCCTTGACAGTGCCAGTGATGGGCGCGACGGTGACCCGGCGCATCGCCGCGCGGACCGGCTCGCGGGTCAGAACCAGCACGGGGCGCGCCTTGTCGAGGTGAGCGACGTGGATATCCCGCATCAGTCTCCGATCGACGAATGCGCTGCCAGGCCGTCAAAGTCGTCATAGTCGCCGCGTTCCTCCAAGATGCGGGCATCAGCCTCGCCCTGAAGCCGTTGCCGGTACCACGCCACGGCTTGAGTCACCACGGTAGCGCGCGACCCTGCGCCCGCAGTGGAGAGCTGGTCGATGAACTCGGCGAGATCGTCGGGAATCCGGAGTGTCATCTGCGTTGTCATACCAAAACCATACCACCATGGTATGGAACGGCGTCAGATCTCGCGCACGATGGCCAAGGCGAAGCCGTCCCAACCCTTGCCGCTGACGGTCTGCAGGGCCGTGCCATCCAACCGCGGGTCGTCCCCCTGCCGCTGCAGGTAGGCGCGGATCCCGGCCACGTCGTCGGCATCGGCGCCAGTGCCGGAGGCATCCAGCACCCGGCCATCGCGGACCACGTTGTCCCCGATGATCACGGTGCCGGGCCGGGAGAGCTCCAGGGCGGCATCGAGGTAGTTGGCGTTGTTGGCCTTGTCCGCGTCGATGAAGACCACGTCGAAGGGACCCGCCCCGGAGTCGATGAGCTCCTGCACGGTGTCCAGCGCCGCCCCGACGCGGATCTGAACCCGGTCTCCCAGTCCCGCGGCATCCAGATTCGCCCGGGCCACCTCGGCATGCCGCGGTTCGTATTCGAGCGTGGTGACCGTGCCCCCGGGCCCGACGGCGGCCGCGAACCATTGCGTCGAGTACCCGCCGAGGGTGCCGAACTCCAACACGGACCGCGCCCCGGACAGTTCGGCGATCAGGCCCATCAGCTTGCCCTGTCCGGCGGGCACCTCGATCGGCGGCAGCCCGGCCTCGTGGGTGGCGGCACGGGTGCGATCAGAGGCCGCGTCCGGGCGGATCGCGGTCTCCACGAGGTAGTCGTCAACGGCGCTCCACTGCTCACGTGAGGTCATGCGCCCAGACTAGGGGCCGCCACAGCGAGATCACATCAGGCGGCGGACGCTGATAGTATGGACGACGGCCCCTCACGTGGTGTCATCTCGCTGAACTCCCCCAGGACCGGAAGGTAGCAAGGGTAAGTGGGCTCTGGCAGGTGCGTGGGGGGTCTTTAATTTCCCTCCAGTTCCTACCTTTCCCGCCGCTGTGTGACCACCAGCCGCGCCACCTTCCCGGAGGTCCCGTGTCCGCAGGCCGCTACGCCCCCAGCCCGTCCGGCACGCTGCACCTGGGCAACCTCCGCACCGCGATCCTGGCCTGGTTGTACGCCCGTCATTCGGACCGGATGTTCCTCCTGCGCATCGAGGATCTGGACCGCGTCCGCTCCGGCGCCGAGGCCCAGCAGCTCGCCGACCTGACGGCCATCGGTATCACCTGGGACGCCGAACCGGTCCGCCAGTCCGAGCGCATCCACCTCTACGAGGACGCCCTCACCGCGTTGGGCGGGGCAGACGGGACAGGCAGGGCGGACGCCCTCGAATCCGGACTCGTCTACGAGTGCTACTGCTCTCGCAGGGACATCGCCGAGGCCACGAGCGCCCCGCAGTCATCCGCGTACACGTCCGCCGCCACCGGCCCCGGCGGCGCTGCAACTGTCCTGCTGCCACCCGGTTCCTATCCCGGGACCTGCCGCGACCTCACCGCATCGGAACGCGCGCGCCGCCGCGCCGAACGGCCCGCAGCCCTGCGGATCAACGCCGCCCGCGCCGCCGGGCTGCCGGACGGCCAGGCCCCGGTCCACCGCGTCACGGACCGGCTGAACGGGACGGTGGAGGCCGCCGTCGACGATTTCGTGCTGCGCCGCAATGACGGTGCCTATGCCTACAACTGGGCGGTCGTCGTCGATGACCTGGCGCAGGGGGTGGACCAGGTGGTGCGCGGGGATGACCTGCTCTCCTCCACGCCGCGGCAGGACTGGCTGGCCCGGCTGCTGGCCGAACGCACGGGTCGTCCCGCGCCGGAGACCGAGTACGTGCACGTCCCGCTGGTGCTGAATGCCGCCGGTCAGCGGCTGGCGAAACGGGACGGTGCCGTGACGCTGGCGGACCTGGCGGCACTGCCGGCCAGCTCCTCAGGCGGGGATGCACACGGGGACCAAGTGCCCGACGGCGGCTGGTCACCGACGCGCGTCAGGGACCTGTTGCTGGACTCACTTGGCCTGCCGGCCGGCCCCCTGGACCACGCCCTGGCCCACTTCGATCCGGACAGGGTGCCACGCTCGCCCTGGACTCCGCCGCTGCCTCCTCCACAGACCCCTGCCGGCCCTGCGGGGACCCCCGAAGAGAAGATAAGGTTCCATAGGTGACTACCGCCCTGTACCGCCGCTACCGTCCCGACTCCTTCGAGGACATCATTGGTCAGGAACACGTCACCGTGCCGCTGATGACCGCCCTGTCCAAGGACCGGGTCAACCACGCCTATCTCTTCTCCGGTCCGCGCGGTTGCGGCAAGACGACCTCGGCCCGCGTCCTCGCACGCTGCCTGAATTGCGCCGAGGGACCCACCGGTCACCCGTGCGGAGTGTGCGACTCCTGCCAGGAGCTGGCCACCGGTGGCTCGGGCGCCCTGGACGTCATCGAGATCGACGCAGCCTCGCACGGCGGCGTGGACGATGCCCGTGACCTGCGCGAACGCGCCACCTTCGCCCCCGTGCGGGACCGGTACAAGATCTTCATCATCGACGAGGCCCACATGGTCACCTCGGCGGGCTTCAACGCGCTGCTGAAGATCGTGGAGGAGCCCCCGCCCCACATCAAGTTCATCTTCGCCACCACCGAGCCGGACAAGGTGATCGGGACCATCCGCTCCCGCACGCACCACTACCCGTTCCGCCTGGTGCCGCCGGAACCGCTCATGGAATACCTCGAGCGGCTGTGCGTGCAGGAGAACATGGACGTGGAGCCGGGCGTGCTGTCCCTGGTGGTCCGCTCCGGCGGCGGCTCCGTGCGTGACACCCTGTCCGTGCTCGACCAGCTCATGGCCGGGGCTGCCCAGGGTGCCATCGGCTACGACCTGGCCGTGAACCTGCTCGGCTACACCCCGGACGCCCTGCTGGACGACGTGGTCGACGCCGTGGCCGCCGCCGACTCCCAGACCGTCTTCCGCGTGGTCGACCGCGTGGTGCAGTCCGGCCAGGACCCCCGCCGCTTCGTGGAGGACCTGCTGGAGCGTTTCCGGGACCTCATCATCGTCAAGGCCATGCCGGATTCGGCGTCGGCCGTGCTGCACGGCATGCCCGAGGACCAGGTCCGCCGCCTCGAGTCGCAGTCGGCGCAGCTCGGGCACGGCGAGATCTCCCGCGCCGCGGACATCACCAACCAGGCGCTCACCGAGATGGTCGGCGCCACCAGCCCGCGGTTGCACCTCGAGCTGCTCATGGCCCGGCTGATGCTGCCGACCACGGATGCCACTGAGCGCGGCCTGGCCGCCCGCCTGGACCGGATCGAGCGGCGGCTCGCCTATGGCGGCACCCCGGAGACCACCGAGACGCACGACGCCGGCCCCACCGCTCCCGGCCGCTCCGCACCGGTCACCTCCGGTGCCCCTCGGAATGTGTCCGAGGGCCCGAACCCCGGTTACTCCCTCGACGGTCACCAGCAGGTCTCGCAGGGCACTCCGGCCGGTGGAGCTGGCGCCGTGGGCCTGTCCGGTGCGGCCTTGGCCCGGGCCGCGATGAAGCGTGGCGAGACCGCAGATCAGTCGGCCTCCCCGGCCCAGGACGTGGACGCGCCGCGCGCCGAGCAGCGTGGCGAGCAGCGGGTCGAGCAGCGGAGCGCCCCGGCCGCGGATGAGTCCCCCGGGGCGCACGCCGCCCCGCCCTCCATGCCTGCTGCCGACGCTCCGGCCCGCACTGCACCGCCAGCAGCGCCGGCAGCGCCGGCAGCAGAGTCCACGCCGGCAGCAGAGTCCACGCCGGCAGCACCGGCAGTGCCGCCAACAGAGTCGACTTCGGCAACGCCGCCAGCTACCCCTCCGACGCAAGGCGGTTCAGCCTCGCAGGTGGAGATGATCCGCCGGGCGTGGCCCGAGATCCTCGGCTACTTGGAGGAGCACTCACGGCTCATCTGGATGCTGGTCTCCCAGAACGCCTCGGTGGCGGGTTTCGATGGTCAGCTGCTGACCATTGGTTTCTCCGGCGACGGCCCCCGGGACACCGTCCAGCGGCGCGGCGGCGACCAGGTCATCTCCGAGGCGGTCAACTCGGTCCTCGGGATTCAGCCGCAGCTGGACCTGATCACCGGAGGGTCCGCGCCAGCGGGTGGTTCCAGCCCAAAAGCTGAGGGCCGCCCCGCACTGGCGGCCCCACAGCCGGACGCACCGCAGTCGAACACGCCGCCGTCTGCCATGCGCCCAGCCATGCCGACGTCGACGACGCCTTCGTCGCCGGCCATGCCGCAGTCCTCGTCTGCCCCTGCCACGGTGATCACCTCCGAGCGGCCCGCCGAGCCCACAGCGGCTCCCGCACCGCAGGGCGGGCTCACGGAACCGACCCCGTCCGCTGTTCCGGTGACGCCGGCCGTGGCACCGACCGATCAGGCCGAGGCCGCTCATGCCAAAGCTGAGTCCGGCAAAGTCCCTGACGCCGTGGTTGATGCGCAGGTCGGCGCGAATATCGACGCACATGTCGATGCCCCTACTGAGGCGAATGCGGACGCCGGCGCCGAGGCCAACGCCGACGCCGACGATGAGAGCTCCCTCGACCCGTTCGAGGAAGCCGCCACCGGACCGGGGCACCCCTCCGAGCCAGAGGACTTGGCCGCCGACGACATTCCGGTCTCCGACTGGGATGGCTCCGGCGGACCGTACCCGTACGACGATGTCCCACCGCCGCCCTACGACGACGAGCCCGAGCCAGAAGACGACGGCGGCTATGCACGCCAGTGGGGCGAAGATCCCGCCCCGGCCCCCGCTCCGGCTCCAATTCCGACGCAGACTCCGACTTCAGCTCCTACTCCGGCTCCGACTCCCGTGCAGGCTCCAGCTTCGGCGCCCGTTGCGGGTGTCATTCCGCGGCCCGAGCCGGGGCCCGGTGCCGCGTCTGCTCCTGCGCCCGACCCCGTGACCGGTGCGGACTCCAGCCCCCGCCCCGCGCCCACCGCTGCTCCGATTCCCCGTCCGGAGCCGGGCTTCGGCGGCATCCCATCGTTCGCCAAGCCGGAGGCCGAGATGATGGCCGCGCGTGAGGCCACGCCGGCCAGCGCACCTGCGCCTGCGGCGGAGACCCCCCACCATCGGCGCTCCAGCCGCTTCCAGCAGATGATGGAGGAGTACAACCAGTCCCAGGGCGGTGCGTCCGCCGCGGGAACCTCAGGGGGAGGCTCCGGCGGGTCCGGGGCACCGGGGGCGACGGGGCCGGCGTCGGGAACTTCCGACGGCAGCGGCGGTGCGGCCGGGAACGGAGCACCGGGGTCCCTAAACTGGAGCGACGAGGTTCCCAGCGAGGACGACATCACCATTGAGGAATCCGGCATCGCCGGGCGCAAGGTGGTCGAGCGACTGCTGGGCGGCCGCTTCATCGAAGAGCGCATGCTGGACGGGAGTCCCCTGTCCTGACGCGTCCTGAACCGACGCTCCTGGCCCCGCAGGAACCCTCCCCTCCGGCCCATCGGCCGGTCCAGCAACGCAGAAAGTGGTCGGTAGCGTGTACGAAGGTGCGGTCCAGGACCTGATCGATGAGCTCGGACGGCTGCCCGGCATCGGGCCGAAGTCAGCCCAACGCATCGCCTTCCACGTCCTGGAGGCCGACGCGGAGGACATGATGCGGCTGGCCGACGCGATCCGCACGGTCAAGGACAAGGTCAAGCACTGCAGCATCTGCTTCAACGTCTCTGAACAGGAAACCTGCTCCATCTGCCGTGACGAGCGGCGGGACCGGGCCCAGATCTGCGTGGTGGAGGAGTCCAAGGACGTCATGGCGATCGAGCGGACCCGCACCTTCCGCGGCCGTTACCACGTGCTCGGAGGCTCCATCAATCCGATCGCGGGCATCGGCCCGGACCAGCTGCACATCCGCGAGCTGCTGACCCGATTGCAGAACGCCGAGATCGAGGAGGTCATCCTCGCGACCGATCCGAACCTCGAGGGTGAGGCGACCGCCACCTACCTGGCTCGGATGCTCGGTTCGACGGGTCTGAAGGTCACGCGCCTGGCCTCCGGACTGCCGGTGGGCGGGGACCTCGAATACGCCGACGAGGTCACCCTCGGGCGTGCCTTCGAGGGTCGGCGCAACGTCGCCGGCTGACTCCTTGCCACTTTGCGGGCAGAACCCACCGGTGGGTTCTGCCCGCAAAGTGGTCAGGGCAGGCGATTGAAGGAGAAGTGCGAGCCGTCGGCCTCGCCGGAGACCGTACTGAAAGGCTCGTCCAGGCGTCCGAGGAGGCGGTCCACCGTCTGCCGGAAGTGCCCCGCCAAGGTCTCCGAAGCGGCCTGGCCGTCGCCGTCCGAGAGCTGGCGCAGCAGCGTGCGGTGGACGTCGAGGATGTCCGTCCGCACCACATAGCCGTCGGCATGCGAGAGCGCTGCGATGCGCGTCTGGATGATCAGCGTGGAGGCGAAGGACATCAGCCGCAGGTTGCCGGTGGCCTCGACCAGCCCGTAGTGCAGGTCCAGGTCCGCGTCCCCGATCCGGCGCGCGTCGGAACCATCCTCGAGTGCTGAGGCCAGCGCGGCGAACAGGTCCTCGGCCGAGGCGATGTGCTGACGCCGCTCCTCGGGGTCCAGTGCGGCGATCTGGCGCACCGCGGCGCTCTCGATCGCGAGCCGGGCCTGATAGAGGTCTTCGACGTGGTCCGCGCCGACCGTCACCACGCGCAGGCCTGCCCCGGGTCTGGCCACCAGCAGGCCCTCCTGGACCAGTCGCTGGGCCGATTCCCGCAGGGGCCCGCGACTGACCCCGAGTTGGGAGGCCACCTCGGCCTCACGGACGGAGGACCCCGGCATCAGGGTGCCCCCGTAGATCGCGTTGCGCAGTTCCACAGCGATCAGGTCGACCGTCGAGGGACGGCGCACTGTGTTGACCAGAGGCCTGGTGACCGGTCCGTTCCGGCGGGCTGAACCCCGGTCCTGGGTCTGGTTCATGTGGCGGTTCCTTTCGACGCAACCACGATCATTCCATGCGACGGACCCTGATCATTCCACGCGAATCGTTACATTGTCGACATTCTTCAGGTAGACGATCCGATGGTGGCCCCGTTCACATTCTGCTAACGTCGGCCCCAGGTTGCCAGCGATTTCCGTGGCGCCGGTCACAGTGTGGGGACGATCCCCGGCCCTCCTGTGACCGCTTCCGCGAATCGCCCCAGACCACGACGCACCGCACCCAAGCACCGTCACGATTCGCACCACCGGCCCTCCCGCCGGCAGCCCGGGAGGTCCGGACAGCTGAGGAGCACGCCATGACCATCCAGCACCTGACCACCCTGACCTCTCCCACCGGCACGTCCCGCAAGCGCCGGCTCCTGCAGGGCGCCGGCCTGTTGGCCGCCTCGGCCCTGATGCTCACGGCCTGCGGCGGGGGTGACGGCGGTGCTGAGGGCGGCTCAGAGGGCGGCGAAGGCACCACCGCAGCTGCCGAGGGCAACACCCTGGAACGCCTCCAGGAGGAGGGCACCATCACCGTCGGCATCGCCGGCGAGGTCCCCTACTCCTACCTGGAGGACGGCGAGCCCGCCGGGGCCACCGTGGCCATGCACGAGAAGATCTTCGCGGACATGGGCATCAATAACGTCGAGGCCGAACTGGTCGAGTGGAACTCACTGATCCCAGGGCTGAACGCCGGCCGCTTCGATGCCGTCTCCGCTGGTATGTCCATCCTCCCGGACCGCTGCGCCCAGGCCGCGTTCTCCGACCCGGAGATCATGTACACCACCACGCTGATGGTGGCCGAGGGCAATCCCCTGGGCCTGACCGACCTGGACTCGGTCAAGGAGAAGATCGATTCCGGTGAGAGCGTCAACCTGGCCGTGCTGGCCGGCGGCATCGAGGCCGGCTACGCCGAGTCTCTGGGCCTGGAGGTCCAGTCCGTCCCGGATGCCCAGACCGGCATGGACACTGTGGCCAACGGCCGAGCGGACGCCTTCGCCATGACCGCCATCTCCTTGAACACCCTGGCCGAGGAGAACCCGGATGCCGGAGTGGAGACCACCGACGCCTTCGTCCAGGTGATCGACGGCGTGGAGCAGATCGGCGCCGGCGGCACCGTGTTCCGCCAGGATGACACCGAGTTGCTGGAGGCCTACAACGAGGCACTGGGCTCCGTCACCGAGTCCGAAGAGAGCTACCTGGAGGTGGTGGGCGACTACGGCTTCACCGCCGAGAACCTCCCCCCGGAGGACCTGACCACCGAACAGCTGTGCGCAGGCGAACTGGGCTGATAGTCGGTGCTTGAGAACCTCCAAGCCACGGCGGAGGCCTGGCCGTTCCTGGCCCAGGGACTGTGGGTGACCATCCAGCTCACCGTCATGGGTTCGGCGCTGTCCCTCGTCCTCGCCGTTGTCCTCGGGCTGATGGCCGGGGCCTCCAACAAGGCCCTGGCCATCCCCGGCCGGATCATCATCGAGTTCTTCCGCGGGACCTCACTGGTGGTCCAACTGTTCTTCATCTTCTTCGTCCTGCCTCAGTTCGGGGTCGAGTTGCCGGGCATGGTCGTGGGAGTACTCGCCTTGGGCCTGAACTACGGGGCCTACTCCGCGGAGGTGGTGCGCGGCTCCATCGCCTCGGTGCCGCAGGGACAGTGGGAAGCCACCACCGCTTTGTCCATGTCTCCGGCCCACCGGATGCGGCGGGTGATCTTCCCGCAGGCCTGGGCTCTGATGATTCCTTCCCTGGCCAGCCTGATGGTCCACCTGCTCAAGGGCACGGCCATCGTCAGCGTCATCCTCCTGAGGGACTTCACGTTCTACCTGGACCAGCTCACGCGGCAGACAGACACGTTCTGGGCCTACGCCGCCGTCGGGCTGGTGGGGTACTTCCTCCTCGCCCTGATCCTGACGCTCTTCATGAACGCGTTGGAGGCCCGCGCCAAGCACCGGCTGGGCCGGGGCCCGTCCCTGCGCGAGGTCCTCTCGCCCACGCCCACCAACAAGAACTCACTGTCCACGGCGGGAGGTGGCATCTGATGGAGAACCAGCGCCAGCTCTGGAACTGGGACCTCGCCTTCGAGGCCCTGCCGGACATCCTCCTAGCATTCCTCCAAGTCACCCTGTTGGTGACCGTCGTCTCCACCCTGATCGCGGCCGCCCTCGGCCTGGTCTGGGCCATGATCATCCGACTGGCTCCGCAGCCGATCTCCGGGATCGTCAAGTGGGTCGTCAGCTTCATCCGCATGACCCCGATCGTCGTGCAGCTGCTGTTCGCCTACTACACGTTCCTGATGTTCGATTCGATCACCATCGGGATCGTGGTGTTCGGCATCCACTACTCGACGTACATGTCCGAGGTCTACCGCGCCGGAATCGACGCCGTGCCCCAGGGCCAATGGGAGGCCACCACGGCACTGTCCATGTCCACGCGACGCACCTGGACCGCCGTCGTGATCCCCCAGGCCCTGCGCGCCACTGTGCCGGCCCTGGGCAACTACGCCATCTCCATGTTCAAGGACACGCCGTTCCTGCTGGTGATCGGTGTGGTGGAGATGGTCAACGCCGCCCAGATCTTCGGTGGCAACAACTTCCGCTACGTGGAGGCCATCACGCTGGCCGGCATCATCTTCCTGCTGGCCAGCTACCCCACGTCCGTCCTCATCCGCCGATTGGAGAAGCGACTTGCCTACGCCTACTGACCCCGGTGCCACCGCCCCCGGTGACCGCCCCGGTGGTGCCACTGCGGCGGCCGCCGGCCGCGCTACCAGGGGCACCGCCGGGGGCACCGCGCCCATCATCGAGTTCCGGGACGTGGAGAAGCGCTTCGGTGACAACGTGGTGCTCAAGGACCTGAACTTCCACGTCAACAAGGGTGAGCGGGTGACCCTGATCGGCCCGTCCGGCTCCGGTAAGACCACCATCCTGCGCCTGGTCATGACCCTGGAGGAGGCCACGGACGGGATGATCCTCATCGACGGGGACCCCCTGACCCACCGGATCGACGGTGGCAAGCGGGTCCGGCTGTCCAACAAGGAGATCAAGAAGACCCGCACCCGGATCGGCATGGTGTTCCAGCAGTTCAACCTGTTCCCGAACATGACCGTGCTGGAGAACATCACGGAGTCCCCCATCCACGTGCTGGGCCAGTCCAAGGACGAGGCCCGGGCCAAGGCCAAGGACCTGCTGCACAAGGTCGGGCTGGATGACAAGGCGGACGCCCACCCCTCGTCCCTGTCCGGCGGTCAGCAGCAGCGCGTGGCCATCGCCCGCGCGCTGGCGATGGACCCGGAGATCCTGCTCCTGGACGAGGTGACCTCCGCGCTGGACCCGGAGATCGTGGACGAGGTGCTCGGCATCCTGCGGAACATCGCGGACACCACGGACATCACCATGCTGATCGTCACCCACGAGATGCAGTTCGCCCGGGACGTCTCGGACCGGGTGCTGATGTTCGACGGCGGCGCGATCGTGGAGGACGCTGATCCGCACACCATGTTCACGGCCCCGACGCATGACCGCACGAAGAAGTTCCTCCGTGCCGTCCTCGGCGAGGGCCAGATCGGCACCCGCTGACCCCAGCACTTTGCGGCCTATCCCCACCGGTGGGGATAGGCCGCCAAGTGCGTTAAGGGTTAACAGGAGTTGAGGCGGACGACGCCGGCCGGTCACGCCACGCGGGTCCCGCGCGGCAGGCGGACGGCCGGGGCCACCAGCCGCTGGCGGCCCCACGCGAACAGGGCGGCGGCCACCGCGACCTGGATGCCCAGTCCGAGCGGCCAGACCGGGGTGCCCTCGGAGTCTTCGTCCTGTTGGTCTTGGTCCGTCAGCTGGCCGTTGGCACACTCCACGTTCGTCTCCGGCGGCTGCTGCAGGTAGCGCACCCCGGTGGAGATCGAGGTCATGATGCCATCGGGAGCCCAGGTCTCGGGGTCGTCGGGATCATAGGGCGGCTTCTCCGGATGAGGCACGGCGTCCGCCACCACCACGAACGGGTTGGCGGCCAGCATCCAGTAGGTGGACCGGGTGTCCAGGGTCTCCTGGGGGACCATCGGCCCGGTGCAGCGCACGGGCCCCCAGCCGTCCGCCCCCGGATCAGCGCCCTCCAGGTACAGGGGCTCCTCGTCCGGGTACACGGCCTGGTTGGCCGGCACGGTGGTCATGGTCAACGGGGCGGTCAGGGCGAAGCCGATCAACGTGCCCAGGGAGAACAGGGCCACCAGCAGGTAGGTGGCCACCACCGCGAACAGGGTCCTGGACACGATGGCGGACACCGCGGTGCCGAGGGCGCAGATGATCCCGAGTTCCACGGCCACCATCAGGACGAAGACCACGAGCCCCGGGACGTCCAGCCCGCCCAGCACCACGGCCAGGATGATGTACGGCAGGGCGGCCACCAGGAAGCCGAGCGCGGCGATCCAGGACGCCAGCCACTTGCCGGTGAGCAGCTGGCCCGGGGTGGCCAGCGTGACCTGGACGATCGCCAGGGTGCCACCGGCCCGGTCCCCGCTGACGGTGCTCGCGGACATGGCCGGGGCCACCAGCAGCCCGAAGAAGATCACGAAGCCGACCACGGCCTCGAACACGAAGCGGCCCGGGCCGAAGAACAGGTCGTCGCCGGCCAGGGTGTTGTAGCTGGCCACCGCACCCCAGGTGACCAGGCCGATGACCACGAACCAGACGGCCAGCATGATGTACCAGCTGCGGGTGCGCAGCCGCTGGCGCAGCTCCATCTGGATGACGTTGCCGAGGGCCGCGCCCCAACCGAGGCGCCCCTCCGATCGGGCGGTCGGCTCCTGCGGCTTGGTGTCCATCGTCATCATTCCATCCCCCTTCCGTCCGGCCGCGTGCCCGGCCGTGTGCCCGGCCGTGGTGCGGCACCGGCCCGGCCGGCGTCGGGCTCGGGGAGCGACGCCGGCCGGGCCGCCGGCCCCTCCGCCGGTCGGCGGCGGTCCAGTTCGAGGTAGGCGGCCTCCAGGCGCGAGGTGCCGGGGGTGAAGGACAGGACCCGGACGCCGTCACCCACGAGGGTGGCGAGCATGTCAGCGGCCTCGGTGGCCGAGGCCACCTCCACGCTGACCGAGTCGCGGCGCTTGCCCTCGGGGCGGTAGGCGATGGAGTAGTGCTCCAAGGCCGCATGCAGGGGTCCGGCGTCGAGAGCGGTGATGAGGTAGCGGCCCCCGGCGGCGCCCTCCTGGCTGAGATCCTCGACCCGGACGGTGGCTCCGGCCTGGATGAAGACGGCCAGGTCCGCCATCTCGTCGAGCTCGGAGAGCACGTGGGAGGAGACCAGGATGGTCTTGCCGGCGGCGGCCATCTGCTTGAGATCGTCCCGGAGCCGGATCCGGGAGCCCGGGTCCAGGCCGGAGGCGGGCTCGTCCAGCAACAGCACCTGGGGATCGTGGAGGATCGCCCGGGCGAGGGACAGCCGTTGCTGCTGCCCGCGGGAGAGCACTCGGGCCGGCTGGTCCGCCAGCGTGGACAGTTCTTGCCACTCCAGCAGCTGCGCCGCGCGGGACCGCACCCGGTCCCGGTCCATCCCGTAGAACCGGCCCATGGTCACGAGGATCTCGCGGGCCGTCAGCGATTCCCACACTCCGAGCGTGTCCGGCATCCAGCCGGTGGTCCGGCGGACCGCGGCCGGGTGGACCAAGGGATCGAAGCCGGCGATCGTGACGGAGCCGGCGTCGGGCTTCAGCAGGGAGGCCAGCACCAGCATGAGGGTGGTCTTCCCCGAGCCGTTGGGACCCACCAGCGCCGTGATGGCCCCGGCCGGTGCCGTGAGATCCACGCCCTGCAGGGCCTTGACGGACCCGAAGCTGCGCGTCACCGAGTCCACGGTGATGCCCGGCGGCGCGTCCAGAGACGTGGGGACCGGGGCCTCACCGGAGTCGCCGGTTCGGGTGTCGGTAGTCATGGGCCCATCGTCCGGCACGGTCCACCCCACGGCAAGGACGGGTGCGCGGAACGGTGTCCGGACCACGCTCACACAGCACCCGGCCACCTCCGCGGCGTTACCGTTCCGTGACCTCGGCGGTCATGGGAGGTGCCCGAACGCCGCCTCCACCTAGACTGAACAGCAGTCCCTTTGCCAGTCCGCTGACAGCGGTACGTCAACCCCCTCTGAGGTCCTTGCATGAGTCTGATCGTCCAGAAGTACGGCGGATCCTCCGTCGCCGATGCCGAAGGGATCCTCCGCGTGGCCAAACGCGTGGTGGAGTCCCAGCAGGCCGGCCACCAGGTGGTGGTGGTGGTCTCCGCGATGGGTGACACCACCGATGAGCTGCTGGACCTCTCCGAGCAGATCAACGGGGAGCCACCGGCCCGCGAGATGGACATCCTGCTCTCCGCCGGCGAGCGCATCTCCATGTCCCTGCTGGCCATGGGCATCCACTCCCAGGGCGCCACGGCTCAGTCCTTCACGGGCTCCCAGGCCGGCATGTTCACGGACAACCTGCACGGAGACGCCCGGATCATCGACGTCTCCCCCGACCGCGTGAAGGACGCCGTGGATGCCGGCGACATCGCGATCGTGGCCGGCTTCCAGGGCATGAGCCGCGAGTCCCGGGACATCACCACCATGGGCCGCGGCGGCTCGGACACCACGGCCGTGGCACTGGCGGCCGCCCTGAACGCGGACGTCTGTGAGATCTACTCGGACGTGGACGGCGTGTACACGGCGGACCCGCGCGTGGTCCCCTCGGCGCGGAAGATCGACGAGATCTCCTCCGAGGACATGCTGGAGATGGCCGCGGCCGGCTCCAAGATCCTGCACCTGCGCTGCGTGGAGTACGCCCGCCGCTTCGGCGTGCTGCTGCACGTGCGCTCATCCTTCTCCCACAACGAAGGCACCTGGGTGCGTCCCAACCCTGACGACACCATCACACTTGAGGAAGGCGAACCCATGGAACAGCCGATCGTTGCCGGCGTGGCCCACGACCGCTCCGAGGCCAAGGTCACCGTCTACGGCGTCCCGGACTTCCCGGGCAAGGCCGCCGAAGTGTTCAACGTGGTCGCCACGGCCGGCGTGAACATCGACATGATCGTGCAGAACGTCCCCCGCGTGGAGACCGGCCGCACAGACATCTCCTTCACGCTGCCGGTCACCGACGGCAAGACAGCCATGGAGGCCCTGGACGCCGCGCGGGAGGAGATCGGCTTCGAGGACGCCATCCTCAACCCGCACGTCGGCAAGCTCTCCGTGATCGGCGGCGGCATGCGCTCCAACCCGGGCGTCTCCGCCACGTTCTTCGACGCCCTGAAGCAGGCCGGCGTGAACATCGAGATGATCACCACCTCGGAGATCCGCATCTCCATCATCACCCGCGAGGACATGCTGGACACCGCTGTGCGCGCCGTCCACCAGGCCTTCGGCCTCGACGCGGACGAGGAAGCCACCGTCTACGGCGGCACCGGCCGCTGAGCCGGCGTCCACACCGCCTGATTCGCCGGCCGCAGAGCCGGCAACACAGAAAGCCCGACGCCGGCCGCGCGAGATGCGCGGCCGGCGTCGGGCTTTCTGTGTGCTTGCTCTATGTCCCTGCGCTTTGTGTCGAGTTCGGGTGGGTATTGGCGTCCAACACCCACCCGAACTCGACTGAAAGCACAGGCGGTCAGCTAGCCGCCGGTCACCTCATGGGCGCGGGACAGCAGGGCCGCCACCTCGCCGCGGGTGATCTCGTGGCCCGGACGGTAATTGCCGTCCGCATAGCCGGTGGAGATGTCCTGCTCCGCCATCCAGACGATCGCCTCGTGGTGCGCGCTGGACTCCGGAACGTCCGGGAAGCCCTCGCCCTCCACCGTGCCGGGCTCCGGCCCGACGGTGCGGAAGACGAAGGAGGCGAACTCACCGCGCGTCACCTCATCGAACTGGCGGAACGTGCCGTCCTTGTATCCAGTCGTGATCTCTTCGGCGTTGGCCCAGGAGATCGCGTCGAAGAACGTGCTGGACTCCGGGACGTCCGGGAACTCGGCCGGATCCGTCACCGTGGGTGAATCCATGTAGCGGTACAGGAACGCCACGGACTCGCCACGGGCGATGTCCCGGTGCTTCTGGTACGTGTTGTTCTCATAACCCGTGGTGATCCCATCACACTGCATCCAGCGCACGTAGTCGTAGTACTGGCTGCCGGGGGCGTTGTCCGAGAAGTCCTCGGCCTCGCAGTCGGCCGGGCCCCCGCCCACGGTCACGGTGACCGTGCTCCGGGTGCCGGGCGCCCACTCGATGGCGCCCTTCCACGTGCCGGGAGTCAGGCCCTGCCACTCGACGGCGACCGGCGCGGTCTCCTGGTTCTCCACGGCCAGCGGGTCCGGGGTGATGGTCAGATTCCCCGAGTCGCCTTCGAGGACCACGGTCTCCATGGTGGCGGGGACCGAGGCGCCGCCCGGTGAGGAGTACAGGTTGGAGACCGCGTAGTACTCACCAGGGGTCGGATCCGTCAGGACCAGTTCCTCGGAACCGGAGGCAGTGGCCTCCTGGATGACAGTGCCCTCCGGAGTGATGACGAAGAGGTCCCAATCGGACTGTTCGTCACCCGCATTGAGCGACCAGGTCACCGAGGTGGCACCCTCGGGGACCACGGTCTCCGTGACGTGGTTGGAGGCGTCGTCGTCACCGACCAGCGCTCCGGGAACCTTGGAGAACTCCTCTACCTCGGCCAGGCCCAGGCCCTCGATCTCTGGCTCGAGGGCGCCGGTGATGCCGGACTCGAGCTCGGTCTCGGCGGCGCCGGACGTGCCTTCACCGGTGATGGCGTCCTCCGCCAGGACGTCCACGGAACGCACCGTCACCGGGGAGGTGACGGCTGCGGCACCCGGACGGGTCCAGGTAAAGGACCCGTGGGCCCACTCATCCGCTGCGGCATCCGTACGGGTCAGCGTGATTTCCACCGGCTGAGATTCGCCGGCCTCCAGGGACAGGGTGGACGGCTCAGCCGTCACCTCGTAGCCCGGCACAGAGCCGCTGGCGGCCCAGGTCCCGGTCTCGGTGGCCGTGACGGTGCGCGTCACGGTGGCCGAACCCAGCAGGTCGTTCACGGCGATCGAGGCCACGTTGATGTCCCGGCCGGTGGTCTCGCCCAGGATGAGGGCGTCCCACTGGCGGGCGTCGGCCTCATAGACCAGCCCCGGCTCGACCATGGCGGCCGGGTCGGCAGAGCCGGCGCCGGTGGCGAAGTTGTCCGCGCTGGCCGAACCATCGGCCTCCAGGACGTCACCGGCCGTGGTCATCATGGCCGACTTGATGGCCATCGGGGACCAGTCCGGATACGTGGCGCTCATCAGGGCCGCCATGCCCGCCAGGTTCGGCGCCGCCATGGAGGTGCCGGACATCAGGCCATAGGAATCGCCATTGTACGCCGGGTCCAACGGAGAGACGCCGGCCAGGACGTTGACGCCCGGGGCAGCGATGTCCGGCTTGAGCAGCTCGGAGTCCACCGCGGTGGACGGGCCGCGCGAGGAGAATCCGGCAATCTGAGGCACCGGGACCGGGTCCAGGCTCGTGGTGTCACCGACCACGAGAGTCGCCTGCTGGTCCGTGGAGGCGACGAGGTCCTTGATGGACTCGTCCGAGATGTGCACGGTGGGCACCGCATGCAGGTCGGCGTCCTCGGAGCCGCCGCCGATGTTCACCAGGACCATGCCGATACCGCCGGCCTGGGCCACGGCCTTGGACTTGTCCGCGCGCGGGCTCACGCCGCGATCGCAGACCACGATCTTGCCCGCGGCTGCGTCCGGGTCCAGGGCGCCGATCTCGCAGAGCCGGATATCGTCCGCAGTTCTCTCTTCGGTGACCGGAAGGCCCACCTCGCTGGACAGCGCGATGTCTGCCGGGCCGACGCCCTCCTTCGTCACGGTCACACCGCGGAACTTCTCACCATCCGGGAACTCGACCGTACCGGTCAGCTCATCGGAGAACGTGGAGGCCGCCACGGAGGTCAGCCATGGTGCGGAGTGGTTCACGGTCTGGGCGGCCGGGCCGGAGTTGCCGGCGGAGGCGGAGACGAAGATCCCGGCCTCAGCGGCCGACTTGAAGGCCAGCGAGACGGGATCCACCACGGAGTTGTTCGATCCGGAGATCGAGTAGTTCAACACGTCGACGCCGTCGATGATGGCCTGCTCGATGGCCGCCACCGAGGCGGTGCCATAGCAGCCGCCCGTATCCGGGTCCGTGTCCTCCCAGCAGACCTTGTAGACGGAGACGGCAGCCTGGGGCGCCACGCCGGAGCCCTCGCCGTAGGAGACACCGCCATTGAAGACCTGGTCGACCCCGTTGTTGCCCGCCGCCGTGGTGGCGGTGTGGGTGCCGTGCGAGGAGATGTCGAGGGGGGACAACCGCTCCCGAGGGTCACGGTCCCCCTCGGGGACGAAGGCTTCGAAATCCTCGGAGTAATACCGGGCGGAGAGCACCTTGGAGTTGCATTCCTCGCCGGTGAAGTCCTCACCGACCTCGCAGTCGCCGCGGAAGGTGGTGCCATCGGCCTTGAGCATGGCGATCCGGCCGGAGGCGTCCAGGTACGGTTCACCGACCTGGGGTTCACCGGAGAGCGCCGGAACGGGGTCCCCGGCGAGCATCTCCTGTTCGGGGTAATAGCCGGTGTCGATGACTCCGACCACGACGCCCTTGCCGGCGGCGTCCAGCCCGCCGTACTGGTTGTTCCAGGCCCCCTGGGGCCCGGGCAGTCCGAGGAACTCGGTGGACGAGTAGTCAGGGGCGTACTCCTCCACCTCGGAGACGGCCAGGACGCGATCGTCCTTGGACAGCTCGCGTGCCTGCTCGGCGGTGAGCTCGGAGACGAAGGCGTTGAGGGCCGTGGTGAAGTGCTTGTCCACGGACAGCGATGTCGAGGACGCGACCTCCATCTGGCGCACCGTGAGGTGCCGGTCATACTTCTGAACGGCGGCAGAGTCCGTGTCCAAGGTGCCGTCCGTGGCGGCAGTGGCCGGGAAGCCGTCCGTACCACCCCGGTAGGTGGCCACCGGATCCTCCTTGAGGATCACGAAGTAGCGGCCGTCCTTGTATTCGGCGCCAGCCTGCAGCGCCCGGTCGATCGAGGGATCCGAGCCGCCGCCGGGCGGTGCCGCGACGGCCGGAATGGCCGCCAGCGGCGCGGCCAGCAGGCCGATCCCCGCCAATGTGGCGGTCAGCGCCCGGCGTCGCCGGGCTGTTTTGGGGTTCCTGGACATGAACCTCGCCTTTCCTCACCAAGGTGCGAACCGGGCACGGGTGTGCCCGGCGAGTGATCTCCGTGGTTGCTGCAGGAGGCTGCCGCGGTGTTCGGCCGAGACGGGCACGATGCGGTGCGGAAGCCCCTGTGAGAGCGGTGCGAGTGATGCGAACCACAGAGGTGGGATGACGGCAACCTACCCGAGCGGCACGATCAACGGAAGGCCTGAAACAGACCTTTTACACGCGGATATCTCCCTTCCCCTCCCTTCCGCGGCCCACCTGCACGGATCCGCCGTTAACCGTACGCTGGTGGGGTGCCCACTTCCCTCCGCACCCGCTCCGCCGACCCGTCAACCATAGGTGGACTCCAGGTGCTTGCCGTGGACGAGTGGCAAGCCACCGCCGAGGCCCACCGCCAGGGCATCACGGCCTACACGGCTCCGCTGAAGGACCTGCATTCCCGCGGCGCAAGTCACCCGGTCCACGACTTTCTGTTCTCCTACTATTCACTCACCCCCGGTGCCCTCGAACGCTGGCACCCGGGGGCCGGCGTCGTGCTGGCTGCGCCGGCTCGGACTCACGACGACGGCCACGCGGCGCCTGCGGGCGGGCCCGGCTCCGGTGGCGGAGGGAAGTTCTACCGGTGGGTGGTGCCTGGCCCGGGGCTTCCCGACGGCGGCTGGACCGTGGATGTGCCCGCGTTCGCCGCGCGCCGGGCCGCGATGATCGAGTTCGCCGGGCGCATCCTCGGTCTGACAGCGCAACGGCCAGCACGGCTGGCCTGCTTCGGCCTGCACGAATGGGCCATGGCCTACCGATCCGAGGTCCACGGGATCCGCCACTCCACCGTGCCCCTTCGACTCGGCCCGGACGGCACGAATCGGGTGGTCGAGGACAACCGGATCGCCTGCTCGCACTTCGACGCCTTCCGCTTCTACGCGCCCGAGGCGGTGAGGCTGAACGAGCTGCAACCCACGCGAGAGACGCAGGTGGACCTGGAGCAGCCCGGCTGTCTGCACGCCAACATGGACGTCTACAAGTGGGCCTACAAGCTGTTGCCGGCGGTCAGCTCGGGCCTGGTGGCGGACTGCTTCGAACTCGCCTGGCGCATCCGGACCATGGACATGCGGGCCTCCCCCTACGAACTGGCGGACTGGGGGCTGGAACCGATCCGGATCGAGACCACCGTGGGTCGAGCAGAGTATGTGCGCCTGCAGCGCGGTTTCGCCGCGGAGGCCAATGTGCTGCGTGGACGGCTGCTGGCGGAACTAGACACCGTGAGGGCCCTGGCCGCGGAGGCGAGCACGCCGTGATCGGCGCCCTGCTCGCCCTCGGATGCTGGCTGCTGTACCGGAAGATGTGGCGGACCGAGCCCCGCCGGCTGCGCACCGCCGTCGTGCTGCTGGTGGGGGCCTGGTTCGCGTGGGGTGCCGTGGTGGAGGTCATCGGGTACTTCTCCCCCGAGGTGCAGGCGCTGATCGGCCTGGTGCTGTTGGCACTGCCGTTCTCCGTGCTCGTACTGGCCGGATTTCTCATCCGCAACGGGGTCCAGATGGTACGGCGAGAGGGCCGGAGTCTGGGCAACCTGCTCTCCATGCTGGCCGGGCTCGCACTGTTGGCGCTGCCCGTGGCGGCCTTCCTCTTGGTCGCGACGCTGCACCCAGTGGGCATCGGCGCCGCTGCGTTGGCCTTCTTCGTCTCCGCGCAGGTCGGCCTGTCCTTCGTGACGTTCCTGGTGTTCACGGTCCTGTACGCCCGGAGGGAGCCGCGCCCGGGGGCGGACGCCGTGGTGGTGCTGGGCTCCGGACTCATCAAGGGGAAGGTGACCCCGCTGCTCGCCTCCCGCCTGGACCGGGGGCGGCAAGCATGGCAGGCGCAGCTGGCCTGGCCGCCGTCGACCAGTTCGGCACCGCCCTCGACCCGTCCGACCCCCGGGACGGCGCCCGGAGTATCCGTGACCCCCGGAGTATCCATGGCACCACCCGTTCGTGGCGTGCCCCTCATCCCCTCTGGTGGTCAGGGTCCGGACGAACCGCGCCCGGAGGCGGCCGCCATGGCGGACTACCTCGTGGACCACGGCGTTCCGCCGGAGTTGGTCCTGCCGGAGGAGCGCTCACGCACCACGGAGGAGAACCTGCGCCTCTCGAGGGAGATAGCCGACGGCGCGCTACCGCAGGGCACCAGGCCTGGACACCTGCTGGTGGCCACGAACGAGTATCACGCACCGAGGGCGGCCCTGCTCTCCCGACGGATCGGAGTGGACGCTGATGTGGTGGGCGGTGATACCGCCGGCTACTACGTCCCCAGCGCCTACCTGCGCGAGTTCCTGGCCGTCATGGTGATGAACAAACGCACCCAGATCCTGCTGGCCATCCCGGGGCTCCTGCTCTCGGCAGGACTCACCGCGTTGATGGTGATGTATCAACTCAACGCCGGCGGCTGACAACGCCGCCCTTGCCTTCCTCACACCTCTCCACCTTCACCCCTCCACCCTCACCCCTCGCTTTCAGTCGACTTCGGGTGGGTGCGTGGCGAAAACACCCACCCGAAGTCGACTCAAAACATCAGTTCACAGCCCCAGGGGGCCGTAGCGGTGTTCCGGCCGCCCACGGGCCCCGTAGCGCAGCCCGAGGTTGACCTGCCCCGTCTGGGCCAGATGGGAGAGGTACCGCTGGGCGGTGGCCCGGGAGATCCCCACGGCCTCCGCCACTTCCATCACGGTGAGATCCGCCGTGGCCGCGGTGACGGCCTCCAGCACGGACTGCTCGGTGGTCGCCGCCGCTGAGGCCGGAGCCTGCTCGGACTCCACCAGCAGCACCCGGCGGGCGCGGTCGATCGCCACCTGGTCATGGGTGCCGCCCGCCAGCAACCGGCGGTACCGCGCATAGGCCCGCAGACGGTCCGCGAGCGCCTTCTCGGCGAAGGGCTTCACCAGGTAGGTCAGGGCCCCGCGCCGCAGGGCCGTCCGCACCGACTCGCCCTCCCCGGAGGCGCTGAGCACGAAGGCGTCCACGTCCAGAACGCTCAGCAGGTCCAGTCCGGAGACGTGGGGCAGGTAGAGGTCCAGCAGTACCAGGTCCGGCCGGGAATCAGTGACGGTGCGGGCCACCACGCGGGCGTCATTCACGGGCGGCAGCGCCGTGAAACCGGGCACCGCGTCCACGTAGGCGGCGTGCATGGACGCCACCCGGAAGTCGTCGTCCACCACGAGGACCGTCAGGTCAGTGGAGTTCTCCGTCATCTCTCGCCTTCCATCGATGTGCTCAGAACCCCGGGGATGCGTGCGCAGAACACCGCTCCCGAGGGCCCCGTTCCCGCCTCGCCCAGGCCCCCAGGATCGGCCAGCCACACGTCCCCGCCCCGCTGGCGCGCCAGCCTCCGGGCCAGGGACAGCCCGACGCCGTGGCCGTGCGCCTCGTGCTCCCCACCCTCCCGGGTGGTGGCGCCCGGGGCGAAGACGTCCAGGCCCGTCGGCACGCCGTCGCCGGAATCGGCGACGGCCAGGTGCAGGGTGTCCCCCTCCCCCAGCACGTCGACCTCGACCCACGGGACGGCGGAGCCTCGGTCGGTAGTGCCCGTAGTGCCGGCAGCGCCGGCGGGGCCATCCAGGCCGACCGGGACGGCGTCGTGGCCTTCCGGACCGTGCCCCTCCAGACCGTGCCCTTCCAGCGCCGCGCGCACGGCGTTGTCCACCAGGTTGCCGAGCACCGCCGTCGCATCCTGGGGGTCCACCACGGTCTGCCAGAAGGACGTCTCCGGCCCCACCCGCAGTTCCATGCCGAGCTCGTGGGCCTGCACGCCCTTGGCGCCCACGAAGGCCCGAAGGAACGTGTCCTGCACGGTGTCGATCCCGGGAACCGGGTCCTTCACGGGGCCGGACTCGATGACCTGCTGCAGGAACTCCTGGGCCGCCTCCAGCTGGCCGGCCGCCAGCAGGCCGGAGAGGGCGTGGAGCCGGTTGGCGAACTCGTGCCGCTGGGCGCGCAGAGCCGAGGCCATGGTTTCCACAGCATCCAACCGGCTGCCGAGGGCCTCCACCGCCGTGGTGTCCTTCAGCATGACCACTCCGCCCAGGTCCACGCCGTCCCGGTGGACGGGGACCACGGAGGCGATCATCGAGGATTCGCCCACGGCCAGCCGCAGTCCGTTGGCCGATGCCCCGGACTGCAGGGCTTCGGCTACTGCCTCCGTCAGCGCGCCGGGCAGGCCGGACTCGTCATAACGGCGGCCCACCACGTCGTCCGGATCGGCCCGGTGCGGCAGGTCCAACAGCATGCGGGCCGCCTTGTTGCGGACCGTGATGATCCCCTCCGGACTGACGCCGATCACCCCGTCCTGCACGCCGTAGAGCACGGCCGCCTGGTCCCGGGCGGAGGCGGCGATCTCGTCCGGTTCCAGCCCCAGGGTCAGGCGCCGGAGCCGGCGCTTGAGGTACACGGCGGACAGCAGGGCGAGGCCGAGACCCACCACCCCGACGACGGCCACGGACACCGCGGCCTGGCGCATGTCCGCGGAGACGGCCGCCACTCCGACGCCCACACTGATTTCCCCCACCACGCGCTCTCCGTCGGCGGACCAGACGGGCACCTTGGCCCGCACCGATTCGCCCAGAGTGCCGCGTTCGGTTGAGGTGTCCTCCACCCCGCGCAGGGCCACCGGATCGGTGCTGACCCGCTGACCGATGAGGTCCAGGTTGGGGTGGACCAGCCGCAGCCCGCGGTCCTCGGTGGCGATGACGAACAGGGCCCCGGTCCTCTCGCGCACCTCTTCGAGGGTGGCCTGCAGGTGGCCTTCGGCGAGCTGCACCGGGTCCAGGGTCTCGAGTTCCGCCTGAACGGCGACCAGCTCACGGACGTCCGGGATGGAGGCGACGGACCGGGCGATGCCGAGAGCCTGCTGTTCGGCTTGGTCGTGGATCCGCTGGGCCGTCAGCCACACGATGGCCAGCAGGCAGATCACCAGCGTGCCGGCCACGGCGGCGAGTACCAGGGCTGTCATGCGCCCGGAGAAGGTCCCCCGAATGGGCCGCTGCTCATCCATGCCCGTCAGTCTAGGGTCCGGCGGCTCACGGCAGACGCGACGGAAGAGGGTGAGCACAATGCACACAATGCGCCGAACGGGTTCTTCGCCCACTTGCGAGCACAACCGCTTTCCGTGGTCCGGGTCACCGTAGGGTAACTGCAATCTGCGGACCCCCGTGGTCCCCGTCACACGCCCCGGTGCAAGCCGGCACCCCTCTCGAACCAGGAGAACCCATGCTCGTCCTGCTGGGCTTCGCGATGGTGGCCACCTTCATGGCCCTCATCATGACGAAGCGGATGACGCCCTTGTTGGCACTGATCCTCGTCCCCACGATCTTCGGCCTGTTCACCGGTGCCGGGCTCGGCCTGGGGGACATGATCCTCGAGGCCGTCGGCCAGATGGCCCCCACCGCCGCGCTGCTGATGTTCGCCATCGCCTATTTCGGCATCATGATCGACGTCGGCCTCTTCGACAAGCTGGTCAACTGGATCGTCCGGGTGGTCGGCCATGATCCGGCCAAGGTGGTCATGGGTACCGCCCTGCTGACCGCCGTCATCTCACTCGACGGAGACGGGTCCACCACCTTCATCGTGGTCACCGCGGCCCTGCTGCCGGTCTACCACCGCCTGGGCCTGAGCCCCGTGGTGCTGACCTGTGTGGCCGGCCTGACCAACGGCACCCTGAACATCGTCCCGTGGGGCGGCCCGACCGTGCGTGCCGCCGCCGCTCTGAACGTGGACGCCGCGGACATCTTCGTCCCGATGATCCCCTCGATGATCGTGGGCCTCGCCGTGGTCTTCACGTTCGCCTGGTTCCTGGGCCTGGCCGAGCGCCGCCGCCTGCGCCGTGAGGACCCCGCCCGTTGGGGCCGTCCGGAGCAGAGGTTCGACGCCGGCTCCGTTACCTTCGGCAGCCAGGGCACCACCGACAGTGGTACCGATGACGGAGCCGATGACGCCGCCGGTGAGGGTCTAGGCGGTTCCGGCCGCGGAACGGGCGGCTCGCAGCCCTCGGGCGGTCCGGTGCCCAGCGGGACGCCGGGCACCTCCGGGGCGCCGGCCGGCGTCGGGCTCCTGGAACGCGCCGAGACCACCCAGTCCGCTGGAGGACCGGACATGTCCGATACCGCCCTGGACCCGAACCGGGACACCCTGCGGCCGAAGCTGTTCGTGTTCAACCTCGTGCTGACCGTGGTCATCATGGGGCTGCTGATCGCCGACATCGTGCCCCTGTCCTACCTGTTCATGATCGGCACCGCGATCGCGCTGCTGGTGAACTTCCCGAACGTCAAGAAGCAGGCCGAGGTGCTGGGCAACCACTCCTCCTCGATCGTCGCCGTGGTGTCCATGGTGTTCGCCGCCGCCGTGCTGACCGGCGTGCTCACCGGAACCGGCATGGTGGACGCGATGTCCACCTGGCTCGTGGACGTCATCCCGGACTCGATGGGCCCGATCCTCGCGGTGCTGACCGGGATCATCTCCATCCCGGCCACGTTCTTCATGAGCAACGACGCCTTCTACTTCGGCATCCTGCCCGTGCTGGCCGAGACAGGCGCGCACTACGGGATCCCGGCCGTGGATATGGCGCGGGCCTCCATCACCGGCCAGCCGGTGCACATGCAGTCCCCGTTGGTCCCCGCCATCCTGTTGCTGGTCTCCATGGCCAAGGTGGACCTGGGCGACCACCACAAGAAGGTGCTCTGGCGCGCCTGCATCGTCGCGCTGGTCATGCTGGCCTCGGGTGTGCTCTTCGGGGTCATCGGCATCTACAACTGACGGCCCGCTTCGCCCCAACCCAACCCACTCCACCCGAACCCACCCCAACCCAACCGTTGAGTCTGGAGGGATTCACGCCCGGACGGGCGAAATCGGTGAATCCCTCCAGGCTCAACGTGGGGCTGCGGAGATGTCCCCGTCGCGGTACAACCAGGTGCCCTGGCGGCGCACGAAGCGCGAGGTCTCGTGCTGGGTGTGCCGGCCGGCCGGGGTCCGGAAGTGGGCGGTGAAGGTGACCGTGCCGGCGTCGTCGAAGGGGCCGCCGCCGGACGTGGACTCGACGTCCAGGCGCAGCCAGTGGACGTCATCGCCGGACTCGTCTTCCGGCCCGTCCAGGGCCAGTTGCGCCGGCCGGGTCTCAGGTGCCCACGTCGCCAACAGATAGGCCTCGGCCTCCGCCAACTCCCCCGTGGCAGCGAGCGCGAACGCCGCGTACCGCGAGCGCATCAGGGCCTCGGCGGTGGGGGCGGCCAGGGTGCCCTCCGCGGCGAACCTCCCGTGCAGGCGACCGCAACAGGAGCCGTAGACATCACCACCACCGCAGGGGCACCTGCGCTCTGCGGAGGCTCGGCCGGCGGCGTGATCCACGGGCGGGTTCTCGGACGTGTTCATCGTTTCAGCGTAGGCGGATCGGGCCGGCCGGTCACGGCTAGACTGAGTCAAGCCCTCACGCATACCACCGGGAGTCCTCCATGCCCACGATCGTCGTCGACGTCATGCCCAAGCCCGAGATCCTTGACCCGCAGGGCAAGGCCATCGCCGGGGCCCTGCCCCGCCTCGGTTTCACCGGATTCGCGTCGGTCCGCCAAGGCCGCCGCTTCGAACTGACCGTGGAGGGCGAGGTCACCGAAGACGTCCTCGCCCAGGCCCGGAAGGCCGCCGAAGAGCTGCTCTCCAACCCGGTCATCGAGGACGTGGTCAACGTCGCCGTGCTGACCGAGTCGGCCCAGAATGAGAGCCCGAGCGCCCGATGACCGCGCAGAATACCGAACTGCCGCTCATCGGTGACTACTCCACCGCCGGGCCCGTCCTGACCGGCGCGCGCATCGGCGTGGTGACCTTCCCCGGCACCCTGGATGACCGGGATGCCGCCCGCGCCGTGCGCCTGGCCGGCGGCGAGGCCGTGCCCCTGTGGCACGCCGAACCCGAGGGTGCAGCGGCCCTGTCCTCCCTGGACGCCGTGATCATCCCCGGCGGCTTCTCCTACGGCGACTACCTGCGCGCCGGGGCCATCGCCCGCTTCGCCCCGCTGATGGACGCCATCATCGCCGCGGCCGGAGGCAGGGCCGGGAACGACGCCGGCTCGGGCACCCCGGGAGGTTCGGCCGCCGGCCTGCCGGTCCTCGGCATCTGCAACGGCTTCCAGATCCTCACCGAGTCGCACCTGCTGCCCGGCTCGATGATCAAGAACGAGAACCTCAAGTTCCTCTGCCAGGACCAGGTGCTGCGCGTGGAGAACAACGCGACCGCCTGGACCCGGGAGTTCACCGCCGGTGAGGAGATCACCGTGCCGCTGAAGAACCAGGACGGCCAGTACGTGGCCGACGAGAAGACCCTGGACCGCCTCGAGGGCGAAGGCCTGGTGACCTTCCGCTACGTCGGCGGCAACCCCAACGGCTCCCGCCGGGACATCGCCGGCATCACCAATGCCGCCGGCAACGTGGTGGGCCTCATGCCGCACCCGGAGCATGCCGTGGAGCCCGGCTTCGGCCCGGACTCCGCCGCAGGCATGCGCCTGGGCACGGACGGGCTCGGCATCTTCACGTCCGTGGTGGCATCGATCGCAGGAGGCGCCCAGTGACCACTGGTACCCAGAACACCCCGCCGGCAGACGCACGGCAGTTCAACATCGACACGGTGGAACACGCCGCCACCACCCCGGACACCGAGCTGCCCTGGGCTGAGTTGGGCCTGAAGCAGAACGAGTTCGACGAGGTCGTGAAGATCCTCGGCCGCCGGCCCACCGCCGCCGAGCTGGCCATGTACTCCGTCATGTGGTCCGAGCACTGCTCCTACAAGTCCACCAAGGTGCACCTGCGCCAGTTCGGGGACAAGCTCACCGAGGACATGAAGAAGGACCTGATGGTCGGCATCGGCGAGAACGCCGGCGTGACCAACCTGGGTGACGGCTGGGCGGTGACCTTCAAGATCGAGTCCCACAACTCCCCCTCCTTCGTGGAGCCCTACCAGGGTGCGGCCACCGGCATCGGCGGCATCGTCCGGGACATCATCTCCATGGGCGCCCGCCCGGTGGCCGTCATGGATCCGCTGCGCTTCGGGGCCATCGACCACGAGGACTCCCAGCGCGTGGTGCACGGCGTGGTCGCCGGAATCGGCGGCTACGGCAACTCCCTGGGCCTGCCGAACATCGGCGGCGAGACCGTGTTCGATCCGATCTACCAGGGCAACCCGCTCGTCAACGCCCTCGCGGTGGGCGTGCTCCGCCACGAGGACCTGCGTCTGGCCAACGCCTCCGGCGTGGGCAACAAGATCGTGCTGTTCGGCGCCCGCACCGGGGGTGACGGGATCGGCGGCGCCTCCGTGCTGGCCTCCGAATCCTTCGACGACACCAAGCCCTCCAAGCGCCCCGCCGTCCAGGTGGGCGACCCGTTCGCCGAGAAGGTGCTCATCGAGTGCTGCCTCGAGCTGTTCAAGTCCTCCCTGGTGGAGGGCATCCAGGACCTCGGCGCCGCCGGGATCTCCTGCGCCACCTCCGAGCTGGCCTCCAACGGCGAGGGCGGCATGCAGGTCGAGCTGACCGATGTGCTGCTGCGGGACCCCACCCTGACCCCGGGTGAGATCCTCATGTCCGAGTCCCAGGAACGCATGATGGCCGTGGTGAACCCGGCCAACGTGGAGGCCTTCGAGGCCGTCATGGGCAAGTGGGGAGTCGAGTACTCCTGGCTCGGCGAGGTCACGGACACCAACCGCCTCATCATCACGTGGGACGGCGAGACCATCGTGGACGTGGACCCGAAGACCGTGGCCCATGACGGCCCGGTCTACGAGCGCCCGTACCACCGCCCCGCCGGGCAGGACGCCCTGGAGGCCGACCGCTTCCGCGACTCGGCAGCGGGAGCCGACCTGCCGGCGTCGGGCGATGCGCTCCGCGCCACGGTCCTGGAACTGATGGCCAGCCCGAACATGTGTGACAAGTCCTGGATCACCAGCCAGTACGACCGCTACGTGGGCGGCAACACCGCCCTGGCGGCCCCGGATGACGCCGGCGTGATCCGCGTGGACGAGGAGACCGGCCTCGGGGTGGCCGTGGCCACCGACGCCAACGGACGCTACGCCTTCCTGGACCCCTACGCCGGCGCGCAGCTCGCCCTGGCGGAGTCCTACCGCAACGTCGCCACCTCCGGCGCCATCCCGATGGCCGTCTCCGACTGCCTGAACTACGGCTCCCCCGAGGACCCGGAGGTCATGTGGCAGCTCGCGGAGGGCATCCGGGGACTCTCGGACGCCTGCCTCGAGCTCGGCATCCCCGTGACCGGTGGCAATGTCTCCCTGTACAACCAGACCGGCGCCAACCCGATCCATCCGACCCCCGTGGTGGCCACGCTCGGCAAGTTCGACGACGTGGGCCGGCGCACCCCCTCCGGCTTCCACGCGGAGGCGGACGGCCAGGCCGTGTACCTCATGGGCGTGACCCGGGACGAGCTGGACGGCTCCGAGTTCGCGAACCTGCGCGGGCACCTGGGCGGTGTGCCGCCGCAGGTGGACCTGGTCGCGGAGAAGCTGCTCGGCGACCTGCTCATCAACGCCTCCCGTGACGGCATGATCGACGCCGCCCACGACCTCTCCGAGGGTGGGCTCGCCGCCGCGCTGTCCGAGATGGTGCTGCGCTTCGGCGTGGGCGCGCGGGTCTCACTGGACGAAGTCCAGCACCGCGACGGCGTGGACGCCTTCACCGCGCTGTTCTCCGAGTCGCAGGCCCGCGCCCTCGTGGCCGTGCCGCGCACCGAGGAGGTCCGGTTCAAGGACATGACCACGGCCCGCCGCTTCCCGGTGGCCCGCATCGGCGTGGTGGACGTGGCCTCCGGCTCCCTTGAGGTGCAGGACCAGTTCACCCTGCCGATCGAGGAGCTGCGCGCCGCCTGGGCCGGCACCATGCCGAAGTACTTCGGCTGATCTGACCCCGCCAGGACACCCGCCCGACGCCGGCACCCACCCTGGGTGCCGGCGTCGGGCTTTTCTGTGGTGCCGGTTGCCCGGCAGCACTCCGCGCGGTGACGGCGGAGAAGATCAGTAGGCGGTGCGGGACTCGTTGGCCCGCCACGCCTCGAAGGGCGCGGCGGCACGGTCCGTGGGGTGGTGGACCACGGGCATGGCGTCCCGGCGTCCCGGTGCCTCGAAGTACTCGTAGAACGCGGCGTCGTCAAAGCCGGCAGCAGCAGCGTCATGGCGGTCCGCCGCGAACACCACCCGGGTGATGCGGGACCACAGGGCGGCGCCCAGGCACATGGGGCACGGCTCGCAGCTCGCATAGAGCACGGCCCCACTCAGGTCGAAGGTCCCCAGTCCGAGCCCGGCAGACCGGATGGCCTCCACCTCGGCATGGGCCGTCGGGTCGTTGGTGACGGTGACCCGGTTGGTCCCCTGGAAGACCTGGCCGTCTGCGGACACGACGAGCGCGCCGAAGGGACCGCCGTTCGTGGCGGCATTGGACGCGGCCAGATCGATGGCCCGGGACAGGTGCGCCTCGATGAGGGAGTTGGCGGCGGCTTGCACCCCGGAGCCCGGCCGGGAGCCCGCCCCCGCGGGCACGCCTGTGGTGCTGCCCGTGACCACGCGGTCCTGCTCGGCTCGCGGCCGGGGCCGGTCGATCTGCTCGACGCCGGCCACCGCACCCACCGGGATCGGCCCGCCATAGACGTGGGGGAACCACTCCCCGCCGGGGTCCGCGGGTACTCCGGGCTCGAGAACCACCCGCAGACCGGCCCCGTGCAGGGTCTCCTCGTGCATGGTCAACAGGACCAGCGGCTCGGTGACGTCGGCATAGACAGCATCCAGGACCAGGGCGACCTGGCGCGGACCGGCGCTGGCGTGGAGGAAACCGACCTTCTCGATAGACGCACCGCGGGTGGACCGGTCATAGAAGCCGATGTCCACCGCCCGTTCCCAGTCGGCGGCTGCGGCAATGTGCTGAATGGGCATGGGGCCCAGTGTGGCAGAAACGCTGTTATCCGTCTCCGGTCCCCAGCCCTCGCATCGGTGCTGGCAGGGGAGAACTACCAGGCGCCCTCACCGGGGCGAGTCAGCCGACCTGCAGCTCGCCCATCTCGTCCCAGCCCTCGCCCTCGATCTGACGGCTGACGATCTGGGGGGTGGCGGCCAAGAGCGGACGCATGGACTCCAGCCCAGCGGCGAAATGGTCGGAGGTGACGTGGGCTTCTCCAGCACCATCCTTGAAGGCCTCGACCAGGACGAACTCGTTCGGGTCCTCCACGCTGCGGGACCACTCGAACCAGAGGTTGCCCTCCTCGGCGCGGGTAGCGGACGTGAACTCGGCGACCGAGTCCAGGAAGGTGTCGGTGTATTCGGGCTTGACTTGGTACTTGACCACGATGAAGATCATGGGTCCAGCCTATCCAGCCCGGCGGACAGCGTCAGCACTCAGCTCTTCAGGGACGGATCCTTCCGGACCTCGATCACCGGGCAGGTGTCCATGACCACGTCCAGTCCGGCGTCCGCCGCACGCTGAGCCGCCGCCTCATCGATCACCCCGAGTTGGAGCCAGACCGCCTTCGCCCCGATCTCGATGGCCTGGTCCACGATCGCCCCGACCTTCTGCGAGTTCACGAAGCAGTCGACCACGTCGACCGTGCCGGGGATGTCCGCCAGCGCCCGGTAGCCCCGCTCTCCGTGGACCTCCTGCGCGCCGAGGTTGACGGGGATGATCTCCATCCCCTGCTCATCCCTCAAGAACTTCGCCACTCCGACGGCGGCGCGGCGCGGGTTCGGCGTGAGCCCGACGACGGCCCAGCGGGCCCCACGGTTCGTCAACAGCCTGCGGATGGTCGCCCGATCGTTGGTGTGTGCCATGGGCCCACGGTACGCAGACCGGCAAGAAGCCCCAAGCCTTGCGCCCCACCCCCTGTGATCCACAGCACTGCCGCTCTAGACTCTGGGGTCATGTTGTCCTCGCCGGAACTCACGTCCAGTGCGGGAGCCTCATCGCCCCGGACCATCGACATTGACACCACAGATCCCGACCAGGCCATGTCCGTGGGCGGCGACGTCTACCATCCGCACCGCATCCGTCTGGACTCCCGCACGCGTCGGTTCCGCATGGACCTGAAGGCGATACACCTGCCGAACCTCACCTTGGGGTTGCTCGAGTACGGCCATCCGGTCAGCGTCAGGACTCCGCCCCTGGAGGACTCCTATCAGATCAACTTCACAGCCTTCGGCTCGGTGTCCATGGGGTACGCCAACCAAACCGTTCAGATCAACAACCGCCGCGCGGCCGTTCATGGCCTCTCGGAGGAGACGAGGATGCAAGGCTGGAGCCATCCCGCGCGCGTGGTCGGCCTCAAGATCCCTCGGGTGGCCCTGGAGCAAGAGTTTGAGGCCCTGACCGGCATGCCGGTCAACGAGCCCCTTCACTTCGATGGCGATTTGGACCTGGCCTCCCCAGGAGGGCAGGCCTGGCGTGCCACTGTGCAGGCCTTGGCCCAGGGATTGGACCCCACTTCCCCCATCTCCACCCATCCGCTCCTGTCCGAACCTCTGACCCAGGCGGTAGCACGCGGCCTGCTCCTGGCTGCTCGCCACAATCACAGTCACCTCTTACACACGCCGGCACCGACTGAGCCCCCGGAAGCCATCAAAACGGCCCTGGAGTTCATGCACGCCAACGCGAGCCAGCCCCACAGTGTGGAGGATATGGCCCGTGCCGCGGGCGTCAGCGTCCGCTCCCTGCAGGCAGGGTTCCGAAAACACCTGGACACCACGCCCGTGGCAGCCCTTCGCCGAATCCGGCTTGACTGCGCCCGCCAGGATCTTGCATCCAGCCCTCCCGGGACACGCGTGGCCGCGATCGCGGAACGCTGGGGCTTCCACCACGCGGGCCGATTCGCCATCCATTTTGCGCAGACCTTCGGGGAATCCCCTTCGGAGACACTGGCCCGCTCCTCCTGAAGAACGCCGAGGGCACCCCGTTCCTATCCATATTGCGCAGGAACCTCTTGTGACACCGATGACGCCATCAGAGCATGAGCTACATCACCTTCCACGGGGGCCTTGCTCCCTCGGACCAAGGAGCCCATGATGGACCGCATTGTGCCCGCAGATGTTCCCGTCGAAGAGTTCGACGCCGCCCTGCAGAAGTTCCGCATCCTCCTGGGCGCGGAGCATGTCATCTCCGAACCGGAGGCCCTGACGGAGTTCGACGACCCCTTCCCCACCACGTCCGCGGACGACTTCCGGCCGGGTGCCGTGGTGTTCCCGGAGACGACGGAGGACGTCCAGGAACTGGTGCGGATCGCCAATGAACACCGGATCCCCTTGTCCCCGGTCGCCACCGGAAAGAACCTGGGCTACGGTGGCGCCGCACCGCGCCTGGCCGGCACGGTGGTGGTTCACACCTCACGCCGGATGAACAAGATCATCGAGGTGAATGAGAAATACGCCTATGCCCTGATCGAACCCGGCGTCACCTATTTCGACCTCTACAACCACATCCAGGAACAGGGCTACAACCTGTGGATCGACGTTCCGGACCTCGGCTGGGGTTCTGTGGTCGGCAACGCCCTGGACCGCGGGGTCGGCTACACGCCCTACGGCGATCACTGGTCCTGGCAGACCGGCCTGGAGGTGGTCCTGCCGGACGGGGACCTCCTCCGCACCGGCATGGGCGCCATGAGCACGGCCAAGACGTGGCAACTGTTCGCCTACGGCTTCGGCCCCTACCCGGACGGGCTGTTCTCCCAGTCGAACTTCGGCATCGTCACCAAGATGGGCATCGCCCTCATGCCTGCACCGCCGGCGGCCGAGACCTTCGTCATCACCTTCGAGCAGGAGGAGGACCTCGCCCAGATCGTGGACATCATGCTCCCGCTGCGCATCGGGATGGCTCCGCTGCAGAGCGTGCCGGTCCTGCGCAACATCGTCCTCGACGCAGCGGCACAGACGAAGCGCACCCATTGGCTGCCCGAGGGCGGCCCGTTGACCCCCGAGGTCATCCAGCGGATGAAGGACGAGCTGGACCTGGGCTACTGGAACCTCTACGCCACGGTCTACGGCCCACCAGAGCAGATCGAGTTGTTCTTGGGGATGATCAAGAACGCCTTCTCTGCGGTCAAGGGATCACGGTTCTTCACCACCCAGGACCGGGCCGAGGACACCCCCGGCTCCCACGTTCTGCACGACCGTCACGAGATCAACCAGGGAATCCCCTCCATCAAGGAGCAGCAGATTCTCGAGTGGGTCCCCAACGGCGCCCATATCGGTTTCTCCCCGATCTCAGAGCCGGACGGGGCTGAGGCTCAGAAGCAGTTCGAGATGGTCCGCAACCGCTCCTACGAGTACGGGCCCGACTACGCCGCCCAGTTCGCCGTCGGTCTGCGCGAGATGCACCACATCTGCCTGTTCCTCTACGACTCCGCTGACGCCGACCAGCGCGAGCAGGTCATGGCACTCGGCCGCAAGCTCGTGGAAGAGGGAGCCGAGAACGGCTACGGGGAGTACCGCACGCACCTGGCGCTCATGGACCAAGTCATGGACACCTTCGACTTCAATGACAACGCCCTGCTGCGCTTCCACGAGCGCATCAAGGACGCCCTGGACCCGAATTCCATCATGGCCCCCGGCAAGTCCGGCATCTGGGGAGCCCGCTACCGCGACGCCGGCCACCACCTTCCCCGCTGACCAGCAACTCCCTCGTTCCGTCCTTCCAGAAAGGCCCACACCATGACCGAGTACCGTCTCCCCGAGCACCTGCGCGAGGCGCAGCACTACATCAACGGCGGGCCCGCTCCCAGCTCGGGTTCCACCACGATCGCCGTGCTGGATCCCGCCACGGGCCAGCAGATCGCCACCACGCCGGCCGGAACCACCGCAGACCTCGACCTCGCCGTGGAAGCTGCCCACACCGCTTTCCGCAGCGGCATCTGGTCGCAACTATCCGGCCGCGAACGGTCCCGGGTGCTGATCCGGGTGGCGCACCTGTTCCGTGAACACGCGGAGGAGATCGCGCAGGTGGAGAGCCTGGACGTGGGCAAGCCCATCAGCCTGGCCCGGGCAGTGGACGTCAATACCGCTGCGGACACCTACGAGTACGCCGCCTCGCTGGCCCAGAATCTGGACGGTGCGGTGCGCCGTACGCCGCTGCCGGCCCACGCCTACACCCAGCGAGAACCGCTCGGCGTGGTCGCGGCCATCACTCCGTTCAACTTCCCGCTCATTCTCTCCACCTCGAAGATCGCAGTGGCCCTGGCCGCCGGGAACACCGTGGTACACAAGCCGGCCGAGGACACCCCACTCTCCGCACTGCTGACGGCTCGGTTGTTGACCGAGGCCGGCGTCCCGGACGGCGTCTACAACGTCGTCACCGGCTACGGCACGGATCTCGGCGACCACCTCACTGCACACCCCCAGGTGGCCAAGGTGGCCTTCACCGGTTCCACCCAGACCGGCGCACACGTCGCCGCCGTGGCCGGCCAGGCCCTGCATCCCATCACCGCAGAACTGGGTGGCAACGCCGCCAACATCATCTTCGCGGACGCCGACCTGGCCAAGGCGGTCGAAACCACCATCTCGGCATTCGTCTTCAACACCGGCCAGTTCTGCATGGGCGGCCCCCGGCTGTTGGTGGAACGCTCTGTCTACGACCAGGTGCTCGAGGCTTTGGCCGGAGCGGTACCCCACGTACCCTTCGGTGATCCGCGGGACCCGGGCACCGTGATCGGGCCGCTGGCGAACCGCCGCCAGCTGGAGAAGGTCGCGGACGCCGTCGAGCAGGCCAAGGCCACCGGGGCTCGCGTGGTGACCGGTGGCGAGCCAGCCGAGATCAACGGCGGGTTCTTCTACCGCCCGACCGTGCTGGCCGACGTCGCGAACTCCGCCGAGGCCGTTCAACAGGAGGTGTTCGGTCCAGTCCTGACCGTCCAGCCGTTCGATACCGAGCAGGAAGCCATCGAGCTGGCCAACAGCACGGACTACGGTTTGGCCTCGGGCATCCAGACGGGGAACATCTCCCGGGCGCACCGGGTGGCCGATGCCCTGGAGGCCGGCATCATCTGGGTCAATGCGTGGGGCATGCTCGACCCGGCTCTGCCCTTCGGCGGCGTCAAGTCCTCCGGCTGGGGACGGGAGAACGGACCCGAGCAGCTCGAGGCCTACACCCGTACCAAGTCGGTCATCATCGCGATCGAACCGGACCCCGAGCTCACCACCACCAGCGGCACGGCCAGCACCGGTCAGGACGCATCATGACCACCATCACCGCAGCAGTCACCGAAGCCGGGGGCGCCCCGTTCACCCTCCAGGACGTGGAGCTCGGCGCGCTCCAGGACCACGAGATCCTGGTGGACATCAAGGCTGCCGGTCTCTGCCACACGGACCTCACCGTGGCTTCCGGGGCGCTTCCCTTCCCGCTGCCCGGCGTGCTCGGACATGAGGGGGCGGGTCTCGTCCGTCAGGTCGGGGCAGCCGTGACCTCGGTGTCTCCCGGGGACCGGGTCGTGCTGTCCTTCACCTCCTGTGGCCACTGCGAGGGCTGCCGTGGCGGCCATCCCGCCTATTGCGTCCGGTGGCTTCCGGACAACCTGCTCGGTGGGCAGCGTGTGGACGGTTCATCCCCGCTCACCCGGGCCGGGAAGGCGATCGGCGGGCACTTCTTCGCCCAGTCGTCGTTCGCGACGGCGGCCATCGCCGAGGAGCGCAATGTCGTCAAGATCTCCACGGACTTGCCCTGGGAGCAGTTGGCCCCCTTGGCCTGCGGTGTCCAGACCGGTGCGGGGGCGGTGTGGAATGCCCTGCAACCGGGTCCCGGCCACAGCCTGGTCGTCTTCGGCGTCGGCACCGTGGGTCTCGCCGCGGTCATCGCTGCGGCGTTGTCCCCGGCCACTCGGATCGTGGCGGTGGACCTGGTGGATGAACGCCTCGAATTGGCCCGGGAACTCGGGGCAACACACACCATCAATCCGAGCCGGGTCGACGACGTGGTCGCCAGCATCCAGGAGGCCACCGGCGGCGGAGCCCATGGGGTGGTCGAGGCCACCGGCATCACCAAGGTCCTGGAGCAAGCCGTGCAGTGCACCCGCGGTCAGGGAGAGGTGGCCATCGTGGGCGCCCCGCCCTTCGGGCAGTCGGTCAAGGTGGACGTGAACTTCATGCTCCCGGGCCGCAAGATCCACGGCCTGACGATCGGCGACGCCGAGATCCAGTCCTTGGTCCCGGCCATCCTGGCCTTGGCCGAGCAGGGCCGCTTCCCCGTGGAGCGGCTGGTGAGGACCTATCCGCTGGCGGACATCAATACCGCTGTGGAGGACATGTCCGCCGGCCGCACGATCAAACCCGTGCTCCTTCCCTGACGGAAACGGGCCGTGGCCCCGCCCCTCTGTTGGAGAGGTGCGGGGCCACGGAACGGCACCGGTCCACGATCGGGTGGAGGCCGGCGTCGTGCTCAGTGTTGCTGGCTGATCAGCCCTGGTCGGCGACCTCGGTCGCGTAGCGCTGCATCAGTGCGGCGACCTCGCCACGGGTGATCGTGTCATTCGGCTTGTATGTGCCGTCCTTGTACCCGGTCGAGACCCCGGCCGAGGCCAGCCACGAGATTGCCTCATGGTGCGGGTGCGACTCCGCCACGTCCGAGAAGGACTCATCCCACTCGCCCGCCTCCGGCTCCACCGCACGGAACAGGAACGAGGCGAACTCACCACGGGTCACCCTGTCGTACGGGAGGAACTTGCCATCCGCGTACCCCTTGGTCACGCCGGCGTTGGCCGCCCAGACGATCTCATCGAAGAACACGTTCGACTCCGTGATATCGGTGAAGTCCTCGGTACCGCCGGTGGTCTCCGGATCGATGTACCGGTGGATGAAGGCCACCGATTCGCCACGGGAGATGTCCTTGCCCTTGCGGTACGTGCCGTCCGTGTACCCCGTCGTGATGCCCTGCTCCTGCATCCACCGGACCGGCGCATAGAACTGCGAACCCTCCGGGTTGTCCGTGAAGTCCTCCACCGGCTCCGGCTGCTCCGGCTGATCGGCCTCTTCCACCACGACGGCCCGGGAGGCGATGGCCTGGTTCCCGTTGGCGTCCTCAGCCACGTAGGTCAGGGTGTACGCCCCGGCGGTGGAGGTGTCCACCGAGCCGATGACCTGCACCGACGCCGTCACATCTCCATCGGTGTTGTCGGTCGCCGACACCCCGGCCAGAGGATCGAAGTCCTCACCCACCGTGAGGGTGACTGCTTCCGGAACGGTCAGTTCCGGGGCAACGGTGTCGGTACCCGCGGCCACGGCGGTGAAGACGCCCATCTGCTCGGTCTCACCCGCAGCCAGGTCCTCGCCGGTCTCGGCATCGCGGCTGGTGGCGTACCAGGCGTAGGTCTCGCCCTCCGTCAGGCCGGCCCACTCGATCGTCGCCGGCCAACCGGACTTGGCCGTGGCCTCGCCGATCTCCTCATCGGTCGGCGTCGTGACCATGACCTGGTTGGTGGCGAAGGAGGTCTTGCGGGTCTCCAGCTGGATCGGCAGCCGGGTGTCATCCTCGGTGCCGTTGTAGCGATTGCGGTCGTCATACTCGGTCGCCCCGAAGTTGTCCAGCAGCGGCGAGTAGGTGTCCACGGCCATCTCCGCGTTGTCCACGTCGATCTGCAGCAACCGGAAGAAGCTGGAGCCGAACTGGAGCATGTCCGTGGCGGAGCGGCCGTCAACGCCGGTCAGACCCAGCTCCTCGGCCGAGACCGTATAGAACTGGTAATCGGCCAGCAGCTCGACCACGTTGTTGCCCTCGGTGCCGACGTCCTTGCGCACCTCGATGTCCACGCCGTGCTCGTGCCCGGAGAGCGCGAGGAAGATGTTGCTGTGCTTCTGGAGCAGGCCCTCGTCGATCTTGGCCCCGTCGTGGGAGAAGGTCGCGCCACGGCCATCCGGATTGGTGCTCGGCTTGCGCTGGGCATGGGTCATGATCATGGCGTTGCGGTCCGAGTACTGGTCCAGGACCTCACTGGCCCAGGCGATCTCCTCATCGGTGACGTCGTAGCCAAGATAGACAGCGACGAAGTCCAGGCCACCGGCGGAGAACAGGTCGTAGTGGTTGTCATTGTCCCCCTCCTTCCACGGCGTGTAGGACGCATTGGCGTCCTTCCAGCCCTGAGTCTGCTCGAGGGCCTCGTAGCGCTCGGGGCCGAAGTACTGGTTGTAGAGGTTGTCCGGGCCCACGTCCATGCCGGAGCGGTTGTCATGGTTGCCCGGGGTCACCCCGTTGGGGATCTCGGAGTCGTCCAGGATCTTCTGGGCCTGGGAGACGAACTCGAACTCCTCGACGGCGATCTCGCGGTACTCCTCTTCATCGGCCCGCGGGCTGCCGGTGTGCCAGTTCTCCATGATGTCGCCGGTGTGGGCGACGTAGTCGATCTTCTTCTCCTCGGCGTTGGCGACGATCCACTCGGCCACGGAGGTGTAGGCGTCCGCCCAGACCGCCTGCTGCTCCTCGGAGTAGGCATCCTCCGCAGCGCCCTCGGCGAGGTACTGCGTGTCGGTGAAGTGCGCGAGCGAGAAATCGTAGTCGGCCGGATCCTCGAAGGAGTCGGCGACCTCGTTCTCCAGGTCATCGGCGAAGGGATCCTCGCCCAGGACCAGGACCGAAGCCTGGCCAGCCTCGTCCAGGTGCTCGGCTCCCAGTGCACCGGACAGCACGAGTTCGCTCTCATTGAGCCCGCGTCCGGAGGCCAGCTCGTCCCAGGTCTCGCTCGCCGTGTTCCACACCAGCAGGTTGACCTGGCGGCTCGGGTCCACGGTTCCGGCCCAGCGCACCGACTGGCCCTCCGCGGCTTCACCGACCTCGACGTCGAAGCGCTGGAACGGCATCTGCCCGGCAGTGGCGCTCAGGCTGTCCCCGGCCCCCTCGAGGCCCGTGTCCTCCGTGTAGTCGAACTCGAGCGTGGTCGGGGTCCCGTCCACGAGCCCCTGGAAGCCGCCCTGGGCGACGTCCGCGCGGCCGCCGTAGAAGGTGGTGGTGACGTCGCCGCCGTCGGGATTCACAGCCCGGGCGGACAGCGAGACCTTGCCGTTGCCCTGCCCGGTCTCGGTGCCGCCGCCCACCGGGATGGAGCCGGACGTGAAGGTGACCGACTCGGAGATCGGCAGTCCGAAGACGGTCTTGCCCTCGATCGCGATGGTGTGCTCGCCTGCCGCCATGCCGGAACCGATGACCTGGCCGGGCTCGATCGGCTCGCCGTCGAGCGTGTAGGAGGTGCCCGCGGCGACGAGGCCGGGGTTGGCCCACTCGGCCGTGAACTCGGTGGCCCGGGTCATCTCGGACCCGGCCGCCGGGGTGGTCCCGGCCAGCTCGGCGACCTGGTCACGCAGTCCGTCGAAAGCCTCGATGTTCAGGGCTGCGATCTGTTGGGCATCCAGGGAGTCACCGAAGACTCGGGCGGAGGCGATCGTCGCGTTGGCATGGAACTGGCTGCCCCCGTTGGAGGCGTCGGCGCCGAGCACCATGTTGTGGGCCTTGGCGTTCGGCGGCCACTTGATCTCGGCGTTGGCGGTGGGGTTCTCGGCCACGAGCTCGCCATTGACATAGAGCTTGACGGTCTTCGTGCCTCCGTCGAAGACGCCCACGGCGTGGTACCACTCGTTCGGCTCGATCTCGATGCCAGCGTTGTGGTAGCTGCCGGTGTTGACCGCGAAGGTCAGCTTGTGGGCATACATGGTCATGGAGAACCCGCCGGCCTCCTTGTTGGCGCAGAGGTTCGTCTCCCCGGAGGTCGGCAGGGGGCCGTCATAACGGAACACGCACTCCACGGTCATGGAGTCGCCGAGCGTGGCGTACTGGTCGCCGAAGGGATACAGGAGGGCGTCATCGCCGTCAAAGGCAGCCGTGTTGCGGCCGAGGGCCGGGTCAGTACCGATCACCGGGGCGCCGTGCGTGGTGGCGGGCAGGTCCTGGGCCGTTTCGGCCGAGGTGCCGTCGGCGAAGTCCACGTTGAAGACGTCTGCCTCGGGGGCCTCGACCTCCACGGCGAACTCGGCGTTCAGCGCGGCGACCTGGTCAGCCGAGGCCGGCGAGCTGTACAGCCGGGCCGCGTCAATAGAGGCGGTGGAGAACTGACCGGGAGCACCGTTGCCGCTGTCCGCGCCCAGCACCACCGCGTGGGCGTTCTCGTTCGCGGGGACGGTCATGGGCCCACCGGCCTCGGCCTCAGCGGCCAGCTCGCCGTCCAGGTAGAGCTTGATGGTCTTGCCGTCGTACACGCCGGCGGCGTGGTACCAGGTGTCAGCGTCGATGTCCGCCCAGGCGAAGGTGTAACCACCCTCGGCATGGATCATGAAGGCGGCCCGGTCCTCCTTGACCACCATGGCGAAGCCGCCGGCCTCCTTGTTGCCGCACAGAGTGTCCTCTCCGGTGGTGGCCGCGTCCCGCTTGAAGTTGCACTCCACGGTGAAGCCGTCCGCCAGCTGGCCGTAGTCCGCCTCGGTCAGCGCGTAGGCGTAGGCGTCGTCCCCGTCGAAGACCCCGGTGAAGCGGGCCAGTGAACCGTCCACGCCGATCTCGGGGTCACCCGTGATCACGGCCTCTCGGCCCTGGGCGGCATCCGCGGGGGTGCCGTCCTCGAACGTCACGTCGAGCAGGTCGGCGTCTGGGGCGGCCACGGCTGCGGTGGCATTGCTCACCGCCGGTGCGACGGGAGCAGCGGAGGCAGCCGCGACCGGCATGAGCGCACCGGTGGAGGTCAGGCCGACGGACAGGGCGAGGACAGCGAGTGGCAAGCGCTTAGCGGTCATGATCCATTCTTCTGTTGAGGGGTGCCGCCCCGGAGGCAGCAGAGAGGTGATGACCCTCAGACGGTATGGAGCGGTGTTGAACGCCAGCCGCTTCCTGTGTGAACGACGGAAACCAAGACCGTGAACCGGAACGCCCACCGAAGAATCCCCGAGCCACCCCGAGCCACTCGGGTCCACCCTGAGCCACCCCTGAGATGGACCCGGAACCGGCCCGGAATAGTCCCCCGGTGGGATGTTCGGCCTCGGGCGGGGCAGTAGGTTGAACGGGTTCGGGGGAATCGCACCGGATTACATCGGCAGGGCGTGAGGCGGATATCGCCGTCCATTGCCCTGCGTTGCCAAGGGGAGAATCATGAGCATGGTGGAGACCACCACCGAACCGGTGAGCCACGGAGCCGGCCTGCCGGATGATCCGGAGCATCCGGACCATCAGCGCCACCTGCACCTGCACCGCCGGGGCCATGCGCCGCTCCCTCGCCCCCAGGATGCCGTTCTCACGGTGCGCGGCCTGGCGCCGGCCGACGTCGCCGAACGCGAGGAGAAGGGGCTCGTCAACCGTCAGCCGCGGGACACCTCCCGGTCCATCTGGACCATCCTGCGCGTCCACATCCTGACGCTGTTCAATCTGGCGATCGCCACCTGCGCCGTGGCCATCATCGTGCTGGGCCGCTGGTTCGACCTCGTGTTCTGTCTGGCCGCCGTGGCCAACGTGGTCATCGGCGTGATCCAGGAGTACTCGGCCAAGCGCAAACTCGATGCCATAGCCCTGCTCCACCAGGACGACGCCCACGTGCTCCGGGACGGCACCGAGCACCCCGTTCGGCTCGAGGAGATCGTGCTGGACGACGCGGTGGTGCTGCGCCGCGGCGACCAGGTCCCCGCGGACGGGGTGGTGCTGTCCGCCGACGGCCTGGACATCGACGAGTCCTTGCTGACCGGCGAGGCCGATGCGGTGGGCAAGCTCCCCGGTGATGCCGTCCTCTCCGGATCCGCGGTCCTCTCCGGGACGGGGTTGATCCGGGTCACGGCCGTCGGATCGGACTCCCATGCCTCGCGTCTGGCCATCGAGGCCCGCCGGTTCTCCAAGATCCCCTCCGAGCTCCGCGGCGCGCTGGACACGGTGGCCACCTGGCTGACCATCGCGCTGGTGCCCATCGCGGCGTTGATCGTCAATGGCCAGGTCCAGGCCGTGGGCGGCTGGGCACGTGCCCTGGAGCAGGACGCGATCGAACCGGCCGTGGTCGCTTCTGTCGCCGCGATCACCTCGATGATCCCGCAGGGCCTGGCCCTGATGACCACCATCTCCTTCGCCGTGGCCGCCCTCAAGCTGGCCCGTCAAGAGGTGCTCATCCAGGAGCAGCCGGCGGTCGAGATCCTGGCCCGGGTGGACACGGTGTGCCTGGACAAGACGGGCACCCTCACCGAGGGTCGGATCGTCTTCGACGGTTCCACGGACCTCACCCCCGCCACGCACCACGGCCAGCACGGCCAGTCCACCCCGTCCGGCGCGGACGACCTCCGTTCCGCCGGGTCACTGGTCCTGGGCTGGTTCGGCGCCGACGCGAACGCCAACCCCACCGCACTGGCCCTCGCGGAGGCCTACCCCGCACAGCCCACCGTGGCGCCCACGGACCAGGTGCCCTTCGCCTCGGAGCGGCGCTGGTCCGCCGTGGCCTTCGGCCCCACACCCCTGCACGACGCCGGCGCCGGCGCCGGCCGGGATATCTCGCGCGGCGATGCGGTGCACGGGGCCTGGGTCCTGGGTGCCCCGGAGGTCCTGCTCCCGGCGTCCGGCAACGGACTCGACGCGGACCGGCGCGCGCACATCGAGGCGCTGTGCCAGGAGACCACCAGCCGGGGGCTGCGCACCATGGTGCTGTGCCGCTCCACGGAACCGGCCGGCGTCGGGACCTGGTTTGACAAGGGCCGGGACCTGCCGCCCGCGCTGGAAGCCGTGGCACTGCTGACCTTCCGCGAGAAAGTGCGCGATGACGCCCGTGAGACGCTCGAGTACTTCCGCGAGCAGGACGTCGAGCTGAAGGTCATCTCCGGAGACCATCCCCGGACCGTCGCCGCGGTGGCCCGCGAGGTCGGCATGGACGTCCAGGGGGACGGTTATGACGCCCGGGACCTGCCCTCCGATCCCGAGGAGCGCCGGGTGGTGCTGCAAGGGCACTCCGTGTTCGGCCGGGTCTCTCCCGAGCAGAAGAAGGGCATGGTCAGCGCCCTCCAGCAGGACGGCCATGTGGTGGCCATGACCGGGGACGGCATCAACGACGCCCTGGCCCTGAAGACGGCGGACCTGGGGATCGCTATGGGCAACGGGGCACCGGCCACCAAGGCGGTCTCCCGCATGGTGCTGCTGGACAGCAGGTTCTCCCGCCTGCCCTCGGTACTGGCAGAGGGCCGGCAGGTCATCGCCAACATGGAGCAGCTGGCGCACATGTATCTGACGAAGACGGCCTATGCCGTGCTGTTCGGGGTGGTCTTCTCCCTGCTGGCCTGGCAGTACCCGCTGCTGCCGCGCCAGGCCTCCACCGTCGACTTCCTCATGATCGGCCTGCCGACCTTCTTCCTGGCCCTGGTGCCGAACCAGCGCCGTTACGTCCCCGGGTTCCTCGGACGCGCCCTGCGGTTCGCAATTCCCTCCGGCCTCGTCATCCTCGCCGGGCTGCTGGCCGTCAACGGGTACGCACACTGGTTCGCCGGCTTCTCGGGCGGAGCCACGGGGCCGGCCGACGCCGTGGGAGAGGTGTCCCTGCAACAGGTGCAGACCGCCTCCGTGATCACCCTGACGCTCATGGGCCTGTGGGTGCTGAACCTCATCTCCCGGCCGCTGACGAAGTGGAAGCTGTCCCTCGTGGCCGCGATGTACGCCCTGCTGCTGCTCGTCCTGCTGATCCCCGCGTCACGCGAGTTCCACCAGTTCGATATCCCGCCCGTGGACCTGACCCTCGCCGCCGTGACGATCGGTGCGGTCGCCTGCGTCCTGCTCGAGGGGATTCACCAGTTCCACCGACGGCGCCACGCCGCGCCGGCCACCTCACCGTGACGTCACGAACCCGCTGACGAGGGCGAACATTACGCCGCGTACTGCCCGGTAGAAGCCCTCCGCCGCTACACTCAGTAGCTTGCCAGCCGTGCCGCCGCGGCGGCGATGATGGCGACCCGTCCAGCAACCGTTCGGATCCCGATTCCAAGGAGCATCCCCATGGCAGCACCCAGCCCCGGCTATTCCATTTCCCTGCGCGTCGAGACCCCCGTGTCCTTCACCGCGACCTCTGACATCGCCACGGCCGTTGCCGGCACCGGTGCCGCCGTGACCGGCCTGGACGTGATCGAGTCGCACCACCGGTTCATGACTGTGGCCGTCGGCTGTGACACGGTGGACGCGGCCCATGCCGAGCGCGTCCGCGAGGCCGTGGACGCGCTCGAGGGCATCACCGTCCATGAGGTCACGGACCAGACCTTCCAGCTGCACGAGGGCGGCAAGATCGAGACCACCCTGCGCGTGCCGCTGCGCACCCGGGACGATCTCTCCCGCGCCTACACCCCGGGCGTGGCCCGGGTGTGCAAGGCGATCGCCGAGGACAAGGACCTGGCCCGCCTGTACACCATCAAGAAGAACACCGTGGCCGTGGTGACGGACGGTACCGCCGTGCTCGGCCTGGGGGACATCGGCCCGGAGGCCGCCATGCCCGTCATGGAGGGCAAGGCCGCCCTGTTCAAGCAATTCGCCGGCGTGGATGCCTGGCCGGTGGCGCTGGACACCAAGGACACCGAGGAGATCATCAGCATCGTCAAGGCCATCGCCCCAGCCTACGGCGGCATCAACCTCGAGGACATCTCCGCCCCGCGCTGCTTCGAGATCGAGGCCCGGCTGCGCGAGGAACTGGACATCCCCGTGTTCCATGACGACCAGCACGGCACCGCGATCGTGGTCCAGGCGGCCCTCACCAACGCCCTGAAACTCACCGGCAAGAAGATCGAGGACGTCACGATCGCCGTGGCCGGAGTCGGCGCTGCCGGTACCGCCATCATCAAGCTCCTGAAGGCCTCCGGCGCCCGCCACATCGTGGCCGCCGGCCGAGCCGGGATCATCGAGCGCGGCTCCCAGCATGCCGACGCCAACCGCCAGTGGCTCGCGGACAACACGAATGAGGAGGGCTTCTCCGGCTCCCTCAAGGAGGCTGTGGTCGGTCGCGACGTCTTCATCGGCGTCTCCGCCCCGAACCTGCTGGACGAGGCAGATGTGGCCGCCATGAACGAGGACTCGATCGTGTTCGCCATGTCCAACCCGGATCCGGAGGTACACCCGGCCATCGCATCGAAGCACGCCGCGATCGTGGCCACCGGCCGCTCGGACTTCCCGAACCAGATCAACAACGTGCTGGCCTTCCCGGGGTTCTTCCGCGGGCTGCTGGATGCCGGGGCCTCGGACATCACCGACGAGATGCTGGTGGTCGCCGCCGAGGCCATCGCCGGGACCATCACGGACGAGGAGCTGAACCCGAGCTTCATCATCCCCTCGGTCTTCGACCCGGAGGTCTCTCTCCGGGTGGCCGCGGCCGTGGCCGAGGTCGCCACCCCACGGAGCTGAGCACCCGTTTCCCGACGCGCGGGCCCCGGCCGGTTCTTCCGGTCGGGGCCCGCGGTGTCAGACCGGCAGCGCGGCGCTGAGGCGGGGGGCCGCCCTGGCCACCGGGCCGGGCAGCTCTCCGAACGCCGTGACCTCGACCGGCTGGCCACGCCGGGTGGACTTCTTCCAGGTCCCCACGGCATGGCCGCGGTGCAGCACCGTGCCCTTGAACACTCCATTGCGCCCGGGGACCACGAGCGCCTCCTCGTCCCTGGTCAGCACCGCGGAGCGGTCCTGGTAGCCGAGAACGATCTCGTCGAATCCAGGCAGCAGTATCGGGGCGGCGGTGGCGCGGGCCCGCTCTGCGTGCCGGTCCGGAAGATCCGGGGACATCCAGTGCTCCCGCCCGTCCACGTCCGCGGACAGCAGGTCCGGTTGGAGGTCCGCCAGTGCAACCCGGGCCTGGGTCTTGCCGATCTTGGACCACCAGCAGAAGTCCTCCACGGTGGCCGGGCCATGGGAGCGCAGGTAGCGCAGCAGCAGGTCGCGGACCCCGTCCTCCCGGTCTCGTTCCTGACCGGGCAGCCGACCTGGCGCGGCGCCCGGAGCCCGTGCAGAGCCGATCCACTCGGCGGCCAGCATGATGCGTTGTCCCCGTCCCTCGGTGGGGCCGAAACACAGCACCCCGCGTAGGGCGAGGAAGAAGATCAGGTGGTACCCGCGGCCCTCGTCCACGGCCAGTCCCTCCTGGGTGAACTGGGCCAGGAGCCCGGAACGGGTCAGCCCCGGGCCGGCGAGAGCGTGGACGGCCACAGCCTCGGCCCGTTCGAGGACGCCCGTGTCCAGGCCGAGCTCTTGGCGGCGCCGTTCGCTCGCCTTCAATGTCTGGGCCGCGGTGAGGTCCAGGATCCAGCCGAGGTCCTTGGCCGCCACGGCGAACAGGGTGCCTCGCATCGGCCAGGACCGGACGATGCTCCCCGCATCGTAGGCCTCGCGGACCGCCGCGGTGGACCGACCTGCGCTGCGCAGGGCCAGGGACACGGTGGACCCCGGACAGTCCTGGCCCTGGGTGCACGTCAGCCGCCGCGCCGCCTCGGTGGCAGTGGGCAGCGGATCGAACAGCCCCTGGGAGACCAGCCGCATCCGTGCCACCTGTTCGGAGCTGAGAATCAGCATGCCCCTCCTTCGCTGGGGAAAGTGTGCCACGGGCGCTGGGGACAGTGTGCCACGGCGTCCGAACAGCAGCGCCGCTCCCCCTCGGACTCGGCGCCATGCCTGAGGAAAAGCTGTGAATCCCCCGGTGCCGGGCTGTGCACCGATTGACCTGACTCCGCCCGCGGTGAAGACTCGGGACATACCCGAGCGGTCACCCCGCCACGGGCAGACGCCACAAAGGAGACGACATGAAACGATTGATCACCCTCGGCATCGGCGCGGCCCTCGGATACCTCCTGGGCAGCCGCGAAGGGCGCAAGAACCTCGACAAGTTCGCCAAGAACGCGCAGAGCTTCTGGAATGACCCGAAGACCCAGGACCAGGTGCAGAAGGCCACCACCGCCGTGAAGGACCAGGCGCCCGTGGTGGCGAACAAGGCGGCCGGCCTGGCGGACAAGGCCACGGATGCCCTGAAGGACAAGGCGCCTGGACTGTCCGAGAAGGCCAACAGCGCCGCCCACACCATGGCCGACAAGGGTTCCGCCGCGGCCCAGGACCTGGCTGACAGGGCCTCATCCGCCGCGGACAAGTCCGCCGGCAAGCACGCCTCCGGTGACAAGTCCGTCACCAATGATTCCGACACCCCGGCCACCGGCTCCGATGCGAATGCCTCAAGCGGGAACACCAACGTCAAGGGCGCCTCCGGAGACGTGGTCTCCGACCCGTCTCAGTCCCTCGAGACCGAGGGCGGCGGACCCGGACGCTCCTGACCCGACACCGTCCCACCACGCACCGGAACCCCGGTCCCCGCTTCAGGGGGCCGGGGTTCCTGCATACCCGGTTGCCGCCACGGTCTCGGCTGCCCTCACGGTTGAGTCTGGAGGGATTCACGCCAAAGGACACCCAGGGCGTGAATCCCTCCAGACTCAACGGGCTGGGGCGGGCTCGGGCTGACGATCGGCCCGACGCCGGCCCCGGCACCTCTCAGACGGCGGCGCGGTTCCGCAGGGTGAAGGATGAACCGTAGTGGTTCTGCGGCAGGTGGTCTCCGCGGCCGAAGAGCTTGTGGCGCATGGTGCCCTCTGCGTATTCGGTCTTGTAGCGGCCGAGCTGCTGCAGTTCGGGCACCACGAACTCGACGATGTCCTCGAAGGTGCCCGGGGTGATGTGGTAGGCGAGGTTGAAGCCGTCCACGTCGGTCTCGTCCTGGATCCGGGTGAGCTCACGGGCCACGGTCGCACCGGAGCCGACGATGACCGGGCCGAACCCGCCCACTCCGCACCACTCGGCGAGCTTGCGCACGGTCCACTCGATCGAGTCGTCGCCGGAGGCCTTCTTGAAGGTCTCCACGGCGGACTGGATGGCGTTGGACTGCACGTCCCCGATCGGCTCGTCGAGCTCGAACTCGGCGAGGTTGATGCCCATCCAGCCGGACATCAGCACCAGTCCGCCCTCGACGTCGATGTACCGCGTCAGCTCCTCGTACTTGGCCCGCGCCTCCTCGTCGGTGGTGCCCGTGACGATGGTCTGCATGGACATCACGCGGACGTCGTAGGGATTGCGGCCGGACTCGACCAACGCCTGGCGGATCTTCGCGGTGGTGCCCTTGATCAGGTCATCCGTGGGCGAGTTGATGAACACGGCCTCGGCGTGCTTGCCGGCGAAGGCCCGCCCGCGGGTGGAGGCGCCGGCCTGGTAGATGACCGGGGTCCGCTGCGGGCTGGGCTCGGTGAATGCGATGCCGGGGGTCTTGAAGTACGTACCCTCGTGCTCGATCCGGTGGACCTTGGACGGGTCGATGAAGATCCCGGACTCCTTGTCGTTGACGACCGCGTCGTCCTCCCAGGAGCCCTCAAGGAGCTTGTAGACCACATCGAGGTATTCGTCGGCGTGGTTGTACCGCTCGTCGTGCTCCATCTGGTCTTCCTGACCCATGTTGATGGCAGCGGAGGGCAGGTAGCCGGTCACCACGTTCCAGCCCACGCGGCCCTCGGTCAGGTGGTCCAGGGTGGCCAGGCGGCGGGCGAACGGGTACGGGTGCTCGTAGGCGGTGCCCGCGGTGACCCCGAAGGCCAGGTGCTCGGTGACGGCGGCCATCGGCGGGACCACGAGCATCGGGTCGTTGACCGGCACCTGGGTGCCGGCCTTGAGGGTGGCCTCGTCGGAGGAGCCGTAGACGTCATAGGGTCCGAGGACGTCGGCGATGAACAGGCCGTCGAACAAGCCCTGCTCCAGGGTCTGGGCCAGTCCAGTCCAGTAGCCCAGGGTGTTGTAGTCGCGGGCGCGGTCCTCGGGGTGGCGCCACAAGCCCGGTGACTGGTGCGCCACGCAGTTCATGTCGAAGGCGTTGAAGAGGATCTCGCGCTTGCCGGCGGCGGTGGTGGGCACGCCCTCGGGGAGATCGTTCGATCCATGGGCGTTCTCGTTGCTGGGGACAGACACGGTGGTGCTCCTTCCATCGGTCCTGGCGGTAGCACCTGTCCGGTTGCCCGGTGGTTGCTGCGGCGTCATCGAGCCAGATCTCTCGGCCGCTCTGGATGGGTACCCATCGATTGCACCACACCTCCGGGCGCGACCCCAACCGAGGTTCACGCGGAGTCACCCGGCGAGGACCACGATCGGATCCGTGGTCGGCGCCTCGGACCCTCCGGCCGGTTCCACGGTGACGGCGAGCGCCGCATCCACCGGAACGTCCTGCATCCGCACGAGGGCGAGGCCGTCCTGGACCTCCAGCAGTCCCGCCGGCCGGGGCGCCGTCTCGCCCTGGATCGTCCACATCTGGTAGTCGCGGCCCTCCGCGGGTTCCGGCAGGCCCCGCGCGGCCAGCACGGTCTCACCGGACGGGGCGCGGGCCACCTCGATCTCACCTCCGCCGGTCACCGGGGACTCCAGCCGCTCGGCCCCGTCCACCTGCAAGATCTGTTCGATCGCCGTGAGCTGATCGCCCTCGGTCACGCCGCCCGTGGGGGCCCACGGCTGGCTCACCACCACGGCCACGGCGACGGCGGCGGCTGCGGCGGCCGAGACCGCCCCCACCCACCAGCGGCGCGCGGCCGGCCGGCGTCGGGCACGGTGGCCGTCCAGATCGGCGACGCCGGCTCGTTCGGCGCCAGCGCTGGATCCGGTAGTGCCGTGTCCCGCCAGGGGCGAGACGTCGCCATCCGCAGCAGGCCGGGCGTCCTGGCCGTGCCCTGCCACGGCCGAGAGGACACGGTCCCGCAGGTCGGCGGGAGGCTCGGCCGGTGTGCTCACCGCCAGGCGGGCGACGGTGCTGTTGAGGGCATCGGCCCGGGCGCGGAGCACGGGGTCTGAGCGGAGCTGCTGCTCGATGGCGCGGCGCTCATCCTCGTCCACGGCGTCCAGGGCCCAGGCGGCGAGCAACTCGGCGTCGACCGCATTCTCGTTGTCGTTGTCGTTTTCGTTCGTCATGCTCCCACCCCCAAACAGTCCTGTAGTCGTTGGAGCGCACTGCGCATCCGGGATTTCACGGTGGCCAGTTTGGCCCCGAGTCGTTCAGCGACCTGCCGGTAGGTCAGTCCGCCGTAGTAGGCCTGCGTCACCGCTTCATATTCCAGGCCGGTCAGCGTGCCGAGGCATTCCGTCACGCGATCCCGGTCCTCCGCCGATTCCAGGGCCTCGGCGGCGTCGTCCCGGTCCCGCTCGAACCCGGCCACCCCGGCCCGTTCCTCCCGGTTCCGGCTGGACTGGGTGGAGCGGATCAGGTCGACGGCCCGGCGGTGGGTGATCGAGCAGACCCAGCCGACCACTGATCCACGGTCCGGGTCGAAGCGCTCGGCAGAGCGCCACACATCCACGAGGGCCTCCTGGGTGACATCGGCCGCGAGGTCCGCGTCCCGCACGATCTTCCGCGCCAGGCCGTAGGCCGAGGGGGCCACGGCGTCATAGAACGCGGCGAAGGCCTCCTGGTCTCCGGTGGCGCTGCGCCGGAGCAGGCCGACGAGATGGGCGTCCCGCTCGCGCGCGGCGCTGCGGCCGGGGCCGGTGCCTGCGGTGCTCGTCATGGCTCCACCCTATCCGGGCAGGGGGCCAGGCCCGGGCTACCTGTCAGGGGCGTCGTACAACATGGGTGGTGTCTTCATCCGCATGGCTTCTCCTGTGTTGGTCCGGTGGTGGGCCGGTGGTGGCCGGTCCGGTGGCCTGCTCAGCAGCAGGGTGCTGTCTGGTGTTCGGAGCCGACGGCCCTGCGGATGGGTCGGCGTCAGGCCTCGTCGGTGGTGCCGGTCTGGAGGTAGGGCACGGTGCGGGTCCCGTTGACCTCCCAATCGCCGACCATCCGGGCCATGAACACGGCCGGATCGTGGCTGGCGATGGTCCGGGCATTGCGCCAGTGCCGGTCCAGCTGCAGGTCCGTGCTGGTGGCGGAGGCACCGAGCGTGTCGAAGATCCGCGTGCACGTGTCCAGCACCAGCTTCGGCACCATCACATGGGCCCGGTGCGCCGTCAGTGCGGCGCGGTGCATCGCCTCGGCCGCGGCGCCGTCGCTGTCCATCCCGACGCCGGCCACGCGCCCACCCGGCACACCCTCCGGTCCCCCGCCCGGCTGCTCCTGCCCGACGCCGGCGAGTGCCAGTGCCGCATCCAGGTCCCGTCCGGCGGCGCGCACGAGTTCCTCTGCGGTGGCCTGCTGGGCGGAGAGCTCGCCGATGATCCCCAGCAGCTGGTCGTCCTCGCGCGGGGTCAGCCCGCCTCCGGTGTTCGGTGAGCGTCTCCGCCGCCGGGTCTGCTCCACGCCGTCACGCAGCGCGGCCCGTCCGATGCCCGCCAGCAACGCCATCAGGGTGGACTCGTGGTGCAGCGGGACCGGCCCGTCGGCGGGCGGCAACGCCAGCAGCTCCTCGACGCCGGCCCCGTGGAACTCCATGGTCCCCGTCCCGGTGAGGCGCTGTCCGAAGCCGTCCCAGTCGTCCTTTACCGTGATCCGCGGTTGCCGCACCCGCACCACGGCAAGCGCGACGTCGGCCCGCTGGGAGGCGCCCCGGCCGCGCAAGGCCGCGGCCGGCGTCGTGCCCAGAGATGTTGGCCCCTGGGATGTTGCGCGCTGGGATCCGGTGCCGCGGGGCAGGACCTTGCGCCGGAGGGCGCGGGAAACGCTGGGGTCCAGCCGGACGGTGGCCAGGGCCCACGTGGAGAAGATGCTGCCGGTGGTGTAGAACTTGTTGCCGCTGATCAGCAATTGCCCCGCCTCGTCCTGGGTCACGGTGGTCCCGAGCCCGCCGAGCGGTGAGTCGCGCCCCTCGGACAGGGCGCTACCGGCCACCTCCCCCTCGGCCACGCGCCGCAGCCAGCGGCCACGCACGGTGCCGTCGGGCTGGGCCAGCACATGCTGGACGAAGCTGAGGTGGCTGCGCAGCAGGTGGGCGGTGTTGGCGTCCACCGCGGCGAGATCCATCAGCAACCGGAACGCGTCCTCCTGGCTCGCACCCGCTCCCCCGGCGGACTCCGGGACGCTGAGGGCGCCCAGGCCCTGCTCCCGAAGCTGTTCGAAGGCCGCGAAGGGCAGGTGCCGGCCGGCCTCCCGGGGCAGCTCCCCCCGCGCCACCTCGGCGAAAGCCGGGGCGAAGCGGTCGGACAAGGTGGTGTAACGGGACGGCACGGACGTCATGTGAAAGCTCCATCGGTCCTGGCGGTAGCACCCTGGCCCCTGACGGGCGGGTTGCTGCGGCGTCGACGAGCCAGATCTCTCGGCCGCTCTGGATGGTGGTCCCCTCCATCAAGCCGGGTGGTGGTGCGCTGTGTCAAATGCGCCTTCCGGTATCGACCCGGCCTCGGCGGCCCGGGCAGTCATCGGAGGTCAGAGTGGGCGCAGGTGGCCCCATCGCCGGAGTTCCCGCGTCTCGGTGAGGTTGATCTCGGCCCACACCGCGTCGAGGGAGAGTCCGAGGACCTCGGCGATGGCGGCAATGGTCGGGAAGGCCGGCGTGGCGACCCTGCCTGACTCGATCTTCCTCAGTGTCTCGGGAGACACGCCGGCATTGAGTGCGACCTCGAGCATCGTGCGATTCGCCCGCGCCCGTCGCAACAGGGCGCCGAGGCGCTCTCCGCGCTCGATTTCCTCAGGGCCCAGCGGCAACCTCACCATGGATCTCATTCTATGACCGGGATAATATGACCGGTATAGTTATTGCCCCCTGGAGGACGTTGCGCATGATCGAGATCCTGACACCCGCCGAATTGGACCGGGCCCGAGACTCCGGAGCCCTGGTCGCGGAGATCCTCCGGACCCTGAGGAACCGGGCGCTCGTCGGCACGAATCTCCTGGCCATCGACGAATGGGCCCGCGCACTGATCGTCGAGGCAGGGGCAAGCTCCTGCTACGTTGACTACGAGCCCTCCTTTGGCAGAGGACCTTTCGGCCACTACATCTGCACGGCCGTCAATGACGCCGTATTGCACGGCAAACCACACGACTACACACTGGCGGACGGCGACCTGCTGACCCTGGACCTCGCGGTCTCCCTGCGCGGCATCGCCGCGGACGCCGCCATCAGCTTCATCGTCGGCCAGACCCGCCCCGCCGAAAGCGTCGCCCTGATCGACACCACCGAGAGAGCCCTGGCGGTAGGGATCGGCGCTGCTAGGCCTGGAGCCCGCATCGGCGACCTCTCCCACGCCATCGGAGCCGTCCTCCACGGGGCCGGATACTCCGTCAACACCGAGTTCGGCGGCCACGGCATCGGCTCCACGATGCATCAGGATCCCCACATCCCCAATACCGGACGGCCCGGGAGGGGCTACATCCTGCGCCCCGGCCTCCTGCTCGCCCTCGAACCGTGGGCCATGGTGGACACCGACCGACTCACCACGGACACCGACGGCTGGACACTTCGCAGCGCGACCGGTTGCCGCACGGCGCACAGCGAACACACGATCGCCATCACCGAGGACGGTGCCGAGGTGCTCACCGCATCCCCTTCGGTGCGCGCCTGACTCGCTCCGGCGTCATATTGCGTCACGCCGGCCCATCTCTGGACCCCCAGGCCGCAGCCGGGCCGCAAACGCTCCTAGATGACGTTCCATGACGTTTTGTGATCCATGCCGATGACGGGAAAATCACCGCCTTGAGTGGCTGCGACGCCTGCAGATCCGGTGGCCGAGACGTGTCCCGCGCTTGACATGGATACGGCGTTATCTGCTTCACTGGACGAATCAACCATCCAGAGCGGCCGAGAGATCTGGCTCAGTGACGCCGCAGCAACCTCCTGTATGACCCACGGGAAGGTGCTCATGCCAGAACCGATGGAGCGTGATTCACCGTGACTGCTCTTGCCGAGTCCGTGCCCGGTTCCAGCGTCCGCACGGCGCCGCCGGCCCAGACCGCCAGCCTCGCGGTGGAGTTCCGCGACGTCGGCCGGTCCTTCCCGACCATCGACGGCGCACGCACCGTGTTGCGGGACATCAACCTCACCGTGGAGCCGGGCGAGGTCCTGGCCATCCTCGGCGCCTCCGGCTGTGGCAAGTCAACCCTGCTGCGTGCCGTGGGCGGCTTGGACAGCGGCAGCACCGGGCAGATCCTGGTCGGCGGGTCCGCCGTCCGCCCCTATGACTCCCGCACCGCCGTCGGGTTCCAGGAACCCCGCCTCATGCCCTGGCGCACCCTCCACCAGAACGTGTCTCTGGGGCTGCCCCCGGGCATGGGACGGGCCGAGGGCCGCGAGAGCATCGACCGGCTGTTGGAACTGGTGGGCCTGGCCGAGCACGCCAGTCTCCGGCCCCGCGAGGTCTCCGGAGGGATGGCCCAACGCACCTCACTGGCCCGGGCCCTGGCCCGGCGGCCCGGCGTCCTCCTGCTCGATGAGCCGTTCGGGGCACTCGACGCCCTGACACGGCTGAAGATGCAGGACCTGTTGCTGGACGTCCATGCCAAGACCGCAACCACGGTCCTGCTGGTCACCCATGACGTGGACGAGGCCCTCCAGCTGGCCGACCGGATACTGCTGCTCGGCCAGGATCCCGCTCCGGGCGCCTTCCCCGGCGCGACCACCCGCACCGTGGTCACTGTTCCCGGTGAACGGCCCCGAGACCGCGGCTCAGCCGAACTGGCACGGCTCCGAACCGAGCTGCTCGGCGGCCTCGGCGTGGACGCCCACCGCCGCTAATCCGTCTCCCACACTCCGTACCCGATCAATCCCCGCGCCTCATCACCTGCTAGCCCGGGTCGCACCGCACCCTTCGAAAGGCACCACCATGCGCTCACGCATCACCCTCTCCGTCGCCACCCTCGCCATCGCGGCCCTCGCGCTTACCGGTTGCGTGGCCGGCGAGGGATCCGGTGGCGAGGCCGCCGAAGCCGGCGCCGGCGGTGGCGCCGAGGGCGGCGAGCTGAACATCGACTACGCCACGTACAACCCCCTCTCCTTGGTCATCAAGGAGAAGGGCTGGCTGGAAGAGGAACTCGCGGACGAGGGCGTCACCGTGAACTGGATCCAGTCCGCCGGCTCGAACAAGGCCAACGAGGCACTGCGGGCGGAGGCCATCGATGTGGGTTCCACGGCCGGCTCCGCCGCCCTGCTCAGCCGCGCCAACGGCACCCCCATCAAGACCATCAGCCTGTACTCCCAGCCGGAGTGGTCCGCCCTGGTCACCACCGCCGATTCAGACATCACCGAGGTCACGGACCTGGCCGGCAAGAATGTGGCGGCCACCAAGGGCACCGACCCCTACTTCTTCCTCATCCAGGCTCTCGGCGAGGCTGGCGTGGACGAGGCCGACGTCACGGTGCAGAACCTCCAGCATGCGGACGGCAACGCCGCCCTGAACAACGGGTCCGTGGATGCCTGGTCCGGGCTGGACCCGATCATGGCCGGGGCCGAGGCCGAGGGCGCCGAGCTGTTCTACCGCAACGTCGACTTCAACACCTACGGCTTCCTCAATGCCACGGAGTCCTTCCTCGAGGAATCCCCCGAGCTGGCCCAGGCCGTGGTGAACGTCTACGAGCAGGCCCGCGAATGGGCCATCGAGAACCCGGAAGAGACCGCGGCCATCCTCGCGGAGGTGGCGGGCCTCGAGCAGGACGTGGCCACGACCGTCATCGAGGAGCGGTCCAACCTGGACGTGGACCCGGTGCCCGGCCAGGCGCAACTGGACGTCCTCGAGGTCGTCGGCCCGATCCTCGTCGAGACCGGTGACGTGGCCAGCCAGGAGAACGTCGACAAGGCCCTGGCTGAGCTCCTCGAGCCCTCGTTCGCTGAAGAGGCCACGCAGTGAGCCCCCTCGTCTCCCCCGAACACCTGACCTCGGCATCTCAGCGAGCCGATGAGGCCGTGGGGCGCCGCAATCGGGGCGCGACGACGGCCGGCCGGGGCTCCGGCTCAGGGACCCGGGCCGGCGGTGGTCCGGCGACCGAGCGGGGCACCCGCGGGGTCCTGGGCACCCCGGGCGGTCGGGCCGTCGTCGGGCTTCTGCTGCCGGTGGTACTGGTCATCGCCTGGTGGGCCGCGACCGCCGCGGGGCTGTTCTCCCCGGTACAGCTGCCCTCGCCGGCTTCGGTCATCAGCGCCGGGATCGACCTGGCCGCCGACGGATCCCTGTGGCACCACATCGCCATCTCAGTGCAGCGCGTCCTGCTGGGCTTCGCCATCGGCGGAGTCCTTGGCCTGGTCATCGGCTCCATCCTCGGCCTGTCCACCTGGGCCGACGCCGTGCTCGCGCCACTGGTCGGTGCCATCCGCGCGGTGCCGTCGCTGGCGTGGGTGCCGCTGCTGATCCTCTGGATGGGGATCGGTGAGGATTCAAAGATCACCCTGGTGGCGATCGGTGCCTTCTTCCCGATCTTCACGAATGTGTATGCGGCGCTCAAGCACGTGGACCCGCACCTGGTGGAGGCCGGCCGCGCCTTCGGCTACCACGGCCTGCGCCTGCTGCGGACCGTGCAGCTACCCGCCGTGGTGCCGTCCGTGTTCTCCGGCCTGCGGCTGGCCCTCGCCCAGGCCTGGCTGTTCCTGGTGGCCGCGGAGCTCATCGCCTCCTCCATGGGGCTGGGGTGGCTGCTCAGCGACTCGCAGAACAACGGCCGCACCGACCGGCTGATCCTGGCGATCATCCTGCTGGCCGTCATCGGCAAGCTCACGGACGCGATCCTCGGCCTCGTGGAGCAGCGGGCGATCCGCCGCTGGTCCTGAACCCACCCTGACTGTTCGCCTGGGGGTCCTACAATGACGGCCGTGTCCACTTCTGAGCCCCTCCGAGATCCGTCCCGAACACCCTCCCGATTCAGCGAGACGCCCCTCGACTCCGAGTCGAAGACCCTTCGCGCCGCCGGAACGTGGACCGGTCAGCAACAGACGCGGGTGAGCGTCCGTGAGTTCGAGTTCACGGTGGACGAGCCCGAGGCGGTGGGTGGCCGCAACGAAGGTCCCACCCCCATGGAGTACCTCGCCGGGGCGGTGGATGCCTGCATCACCGTGACCGCGGAGCAGGTGGCCGCCCGCCGTGGCCTGGATCTGACCGGGATCAACACCTACTCGCTCGCCCGGCAGGATCGCCGCGGGCTGGCCGGCACCGCCGACGTCCAACCGTACTTCCACACCTACCGGCTGCAGCTGAGCATCGGCACGCCCGAGACCGACGCGACCGCCCTGCGGGACTTCGCGGCCGCCGTCGAGCACTCCTGCCCCGCCGTGAACCTGCTGCGGGACGCGGGCGCAGGCTTGATCGTGGCCTGGACCTTCGCCGGGCGGACCGTGGACCATGATGCCGAGGCCGCCTGCAACCAGGCCCTCGGCTACCAGCCGCGGATCGGCCCCGTGGACGCCCCGGAACCCGTGTTCACCTGCGAGAACGCCGACGCCGGCCGGGCACCTGAGGCGGACGCGTGACCGCGGCCGGCGTATGGACGATCATCCTGGCGCTGGCCTACACGGCCTGGCTCGTGGTCGGCGGGCGGATCATGGTCCGGCGCCAGGAGTCCGGCAAAGGCGGATTCTTCGTGGGCGGGCGCTCCTTCGGGCCGTGGACCGTGGCGTTCTGCATCACCGGGCTGTTCTCCGGTTCCTCCTACATCGCGATCGTGGAACTGAGCTACCGGACCGGGATCTCCGCCGTCTGGTACGGCGTGGCCGAAACCGTGCAGATCCTGCTGATCGCGCTGCTGCTCGTCAAGCCACTGCGGGAGAAGCTCGTGGTGACGGTGACCGGCATCATCGGGGACCGCTTCGGCCGTGCCGCGAAGGCCATCGGCTCGGTCATCACCGGGCTGACGTTCCCCATGTACTCCGTGGCCACCACCATCGCCTTCGCCTCCGCCCTGCACGTGGTGACGGACCTGTCCCTGCCGCTGTCCGTGGCCGCGACCGCCGTGGTCCTGCTGGCGTTCCTCTCCGGCGGCGGCATGCGCTCGGTCGGCTTCAGCCAGACCATGAACGTCATCATGATCGGGCTGATGTTCCTCGTCGGCGTCTGGGTGCTGCTCGCCGACCCGGGCTTCGGCGGCGCGGACGGGCTCGTGGCCCGCGCGGCTGCGGCGCCCGAGATGCTCGTCCTCTCCAACGCCGGCGTGTCCCTGATCGTGGCCTGGTTCGGCACCTTCATCATCAACGTGCCCCTGGCCCAGGCGGCCTTCCAGATGTCCATGTCCGCACGCACCCCGGAGGACGGCCAGCGGGGCCTGTACCGTGCCGCCGTCCTCGGCATCCCACTGATCCTGCTGGGCGTGGTCATCGGTGTGGCCGCCGCCCTGGTGCAGCCCGGCGAGGCCCTGCCGCTCGTGGCCATCCCCGAGTACATCGCGGGAGTGGTGCCGCCCTGGGCCGCGGGGGTCTTCTTCGTGGGACTGTGGGCCTGCGCGCTTGGCTGGGCCGGGCCCTGCCAGTTCTCCGGGGCCACCTCGCTGGGCAGGGACCTCGGCTCGGCGCTGAACCCCGCGGCCACGGAGCGGCAGCTGGTCCGCTACACCCGCGTGGCCCTGGTCGGGCTGACCGTGGTCATGGTGGTCTTCGCGCTGCTGCGCACCGAGGAGTCGGCGTGGTGGAACGTGATGGCCTGGACCTTGCGCAACGGGGCCACCCTGGCCCCGGTGCTCGCCGCGTTCTTCTGGCCGCTGGCCACCCGGTCCGCCGCGCTGACGGCCATGCTGGCCGGATTCGGCGCGGGCATGGGCTGGTACGCGGCTTCCGGTTTCCACGCCACCGACTTCTTCCTGGGCATGCACCCGGTGTGGGTGGGCATGACCGCCAACCTGCTGGGCATGGTGCTCGTGACGCTGGCACAGTCGGGCTGGCAGCTAGTGGCACCGGGCCGCGCGCGACAGCGCGGGGTGACGGCCGTCGTCGTGGCCGTGCTACTGGTGATGGCCGGTGCGGCGCTGTGGCCGTGGCTCGTGCAGTTCGGGCTGGTGGGCCTGGTCATGCTCGCGGCCATGATCACGGTCTTCGTGGCGGTGGTCCTGTTGACTGAGGGCGGCGGGGCCTCGAGGGCGGCGGGAGGCGGCCCGGACCTCGCGGACGAGGCCGTCCCGTCCCGTTCGGAGCCGGCTACCTGACCATACTGAGCGCGGGCCGGCCCCGGTGGGCCGGCCCGCGCTCAGTGCATCTCCCATTGCGCGTTGACGTCGATCAGAACACGATGATGGGCTTGAGCGTGGTTCCATTGGCGGAATCGGCAAAGGCCTGATTGATGTCCTCGAACGCATAGGACTTGGTCAGCTTGTCGAACGGGAACGTGCCGGCAGCATGCAGAGCGATCAACCGTGGGATGAACTCCTGCGGCACGGCGTCGCCCTCCACCACCATGCTGATCTTGATGCCGCTGAGCAACAGGGTGCCGATGTCGAACGGGGCCTCCGTGCCCAACTTCGCCGCTCCCACCAGGGCGCCGTGGCCTCGGGTGGCCAGGGACTTGGTCATCTGGGCGAAGACCGGCGGGACGCCGGTGGTGTCCAGGGCGTATTCCACACCACCGCCGGTGATCTCCTTGATGGCCTCGACCGGGTCCGTCTCCTTGGAGTTGACGGTATGGGTGGCGCCGAGTTCCTTGGCGAACTCGAGCCGCTCCGGAACGATGTCCACCATGATGATCGTCGTGGCGCCGGCGGCCTTTGCGGCCAGCATGCCGGACATGCCCACGGCGCCGGTGCCGAAGACCGCCACGGAGGATCCGGGCTGGGGCTGAAGGACGTTCAGGACGGCGCCGGAGCCGGTCATGATGCCGCAGCCGAGTGGGCCCAGCAGGTCCAGAGGCGCGTCATCGGGGACCTTGACGGCACCACTGGCCACCACGTTGGTGTGCTCGGCGAAGGAGGACTGTCCGAAGAAGTGGGAGCTGATCTCACCCGAGTCATCGGAGAAGGACTTCGAGCCGTCAGCCCGTCCGCCACCGAAGTTGCGGTCGTAGAAGTTCACGCAGAACATGGGGTGTCCGGCCAGACACTGCTCGCAGCGCCCACAGTAGGCGGGACCGAGCACGACCTTGTCGCCCGCCTTGAAACCTTGCACGTCAGAACCCACGGCCTCGACGATGCCCGCCCCCTCGTGACCCAACACGGACGGCAGCGGGACCGGGTACCACTGGTCCCGGACGATGGCGTCGGTGTGGCAGACACCTGAGGCGACGATCCGCACCTGGAGTTCGTCCGCGCGGGGAGCGTCAAGCTCCACGTCGCGGATCTCCAGGTCGGTCTGGGGTGCGGTGGCTACAGCTGCTCGGGTTTTCATGGACCGTTCCTATCGCTCGAAGGCCTCGTGGGCCCTCGGTCGGCTGGCGCGCAATGTGGATGCGGGGCGCGTCTTCCACGCAGAAGGGTGGCGCGTCCCTGTGACGACAGAAAGGGTCTAGTCCGCCCAACGGTTTAAGCGTAAACCTTTCCATTCAGTGGCGCAGTCTTTCCAGTCACGTCGCGGTGTCTCGCTCGTCACCACGGTAATCTCCCATGGCATGAGGATTCGGTGAACCCCCAGGACATCAAGACCCACCGCCCGCCCCACGTCTGCCCCTCGTCCGTTTCCCTCAACACACCAGGAGCCCACGCGTGAACGCCACCGACATCCCGCATCCCGACGGCGGCACTCCGGTCACCGACCCCGTCGCCGTGGCGCGGGTGCATGAGCGCCTGCTGGTCCCGAACTTCCCGCCCCGGGAACTGGTCTCGGTGGAGGAGCTGCTCGAGGACGTCGCCCGGCGCTCGGCCACGGTGCGCGTGGTCGGCGAGGCGTCGGACCCCGTGGCCGTGGCCATCACGGCCACCTTCACCGGCTCCCCGGCCGTGCTGCTGAGCTACGTCGCCATTCGCGCCGACCAGCGCGGACGGGGCGTGGGCACGGCACTGCTGTCTGGGTTGCTGGCCGGCATCACCGCGGACCCGGAGGTCTCCGTGGTGCTCGCCGAGGTCGAGCATCCCGCCCATCATCAGGCCCACCCCGTCCACGGAGACCCGGCCGCGCGGCTGCGTTTCTACGCCCGGCTGGGCGGGCGGATCCTGGAGGTGCCGTACTTCCAGCCGCCGGTCGACGAGACGCAGGACGCCGTCTACGGCATGCTCCTGCTGGTCCTGGCCCCGCCGGAGCGCTTCGTCCACGGTCAGCGGCTGCTGCCGGAGGCGGGACTGGCCGCTGCCCTGGAGGAGTTCATGGCCGGCGCCGATCCGAAGCAGTATCCCGTCGGCCCCGTGCTCGAGGCCGCCGGCCGGCCCGAGGGCGTCCGGCTGCTGCCCGTCGAGGAGGTGGGCCGCGCCCCGGTGGCCCACCGTCCGTGAGACCACCGCGTCCTCTGCATGTGTACCTGGCCTGCCCCGGGCCTGACCCCGGACCAGCCTGGACCTCCGCTGCACGGCTATGACATCCGGGTGGACTCCGCGTCGATGAAATGCTGCGCCCGCTGGAGGGTGTGCGAGGAGTAGGTGCCGCCAGCCCGCGCGTCGAGCAGGATGGACTGTTCCACGTCCACGAGCTGGCGGCGCAGTTCGCGGTGCTGCTGGGCATGGCCGTCCGGATCGTCGTCATTGACCATGGCGGCCAACGCCTCCGTGGCGGCCAGGCCCCGGCTCCGGGTCCGCTCCAGCACCTCGGGGGCGAAGGGTCTGCCGTTCTCCCGCAGCAGCGCCTGATTGTCCAGGAAGGCCTGGCGGGCGGCGATGATCTCCTCGGCCAGGCGGGTGACCTCACGGCCCTCGGCCTCCTCGCTGGTGCCCTTGATGCCGAGCACGCGGATCAACAGGGGCAGCGTGCCACCCTGGATCACCAGGGTGATGATGGCGACCGTGAAGGCGATCAGGATCAGTTCGGCCCGGTAGGGGATGTCCGAGGGCAGCGACTGGGCCGCCGCCAGGGTGACGGCTCCGCGCATCCCGGACCAGGCCAGCACGGCACCGCCACGCCACCCGAGGCTGTGGGTGGCCTGGAACTGCGCGTCCGCACGCCACCGCTGCAGCCGCGCCGCGCGCCGCGGGTTGGCCTCCTGATCGCCCTCGGCGACGGCTTCCAGGGCGGCGTCCAGATGCTCGGCGACCTCGGGGACCCTCCGCTGGCGGGCGCGAAGTCGGGCGATCAGCGGGACCACGAACAGGATGCGGACCCCGAAGAGGATCACGGTGCAGGCGGCCGCGAGGGCGACGGCCATCCACAGCCCCCGGCCGGAGGACTCGGCATCCGCGACGATGGAGGTGATCTCGAAGCCCATCAGCAAGAACACGCCGTTCTCCAGCAGCAACTGGATGGTTCGCCAATTGGTGCGGTCGGTGATCCGGTCCACGGCACTGAAGCGTTTGGGCGCCTGATGCCCGGTGACCAACCCGGCCGCCACCACAGCGATGACGCCGGAGGCGTGCAGGTTCTCCGCCGGCATGTAGGCCAGGAACGGCACGGTCAGGGAGATCGCCGTGGTGAGCACCGGCTGCTGGCGGATCCGGGAGCGGGCCCACACCGTGAGGGCCCCGACCAGTAGCCCGACCGCCACCCCCGCGATGACCGCGTAGACGAAGTCGCCGATGGCGCCCCAGAACGTGATGCTGCCGGCGGTGGCGGCAATGGCGGTGCGGAGCATGACCAGCGCCGTGGCGTCGTTGACCAGCCCCTCCCCCTCGAGGATCATCACCAGCCGCGGCGGCAGCCCCAGCTTCTTGCCGATGGACGTGGCGGCCACGGCGTCCGGTGGGCTGATCACGGCCCCCAGTGCCACCGCGGCGGCGAAGCCGATGTCCGGCAGCACCCACCAGATCAGCCACCCGGTGGCGAAGGCGGAGGCGATCACGAGCAGGACGGACAGGGCGCTGATCGTCTCGAGGTCCCGGCGGAAGTCCGTGATGGGGACGTTGACCGCGGCCGAGTAGAGGATCGGCGGCAGCGCGATCATGAGGATCCACTCCGGCTCCAGCAGGATCCTGGGCGCCCCGGGGATCAGGCTGCAGCCGATGCCGACGATCACCAGCAGGATGGGTGCGGCCACGCCCAGCTTCGGGGCGAAGAGTGAGACGAGGACGATGATCAGGACGCCGGCCACGGCCAGCAGCGCGAATTCTTCCATGGGGCCTCCCCGTTCAGGTGTCATGGCGTCACCGATGCCCGTCCAGACTAATCCCGGTGCCGTAGCACGGCTTCACCGGTTTGGTCCGGCCCCGGGGCCCGGACGTACAGTGGAATCGACCATCCCGAGCGGCCGAGAGATCTGGCTCTGTGACGCCGCAGCAACCCGTGGTCGACGCCGGCCCCTTCCGGGGCGCGGTTTCGGCCACCAGGTGCTACCGCCAGATTCGATGGAAAGAAGGTTCTGTCTTGTCTGTTGCCCCGAACACCACCACCGCCGGAACTGGCGCCTTCCCGACTCCCCTGCCGGGCCCCTTGCCGGACGGTGTCCTGAACTCCGCCGACACCACCGTCCATCCCGGCCGTCCCGCGAACCTGCTGCACGGCGGTCTCGGTGACGGCCAACCGGTGGACGAGGCTGACCGTCTGGCCTTCTGGGATCAGGCCGCGCGCCGCCTCGACTGGGACACCGAGTGGCATACCACCCACTCGTGGACAGCCCCGGCCCCGGAGGCCGAGCGCGGTCCGGAGATCCGCTGGTTCGAGGGCGGCACCCTCAACGTGGCGGTGAACTGCGTGGACCGTCACGTGGACGCCGGCCGCGGGGAGAAGGTGGCCCTGTACTTCGAGGGTGAGCCCGGCGACCGCCGCGCCGTGACCTATGCGCAGTTGCAGAAGGAGGTCAGCCAGGCCGCGAACGCGCTGATCGAACTGGGCATCGGGAAGGGCGACCGCGTGGTCGTCTACCTGCCCGTGCTGGTGGAGACCATCGTCATCACCCTGGCCTGTGCCCGGATCGGCGCCGTGCACTCACTCGTGTTCGGTGGCTTCTCCGCTGAGGCCTTGAAGTTCCGCGTGGAGGACACCGGTGCCAAGCTCCTGGTGACCTCCGAGGGTCAGTTCCGCCGCGGGAAGGCCGTCCCGGTCAAGGCCAACGCGGACGAGGCCGTCTCCGGCGAGAACAACATCGAGCACGTGCTGGTGCTCAACCGCACCGGACACACGGACTCCGGCGAGGTCGCTCTGAACTGGGTCGAGGGCCGGGACGTCTGGTGGCACGAGATCGTGGACCGTCAGCCCGAGACCCACACCCCCTCGTCCTTCGACGCCGAGACTCCCCTGTTCATCATGTACACCTCCGGCACCACCGGCCAGCCCAAGGGCCTGGTGCACACCTCCGGCGGCTACCTGGTGCAGACCTCCTGGTCCTACGACTACCTGTTCTCCAACCCGGATGTCACCGAGCGGGAGCAGGACGTCCACTGGTGCACAGCGGACCTGGCCTGGGTCACCGCCCACACCTATGAGATCTACGGGCCACTCTCCAACGGCGTCACCCAGGTCATCTACGAGGGTGTGCCAAACGCCCCGCACGCAGGCCGCCACTTCGAGGTCATCGAGCGCTACGGCGTCACCAGCTACTACACCGCGCCCACCCTGGTCCGCTCCCTCATGGGCTGGTTCCCCGAGGGCATCCCCACTGATTACGACCTCTCCTCCATCCGTCTCGTCGGCACCGTCGGCGAGGCCGTGAACCCGGAGGCCTGGACCTGGGCGCGCACCCAGATCGGCCGGGACCGGCTGGCCGAGTTGGACCGAGAGGCACAGGCCGAAACCGGCGACGCCGGCACGCAGGTCCCCCGCGATGGTTCCGTGGGCGTGCCCATGGTGGACACCTGGTGGCAGTCCGAGACCGGGGCGACCATCCTCTCCCCGCGGCAGGACGATGAGCGGTTCAAGCCCGGCTGTGGCTCCCGTCCCTTGCCGGGCGTGGACGTGGCCGTGGTGGATGACTCCGGCGCGCCCGTGGCCGCCGGCCTGCAGGGCAATGCCGTGATCACCCGCACCGGTCCCTCGATGGCACGCACCGTCTGGGGCAATCCGCGGCGCTACTACTCCTCCTATTGGAAGGACTACGCCGAGCAGGGCTGGTTCCTGGCCGGGGACGGCGCGAAGTATGACGAGGACGGGGACATCTGGATCCTGGGCCGCATCGATGACGTCATCAACATCTCCGGCCACCGCCTGTCCACCATCGAGATCGAGTCGGCACTGGTCTCCCACCCCGGTGTGGTCGAGGCCGGCGTCTGCCCTGTACCAGACGCCAAGACCGGGCACGCCGCCGTCGCCTTCGTGGTGGCCCGTGCCGGCTACGCCGAGGGACGCGCGCCCGCCGAGGAACTGCGCCAGCATGTGGGCACCGTGATCGGCCCGGTGGCCAAGCCGCGGGACGTGGTCTTCGTGCCGGACGTGCCGAAGACGCGATCCGGCAAGATCATGCGGCGCCTGCTCACCCAGCTCTACGAGGGCACTGCCCTGGGGGACACCACGTCCCTGCAGAACGAGCCGTGCGTCGGGCAGATCGCCGACGTCATGGCAACGCGCCGCTGAACGGTTGAGTCTGGAGGGATTCACGCAATCAGCCGCCTAATGTGTGAATCGCTCCAGACTCAACGAGGCCTGGCGGCTTAGTCGTCGGCCTGGCCGTAGGTCCAGTACGAGGACAGGGACAGCATCCTCCGGTCCACGCCGCGCTCCTCGGTCAGGTGCCGGCGCAGGCGCTTGACCATGGACTTCTCCCCGTGGACGAAGGCGTGTACCCGTCCCGCAGGCCACTCGGCCCGCCCGATCCCCTCCACGGTGGCCGCCAACTGCGAGCGCCCGAGCCGGTACTCGCCGCCACGGTGCAGCCACGTCACCTCCACACCCGAGGGCACGGTCAATTCCCATTCGTCGGCGGGGCTGCCCACCTCGATGAAGGCCTGCCCTGCGGCGTCCTCCGGCATCGCGGCGAGTGCCGCGGAGATCGCGGGCAGGGCCGACTCGTCCCCCACCAGCAGGTGAGCGTCGGCGGCCGGGTCCGGGGCGTACTTGCCTCCCGGGCCGGAGAAAGCCACCGGATCTCCCACCTGGGCTGCCGCCGCCCATGGTCCGGCCACTCCGGTGTCCCCGTGCAGTACGAAGTCGATCACCAGGGTCTCGGCCTCGGCGTCCACCGAGTGCACCGTGTAGGTGCGGCGGACAGGGCGCTGGTGCTTTGGCAGTGACTTGCGTAGCGTCTGCACGTCGTACGGCGGCGTCAGCCCCAGCGCCGGGTCCACGAAGAGGATCTTGACGTACTTGTCCGTGAAGTGGTTGTCCCGGAAGTCGGCGAACCCTGGTCCTCCGAGGGTCAGCCGCTGGAAGTGCTCCCCCAGCGGCTCGGTGGAGACCACGTCCAGGACCACCTGCTTGCCCTTGCGGCGGTCCGACGAATCGCGGGTCTCCACCGGTCCCAGTGCTCCGCGGCGCACCACGCCCTCCTGGCTATCGCCATCCGCGTGGCCATACTGGCCGTGCTGGCCATAGTCGCTGCGCTCCTGACGCCCGCCGTGCAGGTGGCGCCTGCGGTGATGATGGTGGTCGTACTTGCCGTACTTGCCGTACTTGTCCCCCTTCCCGCGCTTGCCCACGGTGCCGCCAGCCGCCACCTGCTCGCGCAGCCGGGCAGCCTTCAGGGCGTATTGCGCCGCCTTGTACTCGTACTTGGCCACGGCATAGCGTTCCCGGGCCGCACGGTACCGCTCGTAGGCCTCCTCGGCGCCCGGCTCGGAACTCACGCCCGCCGGCTGGCCACTCCCAGCTGTCGGATTCCCGGCCGCCGCGATCGCTGCCGCTGGATTCCCCGCCGCCGCGCTCGCCGTCTCCGGGCTCTCGCCCGACGGCTGGCCGGTACCTGCCGTCGGGTCATTCTCGTCTGTGCTGCCCATGGGTCCTTCCTGTGGCACGTCATCGTGCCTCCAGTTCAGCCTAGGGTCTGTGCCGAGGAGCCGATAGGCGCGTCGGCCGGTCTTCGCACGCCGGACCACGGAGAGTCCGGGCAGGCATTGGAAGGGAGAGAACCGCTATGCGTCGGGGAAGATCTGACCGATCGGCTCGCTCTTCTCAGCCTGGAAGGCCTCTTCGGCGCGGCCGTAGGCCCAGTAGGCGGACAGGGACATCCGCCGGCGGTCCACTCCGCGGACGTCCGCGAGATATCGGCGCAGATCCTTCACCATCTCCCGCTCGCCGTGGGCGAACACCTGGACGTCGCCCTCGCGCCAGGGCGCCTCGATGACCGCGTGGGCCAGTTTGGTGGACTCCGGCGTGAAGATGCCGCCGCGGTGCAGCCAGGTGACCTCGATGCCCTCTGGGGCGGTCAGGGCGACCTCGTCCTCCGGCCCGGTGGCCTCGATGATGGCGAGGCCGACGGCGTCCGAGGGCATGGCCTCCAGCGCGGAGGAGATGGCGGGAACGGCTGACTCGTCCCCGGCCAGCAGGTGCCAGTCGGCCGCCGGGTCCGGGAGGTACATCCCGCCGGGGCCCCCGAAGGTGACGGGGTCGCCGATCCTGGCGTTGGCCGCCCAGGGGCCGGCGAGGCCCTCGTCTCCGTGCACCACGAAGTCGACGGTGAGGGTGCCCGCGCGATGGTCCACGGACCGCACCGTGTAGGTGCGGCGCACGGGCATCTTCTCCGGGGGCAGGGTCTCGCGGAGATTCTCCATGTCATAGGGCATCGTCAGGCCCAGCGCCGGATCCGCGAACATCAGCTTGATGTACTTGTCCGTGGCGTCCTTGTCCTGGTAGTCCGCGAACCCCGGCCCGCCCAGCGTCAGGCGCACCAGGTGCGCGCTGATCCGCTCGGTGGCGACCACCTCGAGCAGGACCGGCGGCTTGGGCTGGCGCGGAGGACGGGCACCACCGCGCACGGAGGGGGACGTAGACATGGAGTCCTCTTTCGGAGTCGCTGACGCATTCAGTTCGACCGTACGTCATTTCACGCCGGCACCCCCTGCGGTTACCCGGCGGGCGGAATCCGGGCGGTCCTCAGCGCCGGAAGGCGGCACCGCGGTGGTCGTCCGCCAGGCGCGGGCCGGCGCCCAGGATCACCTCGCGGAGGGTCCCGACGCCGGCCCCCTCGGCCGGTTCTTCCGGCAGCAGTCCGCGCCGCCGCAGCTCGGGAGACACCAGGTCTGAGAACCGCTCGAGGTCCGCGGGGCGGACGGCCGCCGAGATGTTGAAGCCGTCCACGTCCGTGGCCTCCTGCCAGCGGATCAGCTCGTCGACCACGGTCTGCGGAGAGCCGGCGATCACCGGTCCGCGGCCGCCGATGGCGATGAACTCGGCGAGGTCCCGCACCGTCCAGGTCCGGTCTGGCGACAGCTTGGTGAAGGCCGCGAGCGCCGACTGGTTCGCCTCGGTCTTGATGTACTCCAGCGGGGCGTCCGGATCCGAGCCGTCCAGGTCCACCCCGGTCCATCCGCCGAACAGGGCCAGGGCGCCATCGATGTCCACGAACTCCCGGTAGCCCTCGAGCCGGGCTTGGGCCTCCTCGTCCGTGTCCGCGACCACCACGGTGGCCATGGTGAAGATCCGGATGGCGTCCCGCGTGCGCCCGCGCTCGGCCAGTCCGGCGCGGATGCCGTCCACCCACTGGCGGACAAGGGAGGTGGTGTTGCCGATCAGGAAGATGGCCTCGGCGTGGTCCAGGGCGAAGTCCTGACCGCGCTTCGAGGCCCCTGCCTGGAACAGGAAGGGGGTGCCCTGGGGGCCGGGATGGGTCAGGGCCTGGTCCGGCACGGAGAAGAACGTGCCCCGGTGGCCCACGGGGTGGACCTTCTCCGGATCCACGAAGACGCCGCGTTCCCGGTCGGCCACCACGGCCCCCTCCTCGAAGGATCCTTCGAAGAGCTTGTACATCACCTCCAGGTACTCGTCCGCGCGGTCGTAGCGCTCGTCATGCGGGATCTGCTGGTCCATGCCGAGGTTCCGGGCCGCCGAGTCCTGGTAGGAGGTCACCACGTTCCAGGCGATGCGGCCGCGGGTCAGGTGGTCCAGGGTCGCGAAGGTGCGGGCGAGCAGGTACGGCGCCTCGTAGGTGACGGAGGCGGTGATCCCGTAACCGAGGCGCTCGGTCACGGCGGCCATGGCGGGCACCACCACGAGCGGGTCCAGCAGGGGAACCTGCACGCCGCCCCGCAGCGTGGCGTCGGTGGAGTCCCGGTAGACGTCATACACGCCGGGGATGTCCGCCAGGAAGAGGGAGGCGAACCCGCCCCGCTCCAGGGTGCGGGCCAGCCCCGTCCAGTACTCCAGGGTGTCGAACCCGGAAACCCCGGACTCCGGGTGCCTCCAGAGGCCCGGGGACTGGTGCACCGGGACCATCATGTCGAAGGCGTTCAGGAGGAGGGGGCGGGTCATACAGTCGTCCTTTCAGACGTATTCTCGGCGGGACGATCGGGGTCAGTTGCAGCGCCTGCTGTGGTGCCGGCTGCGGCGAGTTGCTCGGAGGACAGTGCGGGATCGCCCAGCACCGGGACGGCGTGCAGGTCCGTGAGCTCCGTGCCGCGTTGCTGGCTGGCCGGATCCTTCGCCGCCAGCGCGGCGGCGACAGAGATGACGGACAGCACCGTCAGGTAGCCGGCGATCAACCATGGAGCTTCCCCGCCGGCGGCGAACAGTAGGGCAGCGATCATCGGCATCAGCCCGCCGCCCAGGACGGTGCCGACCTGGTAGCCCAGGCTCACGCCCGAGTACCGGACGTGGACGGGGAACTGCTCGGCGAACCACGCCGCCTGCGGCCCGTAGATCGCGTCATGGATGACGTTGATGCCCAGGATCACCACGAGGGGCAGGAAGGCGAGGGGGCCGGCGTCGAGGAAGGCGAAGAGGACCCAGCCAAAGACCCCGATGGCGGCATAGGCGGCCGCGGACATGATCCGGCGGCCGATCCGGTCGGACAGCCAGCCCCAGAACGGCGTGGAGAACAGGCCGATGGCCGAGGCCACCATCACCGCGGTCACGCCGGAGGAGCTGTCCTCTCGCACGTCCCTCAGGTAGGTCAGCATGTACACGGTGACGAGGTAATAGATGGCGTTCTGGGCCAACCGCAGGCCGATGGTGACCAGCAGTGGCCGCCGGTGGTGGACCAGTAGCTCCTTCAGGGGTGCCTTGGCCACATTGCCCGAGGCCTGGTGCTCCAGGAACTCCGGGGCATCGGCCACGCCGAGCCGGATCCACAGGCCGACGGCCACCAGCAGCGCGGAGAGCAGGAACGGGATGCGCCAGCCGAAGGCGGCGAACTGCTCGGCGCTCATGATGTTCTGCATGATGAAGAACGCGCCGGTGGCCAGCAGCATGCCGGCGGAGGAGCCGATCTGAGTAAAGGATCCGAAGAAACCGCGGTGCCGTGCCGGCGCATGCTCCACGCTCAGCAGCGCCGAACCGCCCCATTCGGCCCCGGCGGACAGGCCCTGGAGGATCCGCAGGATCACCAGCCCGACGACGGCCCACCAGCCGATGACTTCGAAGGTGGGCATCAGCCCGATCAGGGTGGAGGCCACCCCCATCAGCACCAGGGACGCGACCAACAGCGCCTTGCGGCCGATCCGGTCCCCCAGGTGCCCGGCGATGATCCCGCCCAGCGGTCGGGCGATCACCCCAACGGCGAGGGTCGCGAAGGAGGCGACGATCCCGCCCAGTTCGGTGGCCATCGGGAAGAACTGGACGTTGAAGATCAGCGCCGCTGCCGTGCCGTAGAGGTAGAAGTCGTACCACTCGATGGTGGTGCCGGCGAAGGCGGAGGCCAGGACCCGCTTCTTGCCGGAGAGGATGTTCGTGGACGCCATCAGCCCTGGCCGCCCTTCGCATCGCCGATCGCGTTGAGCCCCTCGGGCAGGGTCCCGTTGATCCAGTAGTCCCCCAGGGACCGGGCCCGGAAGGCGATGGGGTTGTGCGTGGCCACGGTCTGGGCGTTGCGCCAATGGCGGTCCAGGGCCTTCTTCGTGGAGGTGGCGGAGGCGCCCACGGTGAGGAACAGGTCCTGGGCGGCTCCGATGCCCAGCTCCGGCACCGTGATGGTGGCGTGTTCGATGGCCAGCTCGGAACCGTAGAGCTCGGCGGGCACGTCACCGGTGAAGTCCGGACGGTCGGCTCCTGCGGCCTCGGCGGCGGCGATGCCGGCATCCAGCGCGCGGGCGGCGTGGAGCACCGTGGCCTCGGCGGTGAAGGCCTTCCCGGCGATGCGGCCGGCGGCCTCCTGGATCAACGGATCCTCACGGAACGGCAGGCCGGACCCAGTGTTGAAGGTGCGCTTGCGAGAGGCGATGGTCGCGACGGCATCCCGCCGGGAGGCACGGGCGATCCCGGCCAGGACCGCCAGCAGCACGAGCTGGAAGAAGGCGGCCTCGTGGACGGCCTCGGCAGACCCGGGTACCCGATCGAGCACGCTGTGGGCGGGCACCGTGACCTTCGTGAAGGTCGCCGTGCCGGTGCCCGTGAGCTTCTGGCCGAAGCCATCCCAGTCGTCCTCCAGGACGACCCCCTCGGCGTCGGTGGCCACCACGGCGAACTGCCGGCCGTCGAGCAGCGCGCCGTCGGCGTCGGCACGGGCGGCCGAGACGCGGGTGTAGTCGGAGAAGATAGAGGCGGTGGCGTAGAACTTCTGCCCGTTGAGCTCCATCCCGTCGGAAGTCGGGGTCAGCGTGGTGTTCAGACCGCCCAGCGCATTGCCACCCTTCTCCGTGGAGGCGTTGCCCACCGTGGCGCCGGCCAGGACCAGCGGGTACCAGGCGTCCTGGATGTCCCGCGGCTGGAAGCGCAGGGCCTCGAGGAAGCCGTAGTGGGAGCGGTAGATGTGGGCCACGTTGGAGTCGGCCTCGGCCAGGTCGATCAGCAGGTGAAAGAAATCCTGGAGGCTGACCTCCGGACCGCCGTGGATCACCGGGACCCGCAGGGTCCCGAACCCGGCCTCGTCCAGGCTCCGGACGGCGTCGAAGGGCAGTTCGCGGTTCAGCTCCCGGGCCAGGGACCCCGCCGCGATGTCCTCGAAGTGCGGCTGGAAGTGCCTCTTGAGGCCAGCGTAGTCCGTGGGCAGGCCGTCGCTGAGGTTCGCGCCGGGCCGGACGGCGGCGATGGTGCGGGGTGTCGCGGTCATTCGGTGGTCCTTTCGGTCTCACCGAAGGATTCCCGTGGCGAGGACCAGACCGTGCCGGGTCATTCGAAGCGGCATCGTTCAGGGAACCGCTTGAGCCGTGGGATCTCCATCGGTCCTGGCGGTAGCACCCGGCCGGGGAATCCCCACGGGTTGCTGCGGCGTCGACGAGCCAGGTCTCTCGGCCGCTCTGGATGGTTACCCACCCACATTAACGGACATCGGCACCCCTGTGCTGTGTCTGGCGTCACGTCGCTTCACACAAGACATCAGCCCTCATTGAGGAGCAACTCCGCTGGCGCGGGAAACGGCAGGTGGAACACCTCTGCCTGGGCTCCCACGGCGGAGGCGGCCTCGAACTCGTCGGCGACCACCACGATCCCGTGAGTGCCGGCCTGACTGATGCGCACGGGGCGCTCGGCCCCATCGGCCAACCGCAATCGGTGACGCTCCGCGAGGAAGCCGAGGCCCCGCGCGTCGAGGGCCTCCTCCGCGTCCAGCCACTCGACCGGTGCCTCGCCCACCGGGCGGCCGAGGATGTCCCGGGGACGGAACCCGACGCCGTCGGGCACGATCCACCCGACGGGCTCACCGTCCTCGCGACGGTGCTCGATCCAGTCCTCGGGAAGCGCCATGCAGCAGACGGTAGCACTGGGCACTCCTTCCACGACGGCGTGACGAACGCCTCGCGCACGGCGCAGGATCGGATGGAGCGTCCACAGGGGAATAACGGCAGACTAGGGGTGGTTCCCTGTCAAGGGCCCAGAGGCCCCGACGTTGTCGCATGAGGAGCCCACCGGCTCCTCATTGCTTTGTGAAGAGAGGAACGCCGTAGACCATGCCGGCTACCGAGAAACCCCAGACCACCCCCGCCGGCGCTGCACTGCCGACCGCGACTTCCAGCCTTCCCCCGGGAGCCAGCCGCGTCATCTCGCTGCTCGTCGTCGCGGCCTTCGTGGTGATCCTCAATGAGACCGTCATGTCTGTGGCGCTACCGAACCTGATGACCGAGTTCGCCATCGGCGCCTCCACGGCCCAGTGGATCACCACTGCGTTCATGCTGACCATGGCTGTGGTCATCCCCATCACCGGTTACCTGCTGACCCGCCTTCCCCTGCGCACCGTGTTCATCATCGCGATGTCCAGCTTCTTGGTCGGCACCTTGCTGGCCGCCGTCGCGCCGACCTTCTTCGCGCTGGTCCTGGGCCGCGTGGTCCAGGCGATCGGCACGGCCATCATGATGCCGCTGCTGATGACCACGGTGCTGAACGTGGTCCCCTCGAACCGCCGCGGCCGGACCATGGGCGTCATCTCCATCGTCATCGCCGTGGCCCCGGCCATCGGCCCCACCCTGGGCGGTGTCATCCTGGATGCACTCAACTGGCGCTGGATGTTCTGGATCATGCTCCCGATCGCCGCGATCGCCCTCGTCCTGGGTGCCACGATGATCAGCAATGTCACGGAGACCCGGCGCCTGCCGCTGGACGTGCTCTCCGTGGTGTTGGCCGCGCTCGGCTTCGCCGGGCTGGTCTTCGGCCTGAGCAGCATCGGTTCCGCCGCCGAGGGCAGCGCGCTGATCACCCCCTGGATCCCGCTCACTGTGGGCGCCCTCTCCCTGGCCGTGTTCGCCTGGCGCCAGCTTGGCCTGCGTGACCACGCGCTGCTAGACGTTCGGGCTTTCGGCACCTCCACGTTCACGATGGCCCTGGTGATGATGTGCATCGGCATGATGGGCATGTTCGGTACCCTCATCACGTTGCCGATCTACCTGCAGACGGTCTTGGGTCTCGATGCCATGCACACCGGGCTGACCCTGCTGCCCGGCGGCCTGCTCATGGGCGTGATGGGGCTCTTCGTCGGCCGGTTGTTCGACCGCGTCGGCGCCCGCCCGCTGGTGATCCCCGGGACCGCCATCGTCGCCACCGCCCTGTGGGGGATGACCACCCTGACCGCGGACAGCGGCCAGGGGACCGTCATCGCCTGGCACATGCTGCTCAACGCGGGCCTGTCCTTCATGTTCGCGCCACTGATGACGGCGGCACTCGGCTCCCTGCCCCGCCGCCTGTACTCGCACGGTTCGGCCATCCTGTCCACCCTGCAACAGGTGGCAGGTGCCGCCGGCACCGCCGTGTTCATCACCGTCATGACCACGACCACTCTCAGCAGCACCGCCGAGGGTGCAGACATGGTCGAGGCCACCATGTCCGGCATCCACAATGCCATGGTCTGGGGCGCGGTCATCTCGCTCGTGGCCTTCGCCGGGTCCTTCTTCGTGAAGTCCGTCCCGGCCGATGAGGAGCCTGACGCCGTCGCCCACTCCCCGGCGCCGGCACCGGCCCCGGAGAACACCCCCGTCCACTGACCCACCGGTCCGTTCATCCGCCGGTCGAAAACGCCCCGCTCTACCCCGAATCCGGGGCGGAGCGGGGCGTTTTCAGTCGACGTGGAGTGGGTGTTGGGTGCCACGACCCACCCGAAGTCGACTGAAAGCGGGGCGAAGGGCAGGACGGGGAGACGGGGGGACGGGTTACTGGCGGTCCAGGTCGTACTGGGCGGCCAGCCGGACCGGTGCGGAACCGGCGCCGTAGCCCTCGTAGCCGTCCCGGCGCTCGACCACCTCGAAGAACACGGTGCCCACGGTGCGGGTGTAGAAGTGCAGGAACTCCCCGCCCTCGTCCCGGTCATACATCACGTCGTTCTCCCGCAACTCGGCGAGGAAGGCCTCGTCCAGGGCGAAGCGCGCGGCCAGGTCCTCGTAGTAGTTCGAGGGGACGGGCAGCATGCGCAATCCCCGGGCACGGGCGCGGCGCGCCACCTCAACGGCATCCGAGGCCAGGAACGCCACGTGCTGCGGGTAGGCGGCCTTCAGCCGGAGCTCGTCGTGGTCGATCTGGCCGGTGACCGTGCGGGTGGTGGAGGACCGTCCCGGGTCCAGGCCGTGCGGGATGAGGTTCAAAGGCACCCGGACGGCGCCGTCCGGGGTGCGCATCACCTCGGAGCGCACCAGGCCCTGCGGGGAGGGGACGTCATTGCTGACCTGAGCCTCGAGCCCGAACAGCGAGCGGTAGAACAGCACACCCTCCTCGAACCATTGCCAGGGCTGGGCCAGGTTGACATGGTCGATCCCGAGGATCAGCCCGTCCCCGGCCACGACGCCGGCCGGTTCCGTCCCGGCCCCAGCGTCACGGGGCGCTGCGGCGCCGGCGACCCGGCCGCCGTCGTTCCGCCCGTATTCGGCCACCCACTGGGGTGCGGCGGCCGAGGTGGGCGCGAGGAAGACCTCGGTGCCGTCCGGGGCCTGCACCCCGCGCAGCACCATCTCGTCCGCCCGGTTGGCCCGCCAGGCCTTGGGGTAGTGCAGGGCACGGGCGTGATCCGCGGTGGTCCGGGGATCCGGCACCTGCAGGCCGATCGAGGCGATGACGGAACCGCCGGCATGTTCCAGCGGCGCCTCGGTGCGGTCGTTGGTGACCACGCGGGCGTGGCCGGCCGAGAAGAGGTGGACGTCCTTGGTGCGGTGGCGTCCGTGATCCTCGAAGCCCAGCTGCGTCAGCACCTCGGCCAGGTCCGCGGGCTCGGCGGCGCGGACCTCGGCGAAGTCCCAGCCGGTGGGGTGGGTGGGCGCCTCCCCCGCCTGGGCGTCGTCGAGCCACTGCAGGGAACGCATGGCCTCCCGGGCGGTGCGCACGGACTCTGTCTGGCGGTAGATGTCCGAGAAGACCTCCAGGGAGATCGGCCCCGTATAGCCGGTCGCGTAGAGCTCCCGCATGAAGGTGACCAGGTCGAAGCCGCCCTCGCCCGGAAAGTTGCGGTGATGGCGAGACCAGGACAACACGTCCATGAGCATGATCGGCGCATCCGCCATCTGCACGAAGAACACCTTCTCCCCCGGGATCGCCCGGAAGCCGCTGACGTCGCCGCGGCGGGAAAGGATGTGGAACGAGTCCAGGCAGACGCCGAGGTTGGGCCGGTCGGCCTGTTCCACCAGGGACCAGGCGTGCTCGTAGGTGTTCACGAACCGGCCCCAGGCCAATGCCTCGTAGGCGATGCGGATCTGGTAACCGGCGGCGAGGTCAGCAGCGCGGCGGAGCTGGTCCACCGCGACCTCGTCCTCCCAGCTCGTGGCGGTGCCGACGTTGGAGCACAGCAGGATCAGGTCCACGCCGAGTCGCTGCATGAGTTGGAACTTGCCCTCGAGCCGGCGCAGGTTGTCCTGGAAAACGCTCTCCTCCACCCCTTCCAGGTCCCGGAACGGCTGGTAGAGGTCCAGGGTCAGCCCGAGTTCCGCGGCGAGGTCGCGGACCTGCTCCGGGGACAACGGCGAGGCCACCAGGTCCGGCTCGAACACTTCGATCCCGTCGAAACCGGCCTCCGCGGCGGCGCGCATCTTCTCCTCGAACGTGCCAGCCAGGCAGACGGTGGCGATCGACGTGCGGGACATGCGGGTGGGCTCTGCGTTCACGGCGTTGGCGTTGGCGTTGACGGCGGGGGCACTCTGGCTCATGCCATTAACCCTACGTCGGTTCTCAGCCCTGCTTCGCGGCGACGAGCTCGAGGAAGTGGGCCCGCACCCGTTCCGGATCGGCGCTGAGCCCGGTCATCAGGCCGAAGGCGTCCAGGGCCTGGCCCACGGCCATCGTCCCGCCGTCCACCACCTGGCAGCCGGCCGCGCGGGCCGCCACCACCAGTTCGGTCTCCACCGGCAGGTACACCACGTCCGAGACCCACAGCTCCGGGCGCAGCCACGCCGCGTCCACCGGGATGCCGGGATGGGTGTGCATCCCCACGGGGGTGCAGTGGGCGAAGCCGGTGGCGGTGGCCAGGGCGTCCTGCAGCTCGGCATGCGGGCGGGCCGTGACCCGCTGGTCGGGGAACTGCTCCTGCAGGTCGGCGGCGCGGGCGGTGGCCCGCTCGAGGTCGAGGTCGATCAGGGTGAGTTGCCCCGCCCCGGCGCGCAGGAGTGCGTAAGCCACGGCCGAGCCGGCCCCGCCGGCGCCGAGCTGGACCACGGAGCCCAGGTCAGGATCCGCCAGGGTGTTCTTCAACCCGGTGATGTAGCCGGAGTAGTCGGTGTTGTGACCCACGGAGCGGCCGTCCTCGAACACCACGGTGTTCACCGCTCCGAGGTTGCGGGCATCCTCGTCCACCTCATCCAGGTGCTCCATGATGGTCTGCTTGAACGGGTGGGTGACGTTGAACGCGTTGAAGCCCAGCCGCCGGCCGTACTCCATCAGCTGCGGCGCCTCGTCATGCGCCGCCTGGCCCTCGAAGCCCAGGGCCGCCACGTCCACCGGACGGTAGAGGTAGAGGAGCCCGTGCTCGCGGCCCTCCTTCTCATGCATGGGCGGGGTCAGCGACGTCGTGATCCCGTCCCCGATCAATCCGACCAGATACGATTCCCCGACGGTGCTCATGCGTACTCCTTCTTCGTGTTCATTCCCGGTGGCCGCCCTTAACGGTATCCCCGTCAGGCCGGGGCCTGCGTACCGTCGTCCTCGTAGACCGTGGCGCCGGCCAAATCACGCCCGGCCAGGTAACCGAAGGTCAGGGCGGGGCCGAGGTTGATGCCGCCGGCTGGGTAGAAGCCGCGCATGATCGAGGCGTGGTCGTTGCCCGCCGTGTACAGCCCCTCGATGGGCGCACCACTGGCGTCCACCACCCGTGCCTTGGCGTCCGCCGCAATCCCGGCGAAGGTGCCGAAGGATCCGGGGCGGACGTGGACCGCATAGAACGGGCCCTTCTCGAGCGGGGCCAGGGATGGGTTGGGACCCACCTCCGGGTCTCCGCCGTACCGGTTGAACGCGGTGGCGCCGCGGGAGAACTCCGGATCCTCACCGCGCCGGGCGTTCGCGTTGAACTCTGCCACCGTTCGGGCCAGCCCCTCCGGATCGATCCCGCACTTCTCGGCCAGCTCCTGGAGCGTCTCCCCCTTCACGAGGTATCCGGTCTTCAGGTACGGGGTCAGCGGCATCGGGATCGGCTTGGCGAAGCCCAACGAATAGCGCCGGATGGCGGTGGAGTCGGCGATCTGCCAGGACTCCACCGGTTCGCCCTCCGGCGTGGCCGCGAGCATCCCGTCCACATAGTCGTAGTAGCCGTTGGCCTCGTTGACGAAGCGTCGGCCGTCCCGGCGCACGCCGATGGATCCGGGCTTGGCACGGTCCATGATGTGCGGAAACACCCCGTGCCGGTTGCCCGGGTAGGGCACCAGGGAGACGGGGCACCAGGCGGCCGGTGCCTTCATGTCCGCGTCGAACACGCCGCCGGCGGCCAGCGCCAGGTCCAGGCCGTCCCCGGTGGTCTCCTCGGGGGCCAGCGTCCAGTGTTCGTTGCCCGTCGGGGTCCGGGGGAACACCTCCCGACGCCGGCCCACGTCCTGCGGGAATCCTCCGGTCGCCAGGACGACGCCGCGCTGCGCGCGGACGTACCGGCCGCCGTCGGGAGAGCCGATGATGGCGCCGGTGATGCGGCCGTCCGCAGACCGGACGAGGCCCTGGACCGGGGAGTTGATCCGGATGTCCACCCCGAGATCGTCAGCGGACTTCATCAGCCGGCCGGTCAGCGCCGTGCCGTTGACCAAGTGCATGGACCGGCCCCGGGTGACCATGTCCAGCATGTGCGGGACCACGCGCTTGACCGAGTGGACCCAACCCTCCGGCTTGAGCTTGGAGGCCTTGAGGAAGGTGGAGAGGTCTTGGCCGGCCATGATGCCCATGCCGAAGAAGGAGGTGGGGTAGTACTGGCGGCGCATCTTCTGCAGCAGCGCCGGTCCGAACTCCTTGGCGTGCACGGGGGCCGGGCCCACGGAACGGTTGCCGGTGCCCGCACCAGGGAGGTCTCCGTAGATGTCGTTGATCTTGGCACCGGTGACGAAGCGCATGAAGGTCTTGGTGTGGAAGAACCCGACCATGTGGGGCACGGCCTCGAGGAAGGAGTCGATCTTCTCCCCGGCGGCCTCGGTGTAGCGCTCGCCGAGCACAGCCCGCAGGTAGTCGCGGAACTGCTCGCGGTCCTCGTCCACACCCTCGGCCCGGGCCAGGGCGGTCCCGGGCGTCCAGGCCCAGCCGCCGGACCAGCTCGTGGCGCCTCCGCAGACCGGTGCCTTCTCAGCCACCATCACGGACAGGCCGTGATACGCCGCCGTCACGGCCGCGGCCAGTCCTCCGGCGCCGGAACCGGCGACCAGGACGTCGACGTCCTCCACCGGGACGTCCAGCGTGAGGGCCTCTTCCTCGGACAGGAGGTAGGGGGTTGCGGTCTGGGGCATGGGAGCGATCTCACTTCTCTTGCTGCGGATTTCTGGCGGTCGGTATCAACGGCCGCGTGCCATGCGGGACGGCGGCCGGCGGGGCGGTCAGCGCATCGCGCGCTCGCCGAGGAGGACGAGGGCGGCGGACTTCAGTTGGTCCGCCCAGCCCTGGGCTCCCAGGCGCTCGACGGCGGCGTCGTTCGGGACCTCCAGCGAGACGGGCAGCTGGGTGCCGGCCCGCGGTGTCTGCGCCAGCCCGGATTCCAGTGCGTCCAGGACTCCGGTCAGCTCCAGGCCGCCCTCGCCGGGGACCAGGCGAGCGGACCGGGACTCCTCCACGAGGCCCTCGCGGCTGGCAGGCCGCTCGGCCGGGGCATCACAGAGCTGCACGAGAGGTGCTCGGCAGGCGGCTGCGGAGAGTTCCTCCGCGGTTCCCCCGAACCGGCCCACGTGCAGGGTGTCCACCAAGATGTCGCACCCGGCGTGCACGGCGAACTCGTCTGCCATCGGGATCGAGGCGACGGTCTGATAGCTGATGGGCTCCAGCGCGGGACTGATCCCGAAGGCGCGCCCGTCTTCGGCCATCTGTGCCAGGGTGTCCCGGGCCCGTGAGAGGTCCGGATCTCCGCACGCCACGGTCAACGACTCGGCACCGAGTGCCTGACCGGCCTCGAACATCCGCAGCCAGGCGTCCCGCTGGTCCGTGCCGTCCAGCAGCAGGAACTCGATGTCCTTGACCCCCACTCCCGTCTCGGCCATCCGCGCCAGCGTCTCGGCCAGCAGCGGGGACCCCGGTTGCATGTCGTAGGGTTTCTCGGCCGCAGTCACCGGACGTACGCGGACGCCCACGAAATCAAATCCGGCCGCGGCCGCGTGCTGCACGAGGTCGGGCGGCGACACCGAGAGCAGTGACAGAGGTGCCAGGCCGATCAGGCGTCCGTTGGCTGCTGGCATCGGGGATGACCCACTTTCTGACGAGCGAGGGATGGTGCGGGGTGGAACGCAGTCGACCCGCGTCGCCCCTCATGTAACCCGCTTCACACCCTGCAGGTCATCATTCATCCCATTGAACAGGATATGTGGTGAAGCGGGTCACACCGGCGGCGACTCGCACCCAGGATTCACCCTCGAGCGCGAACCGGCGTCCCGGCGTCGAACCCCTCCGCCACCTCAGTCGCGAGGCAGATTCCCGACCATCCCCGAGAGCCCGCGGGTGGCCGAGAGCAGCACGGGAACCTGCACCTTGAGGTTGACGTCCGCCATGGTCTGCACGATGGCGAGGGCACCCAGTACCTGCCGGTGCGCGTCCAGGATCGGCGCCGCGAGGCCGGCCAGCGACCCCACCAGCACCCCGGGAAGATGGACGTACCCGTCCACCCTGGCCTGGGCGAGCCGGCGTCTCATATGCCCCTCGGTGACACCCGACTGCAGCGCGCTGGGGTCCCAGGGCATGGACAGGATTCGCTCCTGCACCGATGCCGGCGAGAAGGCCAGCATGGCCAGCCCGGCTGAGACGGAGAGGGCCGGCTGGCGCAGGGCCACCTTGGTCAGGTCCTCCTGGGCCCCGCGGTGGGTGAGCCGCTCCAGGTAGACGATCTCCGCCGTCGACTCATCCAGGATGGAAAGGCTGACATTCTGCTTCAGCGTGACATGGATGGCCTCCATGAACGGCAGGGCCAACTGGGAGAAGGCCTGAAACCGGGTGCCACGCTGGCCCGCCTCCCACAGGGCCAGGCCGATCCGAAAGCGGCCGCGGCCCGTGCGGAAGAGCAGACCGTCCTCCGCCATGGCCGAGGCCAGCCGGTGGGTGGTGGACGTGGACAGCCCGGCCCGCTCGGCCAACTCGGCGGCCGAGAGCTCACCGTGGTCGGCGTCGAAGCACTGCAACAGGCGCGCCACCCTGGACACAACCGATTCACCGGACCTCGAATTGGCCACCGCCACGTCCTCTCGTCGGGACTGGCGTACACATCAGCACGCCCTCCTCGACACCCACGTCAACACCCACGTCGACACCTGGGCACGGAAGCGAGCCTAGCCCATTCAATGGGCCGTGTTTTGTCAGGCTCAGGCCCGGAAGGAAAGCTTCTCTGAAGCACCGTGACCGCGTTCACAGCAACGAGTGTCACCGGCCACCTCCTCCTTCCGGTGGTTCGACCGCCCCGCGAGCAGAACTCGCGGAGGCGGCCCCGGAACCGAGGCCGGCCACGACCACGTCCCCCTGGGAGAACACATGAGCACCACCATCCAGCAGGACACCAGCGGCGCGCTGGAGACCCTGACGCCGGAACAGCAGCAGTACCGGATGACCCGCGCCAAGCGGGCCGGCTGGTCCGCCTTCCTCGGCGGCGCCCTCGAGTACTACGACTTCTTCGTCTATGCCACGGCCGCCTCACTGGTCTTCCCCTACATCTTCTTCCCGGACACGGGCAGTGACGCCCTGACCATGGTGGCCTCGTTCGGCACCCTGGGCGTGGCCTACGTGGCCCGTCCGTTCGGCGCCCTCTTCTTCGGCCACTTGGGCGACCGGGTCGGCCGGAAGTCCATCCTGCTGGCCACGTTGCTGTTGATGGGTGTGGCGACCTTCCTCATCGGCGTGCTGCCCACGTACCAGCAGATCGGCCTCTGGGCCCCGATCCTGCTCGTGGTGCTGCGGTTGGCCCAGGGCCTGTCCGCCGGTGCCGAGATCGCCGGCGCGTCTGCGCTGAGCACTGAGGAGGCGCCGGTGGGCCTGCGCGGGTTCTTCCCGTCGTTCTCCATCTCCGGCATCGCCGCCGGCATCGTGCTGGCCTCCCTGGCCTTCCTGCCGATCACCGCCATGGACGAGGCCGACCGCCTCAGCTGGGGCTGGCGCCTGCCGTTCCTGGCGTCCATCCTCGTGCTCGCCGTCGCCTGGTTCGTGCGCCGGCAGCTCGCCGAACCCGAGGACTTCCAGGAGACCAAGGACGCCGGCGAGCAGGAGAAGGCCCCCTTCCTGGTCATGCTCAAGACCCACCCGGTGCAGTTCGTGCAGATCTCCATCCTGTCCCTGCAGGTCGTGACCAACACCCTGATGCAGGCCTTCGGCCTCTCCTACGCCACGTCCGTGGGCATCGACTCCTCCACCATGCTGTGGGTGACCATCGTCGGCAACATCGTGGCCATCTTCACCACTCCGGCGGCCGCCTACCTCTCGGACAAGATCGGCCGCAAGCCGACCTTCATCGCCGGCACGGCCACCACCGCCGTGATGATCTGGGTGTACTTCAACGCGATCGCCACCGCGAACATCGCGCTGATCTTCGTCACCTCCACCATCATCCTGGGCGTCACCTACGCCATGTCCAACGCGGTCTACCCGGCCTGGTTCTCCGAGCTGTTCAACGTCAAGGTGCGCTACTCCGGCGTCGCCGTGGGCCTCCAGGTGGGCATCCTGGTCTCCGGCTTCACCCCGATGATCGCCACCGCCCTGGTGGGGGACAACTATGCGAACTGGGGCCCGGCCGCCTGGATCGTCACCGGCGCCACCATCCTGGCGACCCTCGTGGCGTTGACCACCCGGGAGACCTACAAGACGCCATTGCGCGAGCTCGGCAACCCGGTGTCTGACGCAGAGACCGAGGCCGGGCTGCACCACGGCTCGAATCCGCGTTCCGGGCGATAAGGTCGTGACCATGACCAAGCCCCTCTTCGTGCTGAACGGCCCCAACCTGAACCTGTTGGGCCAACGCGAGCCGGACAAATACGGCACCACCACCCTGGCCGATGTGCAGCTCCTCTGTGAGGAGGCCGCCACCGAGCAGGGTCTGACGGTGGACTTCCGCCAGTCCAACCACGAGGGCACCCTCGTAGACTGGATCCAGGAGGCCCGGGCGGAGGCGTGCGGAATCATCCTGAATCCCGCCGGCTACACCACCACGTCCGTGGCCATCATGGACGCGTTGCTGGCCGCCGAGCTGCCGCTGGTGGAGGTGCACGTCACCAACATCCACCAGCGCGAGGAGTTCCGCCATCACTCCTACGTCTCCAAGGTGGCCAACGCGGTCATCGCCGGAGCCGGGGTGCACGGCTATCAACTGGCCGTCCAGCACCTCGCGCGGCTGGTCCGCGCCTAAGGCCCCACAGGAGAAAACCACGGGCCCGACGCCGGCCGGCCGGCGTCCAGCGGACGTCTCCGTCCGGCGTCGCCCCCGGGTACTAGCCGCGGATGTCGATCGAGGCGGAGGCCCCTGAGCCGGTGCGGCCGTCGGCCTCGGTCACGGCTCCGTCCGCCTCCTCGTCCCCCTCGGCAGCCAGCTGGCCGCAGGCGCCGTCGATCTCCTTGCCCCGGGTGTCCCGCAGCGTGGTGGGGATGCCGGCGGCCTCGAGGCGGTTGATGAACTCGTCGGTGACATCCGGTTCTGATGAGGTCCAGATCGAGCCCGGCGTCGGGTTCAGCGGGATCGGGTTCACGTGCACCCAGCCGCGCCCGCGGGCGTTGAGCTTCTTGCCCAGCAGGTCAGCGCGCCAGGCATGGTCGTTCATGTCCTTGATCAGCGCGTACTCGATGGACACCCGCCGGCCGGTCTTGACGAAGTAGTTGTACGCCGCGTCGATCGCCTCATCCGCCTTCCACCGCGAGTTCACGGGGATGAGCTCGTCCCGCAGCTCGTCGTCCGGGGCGTGCAGGGACAGGGCGAAGGTGACCGGGATGCCCTCCTCGGCCAGCCTGTTGATGGCCGGCACCAGACCCACCGTGGAGACGGTGATGTGGCGGGCGGACATGCCCAGGCCGGCGGGGGCCGGATCCACCATGCGGCGCAACGAGGCGATGACCCGCTTGTAGTTGGCCAGCGGCTCGCCCATGCCCATGAACACGATGTTGGTGACGCGCTCGGCATTGTGGCCGCCGTCCTTGCGCAGCCCGCCCAGGGCCCCCTCGGCGATGACCTCATTGGCGCGGACCACCTGCTCCACGATCTCGGCCGTGGACATGTTGCGGGTCAGCCCGTTCTGGCCCGTGGCACAGAAGGGGCAGTTCATGCCGCAGCCAGCCTGGCTGGACACGCACAGGGTCACCCGTCCCGGGTAGCGCATGAGCACGGACTCCACGAGGGCGCCGTCGAACAGGCGCCAGAGGAACTTGATGGTGTCCCCGTTGTCCGTGGTGAGCCGACGGACCTCGGTCAGCAACGGCGGCAACATCTCCGCCACGAGCATCTCGCGGGCGCTCTTCGGCAGGTCCGTCATCCGGTCCGGGTCCGAGGTGAAATGGTTGAAATAGTGGTTGGAGAGCTGCTTGGCGCGGAACGTCGGCAACCCCAGTTCGGCCACCTTGGCCTGGCGCTCGGCGAGCGTCAGGTCCGCCAGGTGGGTCTTGGGCTGCGCCACGCGAGGCTGCTTGAACTGCAGCAGCGGCCGGCCGTCATCGGTGGTCTGCTGCTTCCAGCCCTCGGCCTGGGGACGGACCTGGGGCCGGTCTCCGTCCGTGGCGGCCGGGTTGGAGAGCATCCGCCCGTCCAGCGGCCCGCCGATTCCCTGCTGCTGCAGCCGGGCACGGTCCTCGGCGATCTGCTGGGCCTCGGTCTCGTCGATCAGTCCACGCTTCGGGCGGTTCAGCTTGAGCTTGCCGTCCCGCGCATGCTCCAGGTGGGCATCCGTGGGATCGGCGGCGGGGACAGCCGTGTGCCGGGCCTGGGGCGCCTTCCGGCGCGCCGGGGTCCGGTCAGTGCGGTCCGTACCGTGGTCCCCTCCGCGGGGACGAGAAGTCTCAGCCATCCCCGCCATTCTCCCATGAGTGTCCAATCGGTGGACAGGAGACTGACGAAGCGATCCTAGGGACGCAGCCACTCCCGAGACAGCCACCGGTCGGCCAGGATCGCGCGCGAGAGATTGACCTGGGTATGGATCCTGCGCATCTTCGACCGCAGGAACATCAGCGCCTCATGCTCCGTCTCCATGGCGGCCAGCTTGCGGATCAGGGCCACGAAGCCGGGGTTCAGGATCTGCTCCAGGCGCGGCCAGCCGGCGCAGTCCAGCAGATAGCGGGCACTGGCCGTCAGGGGCTCATCGAGCAGCATCCGGTCCGGGACCTCCGCCATCCGCTCGGCGCCCAGCACGGTGACCGGCCAGGGTTCGGGGGTGGCCGTGCGCTGCGCGAAGTCCGGACCGCTGAGCTTCTCGGAGGGCCCGTCCCGCTCGAACCGGAACCGGCCGCCGCGGGCGAAGGGGACGGCCAGCGACTCGTTCCACACCCGGCGCATCACCATGAACATCGCGACATGGGAGAAGCGAAGGTAGGGAGACAGGGCATCCGAGACGGCGGTGACCTCGGAGTCCGCGAAGGGGAAGAACACCTGGGAGTACGCGTCCACCACCACGGTGCTGGCCTGCATGTATCGGCTGGCGCGGATGTCCCTGCCGTAGGCGTAGAGGATGTCCGCCGGGGTGCTGCCGGGCATGGACTCCGCCCAGTCCAGCAAGGCCTGCGCCGTCTTCTCGTTGAGTTCCGGTGTCAGGATCTGGGCGTTGTGCGCCGCCCACTCGCGGTCCAGGTCCTCCTGCACGATGCTCTTCTTGCGCTGATAGAGGCCCTTGAACGTGGGCCACTGCCCAGAGGCATAGCCTTCCCCGACCACGAAGGGGTCAGCGAAGGCATAGGGGGCGCCGATGGCCTCGGACAGGAAATACCCCTGGCCATCCCGGAGGGACTGCGTGAAGGAGTCGATGACGCTACTGGGAACGCTCAGGGCCGGCCGAACCACGGAGTGCTGGATGCCGGTCATCTCGGCCAGCTGCGCCGCGACCATCACCTCCTCGCTGTTCTCATCGCCCTGAGTGACCGCATGGAGGTCCTGCACGCCCCGGTTCCGCAAGAGCCCCAGCAGCAGGCGGCTGTCTTTGCCGCCGCTCAGACGCAGCTGGATGGTCTTCTCGGGCAAGGCGGCCAGGAGACGGTCGGTGGAGCTGTTCAGCGCCGCCTCGAGTTCGGCCACACCCGGGCTGAACGGGTCCTCCGTCTGGACGATCCCGGCCGGGGGCCTTGCGGGCCCGTCCACCACCTCCAGCCGTCCCCCGGAGATCTTCACCGCGCTCCGCGTGGGGATGGTCGTCACGCCGGCGAAGGGGGTCTGGCCGGACATCGAGAAGCCGAAGTTGAGCGCCTCGGCCAGGTAGTCGTCGCTGGTCTCGATCGCGTCGACGTCACCTCGGGCCATGGCCAGGGCGATGGCCAGGGGGCGGTTGGAAACATAGAAGTAGTCGGCGTCTTCGCCGTAGTGCACGGCCTCGAGGGCCGGAACCGTGTTCCAGGCGAAGATCTCCTGCCGGTTTCCGGAGATGGCCATGTAGCTGCCCCCCACGGGGGTGCGCATCTCCATCGGTTGGCCGAAGAGCCCGGACGAACGCAGCAGCTCGTCACCGACGCCGGGGAACGTCGCCGAGGCCCACCGAGTGCCTCTGCGGCGGGTGTGGCGCGCCGCCGTGGCCGGCCACTCGATCAGCACTGCACCGGAGGACAGGGCACGGTGGATCACGGGCTCCTGGCCGTAGCGGGGGCCCAGGAAAGGCGTGTAGGACTCGACGGCGGCGGCGCAGACGGCCCGGAGGCCGCCCTTGTCCGCCTTGCCGCGCGGCACGATATTCAGGAGGACGGTCACGTGGCGTGGCTTCCCTTCACCCGGCGCCCGCTTCAAGACGGCTCCGGGAATTCCGCAGGCGACCCCCTGCACAGGCGCCGCAGGCCGGACTCGCCTGTGGGTCACCCAGAAGGATATCGACGATGATCCGCCTAGCAGGGTGCGCAACGCGGGGGCAGGCCCAGTCGGCCCGCCGGTCAGCCGGCCCGCCGGTCAGCCCCACTCTGCCCCCGTCAGTCAGTCAGGCGGCAAGGCCGCCGCTCAGTCCGCGATCGTCCGGTCCCGGCCCGCCAGCCAGCCGAAGGTCGCGGCACCGAGCCCGGAGGCGGCGAACAGCCAGGCTGCTGGCCCGAAGGACCCCGTGGTGGCGAAGATCTGGCCGGTGATGAAGGTCCCGGCCGAGCCCAGGCCATACCCCAGACCCTGCATCATGCCGGAGACCCGGATCGCCATGTGGGGCGTGGTGCTGCGCAACGTGATCATGGTCAGGGCCAACGCGGTCAGCGCACCCTGGCCGACGCCGAGGATGCCGGTCCACCACCAGATCCCGGACAACGGGCCGTGGATGGCCAGGATGAAACCGCCGCCGGTGAGCACGGCGGCGGCCACGTTCAGCCACGACTGCGAGCGCAACCGCGTCGCCCAGACCGGGCCCAGGAGCGATCCGGCCATCTGCAGGACGATGGAGAAGGCCACGATCCCCCCGGCTGGGCCGCCGTCGATCCCCCGTTCCCGCAGGATCGGGGCGAGCCAGGCGAAGCAGGTGAAGGAGGTCATGGCCTGGCAGACCATCATGGCGGTGATGTGCCACGCGACCGGTGAGGTCAACGGGCTGCGCCCCGTGGTCGAGGTGGAGACCCGGGCGGAGGAACGGTGCCGCAGGATCACGGGGATGAGCAGGGCAGCGGCCACCGCCACGGGCACGGACCAGACGCCCAAGGCCAGGTTCCAGTCCCCCACCGCCTCGTAGACGGGGAAGGTCAGCCCGGCGCCGAGGGCCGCGGAACCACAGATCGCGGTGGTGTACAGCCCGCTCATCAGGCCCTGATGCTCGGAGAAGTCCTGTTTGACGATGCTGGGCAGCACCACGTTGGCCAGGGCGATCGCCGCCCCGGAGACCACGGTGCCGGCCAGGAGGGTGGGCATGGCGCCGCCGTCGGGGACGGGGACCGAGCGCAGCACCAGGCCGAGCGTCAGCAGCACCAGCGCACCGGCCAGCACCTGCCAGGTGCCGAAGCGGCGGGCGAGGGCCGGCGCGAACGGCGCGAAGAGCCCGAGCAGGGTGGTCGGTACGGTCGTCAGCACGGTGGCACCCCAGGCCGGCAGGCCGGTGGCGGCGACGATCTCCGGGAGGATGGCCGAGATGCTCGAGAACAGGGTCCGCAGGTTGAGGGACACCAAGACCACGCAGACCGCCAGGTATATCCACGAGACCGCCGCGGGGCGGTTCGACGGCCCGGACGCTGGTGAGGTGGTCATCCCAGCATTGTGCCAGCGCGGTGCCTCCTCACGGCAAAGCCTCGCGAGCCGGCACAGTCGGGGCCCTCCACCGGTTCAGACCCGAAGGGTGCGCACCACCAGCCGCGCGGGCAGCTGACGCCATCGCAGGGGAAGCCGCGGGTACACCGCCCGGAGCACGCCCCACAGTGCATCCTCCCGCCGGGAGTCGGCACCGTCCCAGTCGAGACCGAGCTGGAGACGGATCCGCACGGGCAGCATGCCGGCCGAGACGAACCGCACCAACGGCATCAGTCGCCGGAGCCACCACGGCGCCGCCTCAGCGGCGAACAGGTCTCGGCAGATCGCCCGGGCATCATCCGTCACCTCCAGGTTCACGACGGCGGCGTCCCAGTACCGTGCGAAGGCCGCCCGGTCCTCGGGCCAGAGGTCGGCGGGCATGCCCAGCAGGGTCCCCAGGACGGCGTAGTCGCGATAGACCGCCTCGGCTTTGGCCACGGCTTGGTCTGCAGGATCTGCAGGATCTGCAGGATCTGCAGGATCTGCAGGAACTGCAGGATCTGCAGGAACTGCAAGGCCTGTAGGGCCGCCGGTAACCACGTCCGGCCACTCGCCCCAGATCCGCCACCGCGCCTGCTCAGCCGCCCAGTAGAGGGTGGCCGTGACCCAGAGCTGGGCTTGCGGATCAGCGGCGGAGTATGAACGTCCAGTGGCATCCGTGCCGCGGACCGGACCGTGCGCGGCGCCCACCCAGCCGGCGACCCGCTCTCTCGCGGCACTCGCCTCCGGGAGCACGGCGGCATAGACGAACTGCAGGGTGTGGCGCAGACGCTTGAGCGGGTCGGCAGCGAAGTCGGAGTGTTGTGCCACCCCGGCACCCACGGACGGGTGGGATACCTGCAGCAGGATGGCCGCCCCGGCACCGGCCAGCACCACTGCCTCCCGGGCCAGGCCCTCCGTGGTGGTCGGCGCCGCACGGTATCGGCTGGACCTGCCCTGACCTCGCCGGTCGCCCGCGGCGGTCACCGCGGTCCCCCGGGATCGCCTGGTCTGCCTGGACCGCCTGGACCGCCTGGACCGCCTGGACCAACCGTCCACCCACGGTAGGCGGGCCGACCGTCCGGCTGCCGGCCCGGCGTCGTGAAGGGTGCGGTGGAGACCGGGACCGCAGCGGCGGCGGGCCGCTCCGGCACTGGCGGAGCAGCCTCGTCAGTCTCCTGAACCGCATCCACGGCATCCACCGCCTCCTGGACGGCCGCGTCCCGGGCCCGGTCGCCCATGCCGGCCTCGGTGAGCACGGCATCGAGGTTGCGGATGAAGACCACGAGCCAGGCGTAGATCACCCCACCCATGGCGAGTTCGAAGCCGGTCAGGTTGTAGTAGCGCAGCGGGAACCACAGCAGGGTGGCGATGATGCCCAGGCCGAGCATGAGGTACGTGCCCACGTAGACGGCGGGCGGGAAGCCGGGGAGCCAGATCTGGATGCTGGCCAGCAGCACGATGAACACCACGCCGAGGATGCGGATGAACGTGGAGTGCACGGGGTCGGAGAAGTTGATCGGGACCACCCCGGCGCCCATCATGCAGAGCCCGATGACGAACAGGGACCAGCGCAGCACGCCGATCCTCGCCTTGCGGATGCCCAGCCGAGCCCGGGCCCGCGCCCAGGTGAACAGGTCCTGGGTGATGAAGGAGGACAGGGTGGTCAGCACCAGCCCGGAGACCGTGAGGGTGGTGTTGAACGTCCAGAAGGAGAGGATCCCGGCCTGCCCGGTGCCGAGTTCGGAGAAGAAGGCGTGCCACCAGAACGGGTTCTCCGCCAGGAGCATCGAGACGATCATCCCAGAGGCCATGAACAGCGCCAGCAGGGTGGACAGGGATCGGGTGGAGATCCGCGCCGAGGAGTTGAACCCGAGGTAGCCCGCCACGGTGCCGGTGAGCGTCAGCATGACCGTGGAGGCGATGCCGTCCACGGTCAGACCGGTGAAGGCCTCCTGGAACAGGCGGAACAAGGCCAGGCAGGCCATCACCGCGATCGCTCCGTGGACCACCACGAGCCCGACGGCATCCGCCACCATCCAGCCCCAGTGCCGCTGCGTCATCCACTGGTGGGTGGTGCGCGTGGAGCGAGCCAGCCCCACCAGGCAGGCGAGTCCGGCGGCCACGGCGGTCAGGATCGCCGCCGCGGTACCCACCGACCAGTCGCCGGACAGGGGTGCACGGCGCCCAAAGAACACCACCAGCCCGACGGTGGCTCCCGCGGCTCCGGCGGCGATGGCCACCCAGATGGCCAGGGACTCGCGGGCCACGGGGCTGGTGAGCCGGCGGACCGACAGGAGCCTGTCGAGCGGGCGGGAATGGCCCTCCGGGACCCTGGTCACCGACGACCGACCGGTGGCGGTTGCTGGGGCTGCGCTGAAGTCCGTCACGTTGACGATAGTGGCACGCGGTGCTCACCCGGGCCCAATGCCCGACGCTTCATGGACGGACGCACGGAACGACCTTCTACCGTTTTGATGCCGACTGGACTATGCTGATTCATACTCCGTTTACCTTTTGTTCACTTTGCGAAGGAGGCGGACCCGCCGACGAAGGGTTGGCGGGCCCACAGAAGGAGGTGCCCATGACCACCCATGTCATGACCGAGAACCTGGCCACCGAGGCCGAGATCCGCTCTGCCCGGACGGCCGGCCGCCACGCGATGGCCCCCGCCACCAGCAACGGCATGAACGGCGCATTGCCCACCGGGGCCAACCAGATCGTCCATGCCCGCGTGCTGTCCCGTGGAGTCGCTGACCTGCAGGCGAAGTTCGCCCAGGTCCTGGACGGTGGGCTCATCCGCCGCACGGTCCACGCCGCCTATCGCGAGCTGAACCGCACGGCCCGGCTGAAGACCTACCTGCCCACCCTCGCTCTGAGCCAGGCCGAGACCCGCCTGCGCGAGATCGCTGACCGCACCGCCGCGGCCGGCGCTCCCGAGGACAAGGCCATCGAAAACCTAGACGGGATGACAGCAGCCGCCTGACCCCCACTCCCACCCAGGAGCAGCCATGACCACGCACCAGAATCCCTTGGACACGGCTCTGGACCATCACGGGTCCGATGTTGCCGATGCCGCCGACGCCGTCCCCGAGTTGGACCGCCACGTCCTGGAACGGACGGCGGCCCACCTCCACGAGCGGTATGCCCAGGTGGCTGATCGCGCCACGGTCGACCGGATCCTGGAGGAGGCCTACCAGGAGATGGACCGCCGGGCCGCCGTGAAGACCTTCCTGCCCCTGCTGGCCGGCAACTTCGCGGACAGCCAGTTGCGCGCCCTCGGCATCACCCAGGGGATCATCGAATCGCCCCTGCCCCGCGTGCTGTTCGTTGATGACGCCAACGCCGGCCGGTCCCAGATGGCCGCCTCCCTGATGCTCAAGCACTCGGAGGGGCGGGTCACGGCCCGCTCCGCCGGCCTGGCGCCGGTGGGCCACCTCTATGAGGACGCCGTGGCCGTCATGGCCGAGATCGGCATCCCTCTGGACCAGGCCTACCCCAAGCCGCTGTCCGGGGATGTCCACGCCGCCGCCCAGCACGTGGTCACCCTGTCCTGCGGCGACCAGGTGGAGCACCTGCCCGGCAAGGACTACCGCGAGTGGGACATCCCCAACTTCGTGGGACGGTCCCTCGAGGACATCCGGGCCATGCGGGACGACCTCGAGGCGCGCGTCCTTGATCTGATGCGTGAGGTCGGCACCGATACCGCCAATGCTGGGACCGGGGCCGAAGCGGGGGCCGACACTGGGACTGGGCCCGGTCGTCGCGACCATCCGCCCCTGCAGATGAGCGCCTGACGCCCCCGCCCCACACTCGTGCGGGCGCCGCACCACAGGCTGGTACAGGGTCCACACCGGCCTGTGGCCCGGGCCGGAGACCCGGCGGCCTATCATCACGGCATGACTGACTCGACGCACGGGCCCGGCCACCAGCACGGTGCCGGATCCTCGCGGAGCCGACTCGCAATCGCCTTCGGCATCACCGCCAGCATCCTCGTCGCCGAGGTGATCGGCGCCTGGCTGACTGGGAGCCTGGCCCTGCTCGTGGACGCCGGCCACATGCTCACCGACGCCGGAGGCCTGCTGGTCGCGCTCGTCGCGGCCAACCTGATGCTGCGCCCGCCCACCGACCGCCGGACCTGGGGGCTGCTCCGAACCGAAGTGCTGGCCGCCGGCGCCCAGGCGACGGTGTTGCTCGCCGTCGGGATCTATGCGCTCATCGAGGGCCTCCGGCGCCTCGCCGAGCCGGCCGACGTCGACGCCGACGTGCTGCTGGCCTTCGGCATCATCGGCCTGGCCGGCAACCTGGTGGCCCTGGCCGTCCTGGCCGGCGGGCGAGACGGGTCACTGAACCTGAGGGCCGCGTTCCTGGAGGTCGTCAATGACGCCCTCGGCTCGGTCGCCGTCATCATCAGTGCCGTGGTCGTCGCGACTACCGGCTGGACCCGTGCGGACGCCCTGGCCGGAATGGTCATCGCCGCACTCATCCTTCCGCGCGCGCTCGTAATCCTGCGGGAAGCCGGCAGCGTCCTGCTCGAGTCCGTTCCCCGGGAGCTGGATCTCACGGAGATCCGGACCCACCTGCTCGGGCAGCCCCACGTGCTCGAGGTCCACGACCTGCACGTCTCCCGGATCGACACCGGGACGCCCGTGCTCACGGCCCACGTGGTGGTGGAGCACGGCTGCTTCGGGGACGGACACACCATGGAGATCCTGCGGTCACTGCAGGACTGCGTGGCCGAGCACTTCGCCTTGCCCTTGGACCACAGCACGTTCCAACTGGAGCCACCCAGCCACCGGGACCATGAAGGGCACCTGCACTCCTGACCCGCACGGGAACAGCCGGTGGTGCATACCCCCTAGGGGTAGTTGACTCAATACCCCAGTGGGGTATACCTTCGAGTCATGAGCACTGACATCACGGACCCTCACAGCGCCTCCGGCTTGGACGCCCAGCCTGCCTCGGTCACCGCAGGGACGGACGCCACATCTGTGGAGGCCGCAGCCGGGGAGCACCACGGGTACAGCCCCAGCAAGGATGCCTACCTCAAGCGGTTGCGCCGCATCGAGGGGCAGGTCCGCGGCATCTCCAAGATGGTGGACGAGGACAAGTACTGCATCGACATCCTGACCCAGGTCGCCGCAGCCACGAAGGCCCTGCACGCCGTCAGCCTGGGCTTGCTCGAGGACCACATGGGTCACTGCGTGGCTGATGCCGCCCGCGAGTCCCGGGACACCGGCAATGACGAGGCCGTGCAGGCCAAGGTCGCCGAGGCCACCGCCGCCATCGCCCGGCTCATGCGCTGACCGGCTCGCCGCCGACCGCCCAACACGACATCATCACCCTACGGAGGATCACCATGACCACCACCGACATCAAGATCAACGGCATGACCTGCAATCACTGCGTTGCGAGCGTCACCGAGGAACTCCAGGAACTGCCGGGCGTCACCGGCGTCGACGTCACGCTCGTGGCCGGAGGAACCTCCATTGCCACCGTCGCCACCGAAGGGCGCGCCCCGGCCCCCGAGGATCTGAAGGCCGCCGTCGAAGAGGCCGGCTACGCCGTGGCCACCCCCGGACTCGACCTGGTCTGATCAGGTCTGATCCGGCAGGAGTGTCAGCCGGGCAACGGCCGGCCGGCAACCGCTGGACAAGGCATCAGGACATCAGGGCAACAAGTACGAGCGGCGGCCGGCAACGGCCCGCAACGGTCAGTTGCGGCCCGCAGGGAACACGAGATGGACAGGAAAGCTTGCCATGAGCGAAACAGTGAAGAGCGCAGCCGCCGAGGACAGCGGCACTCGCCGGGTGGATCTGGACATCACCGGCATGACGTGCGCCTCGTGCGTCGGACGGGTGGAGCGCAAGCTCGGCAAGCTCGAGGGCGTCACCGCCACGGTCAATCTGCCCTTGGAGGCCGCCGCTGTCACGGTCCCGACCTCCGTCACCGACGAGGAGATCATTGCCGCCGTCGACCGGGCCGGCTACTCCGCCTCGATCCGCCGCGCACCAAGTGACACCGGCACCAGTACCGCCTCCGCTACCGTCACGAGGTCTGGTCACCCCGAGCTCGGCGACGGCGAGGAGTCGAGCGACGGCGACCACGGCAAGCACGACAACCACCCAGATCACGATGGCCACGGCCATCAGGGCGAACACGACGTCCAGGGCACCCACAGCAACCACGGACCTGACGGGCACGAGGGACACGAGAACCACCTGAACCACGGACCCTCGGGCGACGTGGTCAAGCCTCGGCTCATCGGGGCCGCTGTCCTCACCCTCCCGCTCTTCCTGATCTCCATGGTCCCCGCCCTGCAGTTTCCGCACTGGGGTTGGGTGGCCCTCGCCCTGGCCACACCGGTGACCTTCTGGGCGGCCTGGCCGTTCCACACCGCCGCTTTCAAGGCCGCCCGCCACGGTTCGTCCACCATGGACACCCTCGTCTCGATCGGCGTGCTCGCCGCCTGGGGCTTCTCCACGGCCGAACTCCTGCTGGAGCCGGACATGACCGCCCATGCGGGTGCCGCCATGGGCGGCGGAGGCATGGCCTCCATGGCCGATCACCAGCTGTACTTCGAGACCGCCGGCGTGGTCACGACTTTCCTGCTCCTCGGCCGTTGGTTGGAGGCGCGCGCCAAGAAGCGGGCTGGCCATGCCCTGAAGTCGTTGCTGGACCTCGGCGCCAAGACCGCCACGGTGCTGCGCGACGGCGTGGAGGTCACCGTTCCGGCGGCCCAACTGGTGCCCGGTGATGAGTTCGTGGTCCGCCCGGGTGAGAAGGTCGCCACGGACGGCTACGTGGTCTCCGGACATTCCGCCGTGGACACCTCGCTGATCACCGGTGAATCGGTCCCCGAGGAGGTCGGCCCGGAGGACACCGTCACTGGAGCCACCGTCAACACCTCTGGACGGCTTCTGGTCCGTGCCACCCGCACCGGCTCGGACACCACGCTCGCCCAGATGGGCCGGCTCGTCTCCGACGCCCAGACGGGCAAGGCCCCGATCGCCAGGCTGGCGGACCGCATCTCCGCAGTCTTCGTGCCGATCGTGCTTGTGATCGCAGTGATCACCTTCGCCCTCTGGCTCCTCTTCTCAGGTGACCTGCACGCGGCCTTCCGCGCCGCCGTCGCCGTCCTGGTCATCGCCTGCCCCTGCGCGCTGGGCCTGGCCACTCCCGTAGGGTTGCTGGCCGGCACCGGCCGGGCCTCCCAGCTGGGCATCCTCATCCGCGGCCCGGAGGTCCTTGAGGACACCCGCACCGTGGACACGATCGTGCTGGACAAGACCGGCACCGTGACGGCCGGCGACCTCGCCGTCACCGCCGTCACGCCCCTCAATGGCCACGACGCCGACCAGGTCCTGCGCCTGGCCGGGGCCGTCGAGTCGCACTCGGAGCACCCGATCGCCGCCGCGATCACCACGGCGGCCCGAGACGCTGCTGCCTCTTCGGAGGCTTCGGACTATTCAGACTCGGCAGATTTCTCGGGCAGCACCGTCCCGGAGGTGACCGGCTTCGAGTCCGCCGCCGGCGGTGGAGTGCGCGGCACGGTCGCGTTCCCGCGGAACCACCGTGACGACTCGGGAGTTGCCGTGGCGATAGGGCGCCAATCGCCACAGCAACTCCCGACTCAAACGCTGGGTGAGCCTGGTCCAGCTGACTTCCGGACCCACACGGTGGCCGCAGGGCGGTCCAGCTACATCGCCACCCAGTTGAGCTCCGGCAGCCTGACTGCCGATGAGCAGCAGCAGCTCGCCGACGCCGAGGCCGCGGGCGCCACCGCGATCTGGGTCTCCGTGGACGGCCAGGTCGCCGGGATCATCTCCCTGCAGGACACCATCAAGGAGTCGTCGGCTCCGGCGATCGCCGAGTTCAAGCGGCTCGGACTGCGCCCCATCCTGCTGACCGGAGACAATGCCGAGGTCGCCGCCCAGGTGGCGGCCGCCGTCGGGATCTCCGCGCAGGACGTGTTCGCCGGGGTACGCCCTGAGGACAAGGTGGCCAAGGTGATCGAGCTGCAGGAGGCCGGCCGCGTGGTGGCCATGGTGGGTGACGGCGTGAACGACGCCCCCGCCCTGGCCCAGGCCGACCTCGGAATCGCCATGGGATCCGGCACCGACGTGGCCCGCGAGGCCGCCGACATCACGGTGATGGGCTCGTCGCTGGGCCAGGTGGTCCAATCCGTGCAGCTCAGCCGCAAGACGCTGGGCATCATCAAGTCGAACCTGTTCTGGGCCTTCGCCTACAACACACTCGGCATCCCGGTGGCCGCCCTCGGCCTCCTGAACCCGATGCTCGCCGGTGCGGCGATGGCCGCCAGCTCCGTCCTGGTGGTGGCGAACTCCCTGCGGTTGACGCGGTTCGGGCGCTGACTGCGGTAATCGGGCGCTGACCGACCATCGGTCGCCGGCCAGTCGCCGGTCGGCCGGCGACCGGGTGAGCCTAATGCGAGGACATCTCGCGGGCCGCCGGCACCGGGCGCTGGTCGAACACCGTGCTTCCGACCTCCTGCTCGGCCTGGTTGTGGATGGACAGATCGATCCCGGAGCGGTCCCGGACCAGGGACACGGCGATCAGCGCCACCACGCACATCCCGATGAGGTAGACGGCGATGGCCCCGGAGGATCCGGTGACGTCCAGGAGGGCCTGGGCGATCATGGGCGCGAACGCCCCGCCCAGGATGGCGCCGATCGCATAGGAGATGGACACCCCGGAGAACCGGATGGAGGCGGGGAACAGCTCCGAGTAGAGGGCGGCCTGGGGCCCATAGGTCAGCCCGGTGCCGATGCAGATGATCCCCAGGCCCAGGTAGAGGTTCGCCAGGCTGCCGGTATCGATGAGCAGGAACAGGGGCCAGACCGCCAGGATCAGCCAGACATAGCCGAGCTGATACGTCCGCTTCCGCCCGATGTAGTCCGAGAGGATCCCGGCCCCGAGGGTGGAGAGCAACCACACCGAGGCGGCGAACGTCATGGCGATCAGCACGTCGGTGTTGTCCAGCCCGATGTCGTCCGAAGTGGCGTAGGAGGGGATGAAACCGCCCGTGGACATGTAGCCCACCGAGTTGTTGCCCACGAAGATCAGCGAGGCCAGGAGCACCAAGTGCCAGTACTTGCGGAACAGTTCCACGATCGGGACACTCGTCTGCTCCTTCTTCTCCGCCATCTCCTTGAACACCGGGGACTCGTCCACGGCCATCCGGACGAAGTAGCCGACTCCGATCAGCACCACGGAGGCGATGAAGGGAATCCGCCAGCCCCACTCGATGAACTGGTCCCCGGGGGAGATCACGCCGGTCATCAGGGCGGTCACCCCGGTGGCCAGCAGCAGGCCCAGGGGAACCCCCAGCTGGGGCATGGAGCCGGCCAGTCCGCGGCGCTTCGCCGGGGCGTGCTCCACGGCCATCAGCGCCGCGCCACCCCACTCGCCACCGGCGGAGACGCCCTGCAGCACGCGGAGCAGGATCAGCATGATCGGAGCGATGACCCCTGCCGACGCGTAGGTGGGCAACAGGCCGATCAGGGTCGTGGCCCCGCCCATCATGATGAGCGTGACCACCAGAATGACGCGGCGGCCCAGCTTGTCCCCATAGTGGCCCGCCAGGAACGCCCCGAGCGGGCGGAACAGGAAGGAGATGCCCACGGACGCGAAGGACAGCAGCAGGCCGATCGACTCCCCCGCCGGCTCGAAGAACAGCTGGGAGAAGACCAGGCCGGCCATGGTGGCGTAGATGAAGAAGTCATACCACTCCACGGTGGTGCCGACCAGGGTGGCGGCAGCGACGCGGCGCTGGTTGGCCCGGTCAGAGTGTCGGGTTTCAGTCATGGGTACCTCGTTGGGGTGATGCTGTGAAAGTTGGTGTGGCCAGCGGACGCCGGCAGCCATCAGCGTGCTCCGGTAGCCACTGGTAGATACCGGATCACGCCGGGATCACGGGGTGAAGATCGGCTCGAAGAAGTCCGTCAGCTCGTCCGTGGCGGTCAGCGGGAGCACGGCGGAGACGTACTGGTCCGGACGGACCACCACGATCGCGCCGTCGCGGCTCAGGCCGCGCGCCTCGAAGATGTCGTCCTCCGGGTCCACACCCCAGACCTTGTTCAGGTTGGAGACCTGGAACCGGCCGACCTGCGGGCGGAAGATCGAGGGCGCCTTCATCAGCTCCACCTCCTCGTGGGGCTGCTGGTAGATCACCTGGACGTCGAACAGCGCATCCAGGTCCCGGCCCGCGGGGGTGAAGCGCCGGACCGGGGAGGTCTCGGAGTCCAGCCACTCGGCCCAGGTCCGCAGCGCCGAGTCTGAAGCGGAGGACACGGCGGCGTCGGCGAAGGCGTAGATCCGCCAGCGTCCGTCCGCCGTGTGCTGGTGGCCCAGGTGGTGTGGAGTCGTGTCGGAGACGCGCTTGGCCGGGTGGGCCTTGAAGCGCTTGCCGAGGGGGAATCCGCTGGCCAGCGCCTGGTGGGACGCCTCGGCCACGAGCAGCCCGGCCGGGTACTCGGTCATGAAGCCCGCCGGGAACTCCGCGGTCTTCTGGTAGTAGTCCTCCAGTGCGGTGGCGCTCTCCAGCTCCTCCGGCTTGGCGGCCATCATCGAGGACCACTCACGGTCGAAGTCGATGAGCTTCTGGGCCACCGGCTGCCGCTCGGCCGAGTAGGTGGACAGCAGCGATTCCGGGCTGAGCCCGGTCAGCACGTGGCCCAGCTTCCAGCCGAGGTTGAACGCGTCCTGGATGGAGACGTTCATGCCCTGTCCGGCCTTCGCCGAGTGCGTATGACAGGCGTCGCCGGCGATGAACACGTGGGGGTGGCGCTGACCGACGTCCTCGGCCAGGACGTCGTCGAACCGGTCCGTCACCCGGTGACCCACCTCGTAGACGCTCCACCACGCCACATCCTTCACGTCCACCGTGTAGGGCGAGACGATCTGGTTGGCCTGGGCGATGATCGACTCGATCGGGGTCTTGCGCACGGCGCCCGCATCGTTCTGATCCACCTCACCGAGGTCCACGTACATCCGGAACAGGAAGCCGCCCTCGCGAGGGATATGCAGGATCGAGCCATGCTCGGACTGAATGGCGCACTTGGTGCGAATATCCGGGAAGTCGGACTCGGCGATGACGTCCATGACGCCCCAGGCGTGGTAGGACACGGCTCCGACGTGCTGGGCGCCGATGTCCCGGCGGACCTTCGAGTGCGCGCCGTCCCCGCCGATGACGTACTTGGTGCGGATGGTCCGGGTCTCGCCCGGCCTCACGCCGCCGTCGGGCGTCTCACCGGTGCGCTTCAGCGTGACGGTCACCGGGTACTCGCCCTCGCCCACCTCGAGGGACACGAACTCCCAGCCCCAGTAGGGCTCGGTGCGGGACGGTGCATGGCGGGCGAACCGGGCGAAGTAGTCCAGCACCCGGGCCTGGTTGACGATCAGGTGCGGGAACTCACTGACCCCGGCCGGGTCATCCACGGCCCGTGCGGTCCGGATGATGTGGCCGCTCTCCTGGGGGTCCGGCTTCCAGAAGTTCATCTCGGTCAGGTGGTATGCCTCCGCGACGATCTCCTCGGCGAACCCGAAGGCCTGGAACGTCTCGACACTCCGGGCCTGGATGCCGTCGGCCTGGCCGATCCCCAGCCGCTCCGGACGGCGGTCGACGAGGCAGGTCATGACCTCGGGGAAGCTGGCCAACTGGGCGGTGGCGGTCATGCCGGCCGGTCCGGCGCCGACCACGAGGACGTCCATGGCCTCGGGCAGCTCGGCGGAACGGTCCACGCCCACGCCGGCGGCGGGCTGGACTCGCGGGTCCCCGGACACGTACCCGTTGTGGTGAAACAGCATGTGGTCTCCTCTACAGGTGTTCTAGCGTTCTATTCGGTGGTGCCGGTGCCACACCAGGTGTCGGCGAGGGCCTCGGTGGCGCGGGCCAGGAGGGCGACGTCGGCCCCCACGTTGACGAAATCGGCGCCGGCCGCCAGGTAGTCCCGGGCCTGATCCGGGGCGAAGGCGTTGACGCCGACGAACGTGCCGGCGTCCCGGGCCTGCCCGATCACGGTCTTCACCGCGGCGACGACGTCCGGGTGGTTCTGCTGCCCGAGCAGGCCCATGGAGGCGGCCAGGTCGGAGGGGCCGATGAAGATCCCGTCCACGCCGTCCACTCCCGCGATCTGTCCGGCGGCGGCGACGGCGGCCGCGGACTCGATCTGGACGATCAGGGTGACCAGGTCCCCGGCACGGGCCAGGTAGTCCGGGATCCGGTTCCAGCGCGCCGACCGCGCCAGGGCCGAACCGACCCCGCGCATGCCCCGCGGCGGGTAGTGCATCGCTCGGACGGCCCGCTCGGCGTCCTCGGCGCTGTCCACCATCGGGATGACCAGGGACTGTGCACCCAGGTCCAGGTACTGCTTGACCAGCACCGGGTCCAGGGCGGGCACCCGGACCACGGGGACCACGGAGTATCCGGCCATGGCCCGAAGTTGGGACTGGATGGTCTCCAACCCCAGAGGCGCGTGCTCGCCGTCGATCAGGAGGAAGTCCAGGCCGGCAGAGGCGCAGATCTCGGTGACGGAGGGGTCGGCCGAGTTGACGAACATCCCGGCCGGTGCCCGGCCGTCCCGGTCGGCGCGAGCCTGCGCACTGAATAGGCTCTTGAAGCTGGGCTGTGGATCTAGGCGAATTGGCATGTCACGGTCCCCAGGTTCCCGTAGTCGGCGTAGACGGTGTCCCCGGCATAGACCCACATGGGCCGGGTGAAGGAGCCGGCCAGGATGATCTCCCCGGCCTCCAGCACGTCCCCGTGCCCGGAGATCCGGTTCGCCAGCCAGTGCACCCCGTTGCCCGGGTGGTTGAGCACCCCGGCGGCCACGCCCGTCTCGATGATCTCCTGGTTCCGGGACAGCATCCCGGCGACCCAGCGCAGGTCCACGGCGTCGGGTGCCACCGGGCGGCCACCGAACACCATGGCACCCATCGCGGCGTTGTCACTGATGGTGTCGGTGATCGTGCGCCCTTCCATCTCGATCCGGGAGTCCAGCACCTCCAGCGCCGGCACCACATACTCGGTGGCGCGCAGGACGTCGAACAGCGTCACGCCCGGGCCCGCCAGGGTGTCCTTCAGCACGAAGGCCAGCTCCATCTCGACCCGCGGATGCGTGTAACGGGACCACTCGTAGACGTGACCGGACTCCATGACCATGTCGTCGAAGATCACCCCGTAGTCCGGTTCATCGATCCCGGTGGCGTCCTGCATGGCTTTGGATGTCAGGCCGATCTTGTGACCGGCCTTCTTCCGGCCGGCGTCGATCTGCCGCTGGGACCAGATCCGCTGGACCGCGTAGGAGTCCTCGATCCCCATGTCCGGGTACCGCGCCGTGAGCAGGGGAACCGGCTTCCGGTCCTGTCCTGCCTGGTGCAGCTCGTCGGCGATAGCGACGTGCGTTGAGTGGTCAAGCATGTCCGTGTGTCCCCTGCCTCTACAGCTGGTGTCCGAGTTTGAAGCCCTTGGCGGCTTCACCCTGGTAGGTGCCGTCCTGGTCACCTTCACGGGTGTAGGAGAAGCCGTCGGCACCAATGGTCACGTCCATCTCGGACTTCTCCTCGCGGGCCTTGACCTCTTGCGGCGTGCCGTCCAGGTCCAGCACCAGCGAGGCCTCGGTGTACCAGGAGGGGACCACGGGGTTTCCCCAGAAGTCACGGCGCTGGTTGTCATGCACGTCCCAGGTGACGACGGGGTTGTCCGGATCGCCGGTGTAGTAGTCCTGGGTGTAGATCTCGATCCGGTGGCCGTCCGGGTCCAGGATGTACAGGTAGAACGCATTGGAGACCCCGTGCCGGCCGGGACCGCGCTCGATCCGGTCCGAGATGCGCAGGGCGCCCATCTTGTCGCAGATCGCCAGGATGTTGTGCTTCTCGTGGGTCGCAAAGGCGACGTGGTGCATGCGCGGACCGTCGCCGCCGGTCATGGCCGTGTCATGGACGGTCGGCTTGCGCCGCATCCAGGCGGCGTACACCGTGCCCTCGTCGTCCTGGATGTCCTCGGTGACGCGGAAGCCCAGGTCCTGCAAGAACTTCGTGGCCCGTGGCACGTCCGGGGTGACCTGGTTGAAGTGGTCCAGGCGGACCAGCGCCCCCGGGGTGTACAGGTCGTAGCGCCAGGCCAGACGCTCGACGTGCTCCACCTCGTGGAAGAACTCGTAGGGGAAGCCCAGCGGGTCCTCCACGCGCACGGAGTCGCCGATGCCCCGGGTGAATCCGTCCTGGCGGCGTTCCACCCGGCAGCCGAGCTCCTCGTAGAAGGCCACGGCCTTGTCCAGGTCCTCTGGGCTGCGCACACGGTAGGAGAAGACGGCGACTGCGGCCACCGGTCCCTTGCGCAGGACCAGGTTGTGGTGGATGAACTCCTCCAGCGACCGCAGGTAGATCGTGTCCTCGTCCTCGTCGGTCACAGTCAGACCGAGCACGTCCACGTAGAACTCGCGGGAGCGCTGCAGGTCCGTGACCACGAGCTCCATGTAGGCGCAGCGCAGGATGTCCGGGGCCGGGGCCTGCGGGGTCGGGACGGGGTTGTCGGAGACGATGGGGGCTTCCTGGGAGACATAGAAGCCGGAGGACGTCATCGTCCGGTCATCGAGGTGGGTCATGATGGTCCTTACTCTTGGGGGAAAGCCTGGAAAGCCTGGAAAGCCTGGTCAGACAACGGGGCAGGTGTGGAAAGGCCGGGGTAGGTCACGCCTGGAGCTCCTCGGCCGCCTGCTCCTGCCGGCCGAAGACCGGGTTGTGGACCTCGCCGAGGTTGATGTGCACGGCCTGCTGGTCGGTGTAGAAGTCGATCGAGCGGTAGCCGCCCTCGTGCCCCAGGCCGGAGGCCTTCACGCCGCCGAAGGGCGTGCGCAGATCACGGACGTTGTTGGAGTTCAGCCACACCATGCCGGCCTCGACGCTCTGGGCGAAGTTGTGGGACCGCTTCAGATCGTTCGTCCAGATGTACGCGGCCAGGCCGTACTTGGTGTTGTTGGCCAGTGCGAGCGCCTCCTCGTCCGTGTCGAAGGGGGTGATGGCCACCACCGGGCCGAAGATCTCCTCCTGGAAGATCCGAGCCTCCGGGGAGACGTCGGCGAACACCGTCGGCTGGATGAAATTGCCCTCGGGGAACTCGTCCGGGCGGCCGCCGCCGGCGGTCAGGCGGGCCTCGGACTTGCCGATCTCCACGTAGGACATGACCTTCTCGAAGTGCTCCGGGTGGACCAGGGCGCCGACCTCGGTGGACTCCTCGTGCGGCAGGCCGACCTTCACGCGCTTCGCCTGCGCCGAGTAGCGCTCCACGAACTCGTCGTAGATGCCGCGCTGGACCAGGATGCGGGAGCCGGCGGTGCAGCGCTCGCCATTGAGGGAGAAGACGCCGAAGACGGTGGCATCGATCGCCGAGTCGAGGTCCGCGTCCTCGAAGACCACAGCCGGGGACTTGCCGCCCAGTTCCATGGAGAGGCCCTTCAGGTAGGGGGCCGCGTTGGCGAAGATGAGCTGTCCGGTGCGGGACTCGCCGGTGAAGGAGATCAGCGGCACGTCCGGGTGCTTGACCAGGGAGTCCCCGGCGAAGCCCTCCTCGCCATAGCCGTGGACCATGTTGAACACGCCGGCCGGCAGACCGGCCTCCTCGAAGATGCCCGGCCACAGGGAGGCGGACAGCGGGGTGAACTCCGCCGGCTTGAGCACCACGGTGTTGCCGGTGGCGATGGCCGGGCCCAGCTTCCAGGACTCGAGCATGAAGGGGGTGTTCCACGGGGTGATGAGCCCGGCCACGCCGATCGGCTTGCGGTTGACGTAGTTCGCCTGGCGGCCGGGGACCTTGAACGCGTCATCGTGCTGAGCCACGATCAGGTCGGCGAAGAAGCGGAAGTTCTCGGCGGCCCGGCGTGCCTGGCCCAGGGCCTGGGAGATCGGCAGCCCGGTGTCGTAGCACTCCATCTCGGCCAGTTCCTGGCCGCGGGTCTCCACGATGTCCGCGATCTTGTGCAGCACCCGGGAGCGCTCGCGCGGGAGCATGGTCGGCCAGGGGCCGTTCTCGAAGGCGTCCTTCGCGGCGGCCACGGCGGCGTCGATATCCGCGACCTTGCCGGAGGCGGCCTGCAAGTAAGGCTGGTTGGTGACCGGGTTCAGCACGTCGAACGTGTCACCGTCGATGGAGTCGACGTGCTGTCCGCCGATGTAGTGCTGGATTGTCGAAGGCAGGTTCGCGGGAACGAAGTCGTTGCTCTGTGCAGTCATGATGGTCCTCTCGGTCGTCAGACAGATGATGAGTCGGCGTCGCCGTTGCTTGCGGCGACGTGGTCCAGGTAGGCGTTCAGGGTGTTGAGGCGGTGGTGGCGCGCGGCCTGTTCCACCGCGGCGAACTCGGCGCCGGCGGCGATCAGGTCCAGCAGGTGGTCGTGTTCGGCCACCGAACGGTCGGCACGGTGGGGGACGTAGGCGAAGGTCGAGGAGCGCAACGCCGCCAGGCGGGCCCAGCCCCGGTGGACGAGGTCCAGGATGTGGCTGTTCTGGTGGTGCTCGAACAGCACGGAGTGGAATTCCTTGTTGAGCCGGGTGAACTCCACGGCGTTGAAGTCCGCCAGGAGCCCGCGCATCCGCTCGTTGATCGCCCGGGCCCTCTCGATCTCCTCCGCGGTGATCAGGGGGGCGCACAACGCGGTGGAGTATCCCTCGACCAGGGCCAGGGTCTCCATGGTGTCGTGGTAGATCTCCGGGTCGATCCCGATCACGGTCGCCCCGACGTTGCGGGTGTAGGCCACGACCGATTCCGACTGCAGGCGCCGGATGGCCTCCCGCACGGGGACCACGGACATCTCGAGTTCGGCGGCGAGCTGGGCGAGCACCAGCCTGGCTCCGGGGGCGTAGCGCCCGGCGTTGATGCCGGACAGGATCCGCTGGTAGGCCACGTCCGCCTTGGACGAGCCCGTCCCGGCGTCCTGATCGCTTCCCCCCCGGTTCACCGGGTCTCGCCCTTCGGCCATGTCGGCACTGATCGTGGTCATCGCTCGCCCTGGTTCACGCGGGACTGACGGTACTGCTCGTACTTCGACTTCCACTCGGCGTTCGGCGGGAACAGCCCGTCCACCGGATGCCCCGCCTCGACCTGCTCGTAGACCCAGGCATCCTGCTGCTCCTGCTCCCAGGCGGCGTCCACCACCTCGGCCAGCAGGGCGGGAGGAACCACCACCACGCCGTCGTCGTCGCCGATGATGATGTCCCCGGGCTGGACCGTGGTGCCTCCGCAGGCGATCGTCCCGCCCACCTCCCAGGGGATATGGCGCCGGCCGAGCACGGCCGGGTGCGCGCCGTTGGAGTAGACCTGCAGCCCGACCTCGGCGACGGCCGCGGAATCCCGCACGCCGCCGTCGGTCACCACGGCTGTGGCACCCCGGACCTGGGCGCGCAGTGCCAGGACGTCCCCGAGGGTTCCGGTGCCCGTCTCGCCGCGGGCCTCCATGACGACCACGTCGTCCGGCTCGACGGTGTCCATGGCTCGCTTCTGGGCATTGAACCCGCCGCCGAAGCGCTTGAACAGGTCCTCGCGGTTGGGCACGTAGCGCAGGGTCTTGGCATAGCCGAGGATGCGCTGGCCGGGGTGGGTGGGCCGCACGCCGTCAATGGTGGCGTTGTCGATCCCGCGCTTGCGCAGCTGGGCGGTGATGGTGGCGACCGCGGTCTCCTCGATCTTGGCCCGCAACTCGGTGGTGAGCAGGGTCCGGTCTGCGGCAGGCGTGTCCGGCACGTACCGATAGGGCTCGACGCCGGCCCCCTCGCCCGCACCACGCGCCTCACCGGAGGCGGCGGCCGGTTGCGGTGCCAGGCCCGCGGCTTCGCGGGAGCCCCAGGCCTCCTCCCGCTGGGTGTCGTCCACCTGCGGCTGGGCACCGAAATCGGCCAGGGTCCGGCCAGAGGAGCGCACGGGGGTGATGAGGCGGCCGGTACTGGGAGTGCCCGGCGCCTGCGGGGCGTCCACCTCGACCTCGACGACGTCGCCGGGCTGGGCCACGGAGGAGCCGGCCGGGGTGCCTGTCAGGATGACGTCCCCTGCCTCCAGGGTCATCAGCTGGGAGAGGTCGGCGATCAGTTGGCCGAACGGGAAGGCAAGACCTTCGGTGGTGTCGTCCTGCGTCAGCTCGCCGTTGACCCAGGTGCGCACCCGGAGCTGCGTGGGATCCAGGCCGGCGGCCGGGATGACGTTCGGACCGAGCGGCGTGTACCCGTCACCGGACTTGTTCTTGAGGTTGGAGCCCTTGTCCGCATGCCGCAGGTCGTAGAGGCCCCAGTCGTTGGCCGCGGTGATGCCGGAGACCTTGGACCAGCCCTCCTCGGGGGACACGCGGCGGCAGGTCTCGCCGAGGACCAGGGCGATCTCGCCCTCATAGGCCAGCAGCTCGGTGCCCTCGGGACGCTCGATCGCCTCGCCGCTGCGGGACACGGAGGAGCCCGCCTTGAGGAAGTAGCCCGGAAACTTCGGCGACCGGCCGCGCTGCGCGATGCGGGAGGGATAGTTCAGGTGCAGGGCGATGATCTTGCCGGGGCGATGACGCCGGTCGGAGAAATCTACCGGGCTCGGGGCCTGGCTGTCCTGATGATCCGCTGAGGGTGTCTCGGTCATGATCTCCTGCTCCTGTCGGCGTCCGAGTCCAGTGGTGGCGTCGGTGTCTCACCGGCCCTCTGGACTCCGGGCCCACTGTGGCGCCCGTCTCGTTCCTCCCTGATCGTATACGATCTCACGTGACCTTGAACACCCCCGGAGTCTTTCGGGCGTGGCGGGTGCCACTCCGGACGGAGCGTTCTGTCCCAGAAGACAGGGCTGTGGCCGGGACTTCCTGTCCCGGCCCCAGCCCTGTCTTCTTCAATGTGAGACGTCCTGACGCGCCTCTGGCCAGTCGGTCCTCAGTACCTGGTCAGGTGACCAGCACCAGCAGCGCGTCGGGTTCAGTCCACGGACAGCGGCCGCGGGGCCGGCAAGGCGCCGGCCATGGACTCCTGCATGTATTCGGCCACGACGTGCTGGGAGATCGGCAGGTCCAGCACGAACACGCCCTCGGCACCCCGGTCCACCCAGTCCCGCAGGGCGTCCAGGTCCTGCAAACTCCGCGCCCTGATCCCTTGGGCCCCAAAGGCGCGCCCGACGGCGGCGAAGTCGACCTCATCGATGAGCATGGCCTGCTCGTCCAGCCCGCGCGCCGCGTACTGGTGCAGCTCGGCCCCGTAGGCGGCGTCGTTGAAGACCACCACGACGCCGGAGCGGGCCTGCTTCACGAAGCTCTCCAGATCGGCCAGGGCCATCAGGCCGCCCCCGTCACCGGTCACCAGCACGGTGGTCCGTTCCGGCCGGGCCACTGCGGCACCGACGGCGGACGGGAACCCGAGGCCGATCGACTGGAAGGCGGTGCCGACGAACAGGTGCGAGCGGGCGTCCGGGACGGAGCACATCAGCGGGATCCAGCCGATGAAGTGCCCGCCGTCCTGCACGAACGTCCGCTCTCGGGGCAGGATGCCCTCCAGGGCCAGAGCCATGGTGCGCGGGTCCAGTCGACCGTCGGCAGCCAGCCCCAGGGGAACGACGCCGGCCCCCACCTTCTCCGCCCCGGTCACCTGCTCCGCCTGATCCGCCAGGCCTGCCAGGTCTCCTTGACCCTGGTCGACCACCTCGACCGCTTCGACTGCCGAGTCCAGGCGCGGAGCCGGCGGAATCGGCTGGCGGGCGCGCCAGCCGCCGTCGGCCCCGCCGTTCTCGAGCAGGCCGGTACCGGGGCGATCGGCGAGCGCCCGCAGGGCAGTGCCGGCGTCGGCCCTCAGGAAGTGCTCGGTGCGCTCATGACGCCTCGCGGGGTCCACATCGACCTGCAGCACGGTCGCGGCAGGACCGAAGACCGTGCCATAGCGCATCTGGAAGGGGTTCATGCTGGCACCGACCACCAGCACCACATCGGCCTGGCGCATGATCTCCACCCGCTCCAGCCGGCCGAATCCCCCGGCGATGCCCAGGTCGCCCTCGGGACCGGCCACATTGCGGGCCATCACGGAGGTCGCCAACAGGGCCCCCAACCGGTCGGCCAGGGCTCGCAGCGCCTCGGGACCGCCGGGGGAATCCAGCACGCCCCGCCCGGCGACGAGCAGCGGCCGCTCCGCCGTGCGCAACGCGGCGGTTAGCGGCTCCAACTCGGCCTCCACCAGCGCGTCGTCCGGCGACCCACGATCGACCGGCCCGCCATCGATCGGCGAGCCGTCGACGGGCAGCCGCTCGACCGGCGTCGGGCGCGATCCGGAATCGGCCAGGGCGGAAGCCGAGCTCATCTCGACTTCCCCGGCGTTCCCCCACGAGGTACCGACCGGAACCTCCACGAGGTCGTAGGGGATCGCGACGACGACGGGGCGCCGTCCGGACGCGGCGCGGGCGTAGGCGCCCCGCACCTGGGCAGCCGGATCCCGGTCATCCAGCCGGACGGTCTCCACTCCGGCGGCAGCGGCCATTCCGACCTGGTCGATGTCGAAAGAGCGCGGCCCCGTGGTCGGCGCGTCACCCACGATCAGCACCAGCGGGATCCGCGCCAGCGAGGCCTCCGCCAGGGCGGTGAGGGTGTTGGTGAAGCCGGCACCGTAGGTGACGGTCGCGGTGCCGACCCGGCCCGAGGCACGGTAGTAGGCATCGGCGGCGGCGACCGCTCCGGCCTCGTGCCGAACCGTCACGAAGGGGAACCCCGTACTGGTCAACTCACTGATCAGGTGGGCGTTGCCGTTGCCCATCAGTCCGAAGAGCAGTTCGGCCCACTCCCGGACCACTCCGGCCACGGCCTGCGGAACGGTGGCGCGCACGGCGGAGTCGTCGGAACCGGTGGACGGCACGGGGAGATCGGCAGGCTCGGCCGTCTCGGCGGCGGGCGAGACAGTGGGGGCGGGCGCAACGGTCACGGTGAAACTCCTCGGCGAGATGGACTTCAGGGTCTTGCCGAGAAGTGTGTCCCGCTCTTTCGCGCTGCGCAATCGAGCGCGGATCAGCTGAACACCCTGTACATTCTGACCCACTACACCAGCATTCAACCGGACAGTCTGACCAGCCATGACCTGCCTCGACCAGCCGAGGAGACCTCAGGGAGTCGAGTCGGCCACCGCATGGAGCAGGGGCAGCGTACGCCCCTGGATGTGGGTGCGCAGGGCCAGGGAGGACGAGGTGCGGGCCACGCCAGCCAGCTGGGAGATCCGGTCCAGCACGTCCTGCAGGTCCTGGCCGTTGCGGGCGACCACTCGCAGGTGCAGATCGTGGTCCCCGGTGACGGTATAGAGGTCGGTGACCTCCGGGATGGCAGAGAGGATCGCCTCCGTCACCGGACCATGCCCCACGTTCTGAATGATGTCCACGAAGCAGAAGGCCACCAAGTCGTACCCGAAACCGGCGGGGTCGACCTGCGGGACGATCGCCGAGACCACACCGTGCGCATGAAGCCGGGCCAACCGGCTGGTCACGGTGCCTCGGGCCACGCCCAGTCGCCGGGCGCATTCCAGGACCGGAAGTTGCGGTTCGTCCGTCAGCAGCTGGACGAGGCGGGCGTCGAGGTCGTCGGGTTGCATGGCGTCCATTCTGGCACCGGCGCGCCCGGACGGATCATTCCCCCGGCGCGAGCTTGCCCCGCAGGCGGGCGCGCATGGCCGTGCTGGCCTCGTTCAGCCCCACCACGTCGACCGTCTTGCCGTAGCGCTCATACTTCTCCGTGATGGCATCCAGACTGGCCACGGTGGAGGCATCCCACAGGTGGGACCGGGTCAGGTCGATGACCACGCGATCGGGGTCCGCGAGGTAGTCGAACTGCGTGTAGAGATCGTTCGAGGAGGCCCAGAACAGCTCACCGTCCACGGTGTACGTGACGGTCCGGCCGTCGTCGGGCGCGTTGCCCTCTGGGCCGACGGTCCGCCGGACGGTCACGAAGTGCGCCACCCTCCGGGCGAAGAGCACCATGGCGGCCAGCACGCCGAGACCCACGCCCACCGCGAGGTTCCCGGTGGCCACGGTGCCGGCCACGGTGACCAGCATGACGAGTGTCTCGGACAGCGGCATGGCCCGCAGCGTGGAGGGACGGATCGAGTGCCAGTCGAAGGTGGCCCAGGAGACGTAGATCATCACGGCCACCAGGGCGGCCATCGGGACCATCCCGACCAGCTCGCCCAGCAGCACGGAGAGCACCAGCAGCATGACGCCGGCTGTCAGGGTGGACAGCCGGGTGCGGGCCCCGTTGGCCTTGGTGTTGATCATGGTCTGGCCGATCATGGCGCAACCCCCCATGGTGCCGAAGAACCCAGAGATGATGTTCGCCCCGCCCTGGCCCAGGGACTCCCGGGTCTTGGAGGAGCCGGTGTCCGTGACATCGTCCACCAGCTTGGCGGTCATGAGGGACTCCATCAGCCCGACGACGGCCATGGCGAACGCGTAGGGCGCGATCACCTGGAGCGTCTCCAGGGTGAACGGCACCTCCGGCAGCACCAGCACCGGCAGGGCCTGCGGCAGCTCACCCTTGTCCCCCACGGTCGGCACGGCCATCTGGGTGACGATCACCAGGCCCGTCACCACCACGATCGAGACCAGGGACGCCGGCACCGCCTTGGTCAGCAGCGGGAACAGGAAGATGAGGGCCAGGCCGAGGGCCACCAGGACGTAGACCAGCCAGGGCACGTCCATCAGGTCCGGCAGCTGGGACATGAACATGAGGATTGCGAGCGCGTTGACGAACCCGGTCATCACGCTGCGGGGGATGAACCGCATCAGCTTGGCGATGCCGAGCAGGCCCATCGCCACCTGCAGAATGCCGGCGAGGATGACCGTGGCGAAGAGGTACTCCACACCATGGCTGGCCACCACCGGGGCGATGACCAGGGCCGTGGCAGCGGTGGCGGCGGAGATCATGGCCGGCCGGCCCCCGAGGAAGGAGATGGAGATGGCCATGATGGCGGCGGCGAACAGCCCGACCGCCGGGTCCACCCCGGCAATCAGCGAGAACGCGATGGCCTCGGGGATGAGCGCCAGTCCCACCACGAGCCCGGAGAGCACCTCGGTCTTGAGCCACCCGGGCCGGCGCAGGGTCAGCCACACCGATTGGCGCTGCTCGGGGGTCGCTCCACCGTGACCCAGGGCGAGGTTCTGGGCCACCTCGGGATGGTGCGGCAATAGCGGGGGCACGGGGACGTCGTCGGGCATGGCAAAGACTCCGGGTGTTCGAGGGTGACGCCTCCACAGTAGCCGCGGCGCCGGCCCGGAGGTGTTCCTACACTGGGTACATGAGTAACCAGCCGCAGAACACCCCGCAGCCGAACACCAGCCGGCCAGACGCCGAAGCCACCGTCAACGCGGAGACCGGCCTGCCGACGTCGGCCCCGCAGGCCGGCTGGCCCCAGCCGGTGGACACGGGTCCGCTGCAGGTGAGCTACCGGATCCTGGTCAACGCCCCCGCCTCGGAGCTGTACCCGATCCTGGCCAATCCGCACCGGCACCACGAGGTGGACGGCTCGGCCACGGTGCAGTACGCCAAGACCGGCCCCTCTCAGCTGTCCGTGGGCGACCAGTTCTCGGTGGCCATGAAGATGTTGGGCCTTCCGTACACCATGAAGCTCGTGGTCACGGCGGCGGACGAGAACGAACTCGTGGAGTGGAAGCACCCGGGCGGGCACCGGTGGCGGTGGCGCTTCGAGGACCAGGGGGACGGGAGCACCGTGGTCACCGAGACCTTCGACTATTCCTGGACCCGGCACGTGGTGGCCCGCGGTTACGAGCTGACGCGGCGCCCGCAGGACAACGCCAACGGCATCCGTGCCTCCCTCACACGCCTGGCCGGCCGGTACCTCTAAGGCCGATACCCCTGGGGCCGGATTGCCAGCGCCTTCACAGCGGCGGCCAAGTCCATGAACAGGTCGGCTCCCTACAGTGGGAAGCACCTCATCAAGGTGCGAGTGATGACAGGAAGAGGCCCCGGGCCCGGCAGTTTGCGTCCCCCTCACGCAGCCGGATCACCCGGGGTCTCGTCATGCCCGCTGTGGCGGTCCCTTCCCGAATCCACCAGCGGTGGGCACGGTGCAGATCAGCGTTCCGGGCTGGCCGAGTAGTCCAGGACCACGCGGCCGTCGATCTTGCCGTGGTGCATCTCGTCGAAGATCGCGTTGATGTCCTCGATCGGACGCTTGGAGTAGGTCGGGTGGATCTTGCCGGCAGCGTAGAACTCCAAGGCCTCCACCATGTCCTGCCGCGTACCGACGATCGAACCGCGGATCGTCAGGCCCTTCAGCACGATGTCGAAGATGGGGGCGGGGAAGTCTCCCGGCGGCAAGCCGTTGAACACGATGGTTCCCCCACGGCGGGTCATCGAGATCGCCTGGCCGAAGGCCTTCGGGTGGACTGCTGTGACCAGCACGCCATGGGCACCGCCGATCTTCTCCTGGATCTCCATGGACGGCTCCGCCACATTGGCATTCACCACGATCTCGGCCCCGTGCTTCTGCGCCAGGGCCAGCTTGTCATCGGCCACATCCACGGCCACCACCCGCATGCCCATGGCCACCGCGTACTGCACGGCGATATGACCCAGGCCGCCGATGCCGGAGATGACGACCCATTGCCCGGGCCGGACCTCCGTCTGCTTCAGGCCCTTGTAGACCGTCACGCCGGCGCACAGCACCGGGCCGACCTCGTACGGGTCAGAGCCCTCGGGCAGCACCGGGGCGTACTTGGCATCCACGATCATGTACTCACCGAAGGAGCCGTCCACCGCGTAGCCGCCATTCTGCTGTGATTCACACAGGGTCTCCCAGCCGGTGCGGCAGTACTCGCAGCTCCCGCAGGCGCTCCACAGCCACGCGTTGCCCACCATCTGTCCTTCGGAGAGTTCGGTGACTCCCTCCCCGATCTTCTCAACGATGCCCACGCCCTCGTGGCCGGGAATGAACGGAGGGGACGGCTTCACCGGCCAGTCCCCGGTGGCGGCGTGGAGGTCCGTATGGCAGACCCCTGAGGACGTCAGTTTCACCAGGGCTTGGCCGGGCCCTGGCTCCGGGATGTCGACCTGCTTGATCGCGAGATCCTGGTTGAAGCTCTCAACAACTGCTGCCTTCATGGTTGACATGGGTACTCCTTGGTCATGTTGGTCATGGGTGTGTTGAAGTGGTCATGGGGTGTTGATGCGGCCATCGTGATGTTGCTCGGGATGGCCGCGTTCATGGGCTTGACGGCGCGCTCGACCGCTCCGGTGAGCCGTCACGCGTCTGGGCGCGCGGATCCGGAGTCGCGGTGATTGTGACCGGCCCGGGACGCGAGCAGCACGTCCGGGCCGGCATCGGAAGACGGCCTAGAAGAAGCCCTGCTTGTCCTCTGAGTAGGAGACCAGCAGGTTCTTGGTCTGCTGGTAGTGATCCAGCATCATCTTGTGGTTCTCCCGCCCGATCCCGGAGGACTTGTAGCCGCCGAACGCCGAGTGCGCCGGGTAGGCGTGGTACTGGTTGACCCACACCCGGCCCGCCTGGATGGTGCGGCCGGCACGGTAGGCGGTATTGCCGTTGCGGGACCAGACCCCTGCTCCCAGACCGTAGAGCGTGTCATTGGCGATCGTCATGGCGTCATCGAAGTCGGAGAACGTGGCCACGGAGACCACCGGACCGAAGATCTCCTCCTGGAAGACCCGCATGGAGTTGTGGCCGCGGAAGATCGTCGGCTGCACGTAGTAGCCCCCGGCCAGGTCGCCCTCGAGGTGGGCCTGCTCTCCGCCGAGCAGCACCTCGGCCCCCTCCTGGCGGCCGATGTCCAGGTAGGACTTGATCTTCTCCAGCTGGTCGTTGGAGGCCTGGGCTCCCATCATGGTCTCGGTGTCCAGCGGGTTGCCCTGCTTGATGGCCCGCGTGCGTTCCACCACGGCGTCCAGGAACCGGTCCGCGATGGACTCCTGGACCAGGGCACGGGACGGGCAGGTGCAGACCTCTCCCTGGTTCAGGGCGAACATGGTGAAGCCCTCCTGCGCCTTGTCCCAGTACGCGTCATCCGCGGCCATGACGTCCTCGAAGAAGATGTTCGGGGACTTGCCGCCCAGTTCGAGCGTCACCGGGATGAGGTTCTCGGAGGCGTACTGCATGATCAGCCGGCCCGTGGTGGTCTCACCGGTGAAGGCGATCTTGCGGATCCGCTTGTTGGACGCCAGCGGCTTGCCGGCCTCGAGCCCGAAGCCGTTGACGATGTTCAGCACGCCGGCCGGCAGCAGGTCGCCGATCAGTTCGGCCAGCACCAGGATCGAGGCCGGGGTCTGCTCCGCGGGCTTGAGCACCACGGCGTTGCCGGCCGCCAGGGCCGGGGCGAGCTTCCACGTGGCCATGAGGATGGGGAAGTTCCACGGGATGATCTGGCCCACCACGCCGAGGGGCTCATGGTAGTGGTACGCCACCGTATCCTCGTCGAGCTGGGACAGTGAGCCCTCCTGCGCCCGGATGGTGCCCGCGAAGTAGCGGAAGTGGTCGATCGCGAGCGGGATGTCCGCGTTCAGGGTCTCCCGCACGGCCTTGCCGTTGTCCCACGTCTCGGCGACCGCGAGCATCTCGAGGTTCTGCTCCATACGGTCGGCGATCTTGTTGAGGATCAACGCCCGCTCGGCCGGGGACGTCCTGCCCCAGGCCGGGGCGGCGGCGTGGGCAGCATCCAGGGCCGCCTCGATGTCCTCCGGCGTGCCGCGCCCGACCTCCGTGAACACCTGCCCGGTGACCGGGCTGGGGTTCTCGAAGTACTGGCCCTTGACGGGAGCCACCCACTCACCCCCGATGTAGTGCTCATAGCGGGGCTTGAAGGTCACCGCGGAACCGTCGGTTCCCGGGTTGGCGTAGATGGTCATGTCAGCTCCTGGAATGCGGGGTTGGATGGACTGATGCTGTGATCGTAGTCACAGACATGTTGCATCCACGTTGCACCGCTGGTGACCGGGCCCGATCGCCCCGCAGTGACCCGCACCCCGCTGCAGCCAATGCCCCTGCAACCGCCCCCAGGACCTCGCGCTTTCGCGCCTAGTGTGCCTCAGCCTCGAGGCGTTCCACGGTGGAGACCGCCAGTGCCCGGCGCGGGGAGTCCGCGGGCAGCATCTTCAGGGCCGTCATCCACAACTCGAAGTCGCCGACCGCCTCGGGGCGCGCCAGGTAGGTCCACAGGTCCTCGATTCCGGCGTCCTCCAACACCGCCTCCCGCAGGGCGAGGTCCAAGTGGTGGCGAATCTCGACAATGCCGGGTGCCGCGGACCGAGGCAGCACCGCCCCCGCGGCTCGGCCCAACGCGACGCTCACCTCACCCCGGCGCAGGGCCTCCCGCGCCAGCACGGCGTCCGTGGCCAGCGCGCCCTCCAACCGATAGGGCCGAGCCCGGAGCGCCACCCCGGGCACACCGGCCTCGAGGGCTCGCCGGAGCCGGTGCACCTCGGCACGGAGGGTGGTGCCGGCGTCGTAACCGTAGACGAGTTCTTCCAGCTCTGCGCCGTCCAGTCCGGCGCCATGCCAGGTGAGCAGCGTCAGGATCTCGGCGTGCTTGCCGGGGATCTCCCGCCACGCACCGTCCGAGCCCGCCAACCGCGGCGGAAGGCCACCGGTGACGTGCAGGATGCTCCCGCGGACCGGGGCCGGCACGGGCGACGGGAGAAGGTGTTCCCGCCAGGCCGAATGCACCGCCTCGGCGGCGGCCTTCAGCAGGGGCAGGGCCAGCGGGGAGATGGCCTCGTCCCCACCGGTCAGGTCGATCACCCCGACGATGCGGCCGTCAGCCGGGTCGCGCAGGGGAACCGCCGAGCAGCTCCAGGGATGCACCACGGGATTGAAGTGCTCGGCCCGGCTCACCTGCACGGGCCGGCCGGAGTAGAGCGCCGTCCCGGGGGCAGAGGTGCCCATGGAGGCCTCAGACCAATCAGCGCCCGGGACGAAACCCATGGCGTCAGCGCGGCGGCGGGCCTGGTCATCGCCCTCGACCCACAGCAGGTGCCCCTCCGCGTTCCCCACCGCGACGATCAGACTGGCATCCGCGGCGGGCTCCACGAGGAGCCGGCGGATGATGGGCAGCACCGGCGCCAGCGGGTGGCCCTGGCGCACCTCCCGCAGATCCGAGTCCGTGACCAGACGAGGCTCCAGAGGCTTTCCGAGGCCACCGTGCACCACCAACGAACGACGCCAGGACTCGGCGACCTCGGCACGGATCTGACCGAGCATCCCGCGGTGATCCGGCCCCGCCAGCTCGCCCCGCGCCCGCTCGACGACGCGCTGATAGGCCGCACCGGACAAGTGCCCGGACAGGGACAGGGTCACCGCGCGTCCATCAGGCGGGACCGGATGAGGAAGCGCTTGCCTTCTGGCGCCTCCACCGAGAAGCCCGAGCCACGGCCGTCGACCACGTCCAGGGTCAGGTGGGTGTGCTTCCAGTAGTCGAACTGCTCGCGGCTCATCCAGAACGGCAGCTCCGTACCTTCGGGCAGGACGAACGTCCCCAGCAGGATGTCCGCTCCCCCGGTCTTGAAGTCACCGGCGGGGAAGCACATCGGCGAGGATCCATCACAGCAGCCGCCGGACTGGTGGAACATCAGCGGGCCGTGGACCTGCTGGAGTGAGCCGATCAGGTCCAGTGCGGCCTGGGTCATGCCGACGCGGGACACGGCCTCCCCGTCGATCTCAGGGCGGGCGTCCAGCACCGAGCTGAAATCGACCGTGCCGGTGGAACGATCCGTGGCATCTACTGCAGTGCGGGTGGATTCCGTGGACGGGGACGTCATGGCGCAACCTCCTGGCTGTGGCGGTGCATCCACGGTATCCCTAGTCGTGGCCCACGTCACTACCGGCGGAATGGATGGCCAGGTGAAGCACCAGGTACCCCTCCGGGTCCAGCGGGTCCAACCCCAGCACGGCCGCCAGCCGGGCCATCCGCTTGCGCACCGTGTTGACGTGCAGGTACAGCTCCCGACTCGTCTCGGCCAGGGATCCGCGCACGCGGACGAAGGCCTCGACGGTGGTCAGCAGGTCCGTCCCGTGGATGGCGTCGTAGCGCCGGATCGGCTCGAGGACGTGATCGGCGAAGGGTGCCAGCTGCTCCGAGGTCAGCCGGGCCACCAGCCCGCCGATGCTGGCCAGGTCCCGGGTCGAGGCCGGCCGGCCGCGCTGGAGCGCCACATCGAAGGCGCTCCAGGACTCGCCGAGGATTCGGCGCAGGTCACGCCCCGTGGCCGCCTCGCCCCAGCCGTAGAGGGGAATCGCCCGTGATCGGACATACCAGCGCACCGCCGGCTCCTCCCCCACCACCAGAACCCGGCGTTCCCGGTGGCCGATCAGGATCCGCCCCCGGGCCGGCTCGGGGAACACACCGCCGTCGGCATGACAGACGGCCGCCAGCAGCGTGGTGCCGGAGTCATGGCGGGAGTACAGGAACGGCGCATGATCCTCCAGGACGACCGGGTCGGCCTGCCCCCGCCGGACGTGGTCCATGAGCGCACCGACCATCGCCCTTTCCGTGTGGTGGGCTCGCCGCTCGGCCTGCTCGGTCCCCACCCGCTCGGTCACTGCCACGAACGGCGTGGACCGCGGCACCTCCAACACCGGCATCGAGGCCCGACGCGCGGCGGCCAGCAGCGCATCCGGCACAGCCTCGCTCCAGGGCCCGGTCCCGAACCCGATGGCGGCGGCACCGGTCCTGGATGCCCCGCGGACAAAGGCGGCAGCATCCTCGGTCCGCCGCCAGGCCGTGCCGGTGGTCAACAGCAGTTCGCCGCCGCGCAGGAACGGGGTGTTGTCCACCAGTTCCGTGGTCATCGCCACCCGCACCGGCCGGTCCAGGCGGCCCTCACCCACCCGCAACCTCAGCTTCAGTTCACCCCAGGAGAGCACCTGATGAACGGTCGGCCAGAAGGCCTCCTCCTGCTCGAAACGGCTTCCGGTGGTTCCTGAGGACATGTTTCGACCCTAGGACCGCGATATTTCGCTCCCGTTGCCGGGACGTGTAGATCCGCACACTCTTCGCCCCACACCGTGTGGGCTTCCACCCGGATTGTTTCCGCAGCGCCCCGGGCCACCTCCTGCTCCGTACTGTCTGGCGGTGTCCCCTCCGCCATCACCCGCCCCTCAGGAGCAGCCATGACCACGCTTGCACCACCCCCATCCCAGCCCGTTCGGCAGGCCCAGGTAACGGGCGCGTCCCGGGCGGACGGGTCCCCACCAGTCGACCGGGACTATCCGGCCACGCGCGTTCCACGGTCGGCCCGCCGGCCGACCCTCTCCCTGGTCATCGTCATCGCCGGATTCTTCTTCTACACCCCGACCATGGTGACCGGCGGCGGCGTGGCCGCGAGCTTCGCCTTCGGTCCCTACCTCGGCCTGGCCGTCACCGCCGCCGCGATCCTGGCCGTCTATATCGGGTTGCTGGCCGTCGCGAGCTCCCGAACCGGGTTGACCACTGTCCTGCTCTCCCGCTTGGTCCTGGGCCGCTGGGGCGGCAAATGGGCGTCCATCATCCTGGGCGGGACCCAGATCGGCTGGTACGCCATCACCGTCGGCATCCTCGGCAATCTGGTCTCCGCTGCCTTCGGCTGGTCGGTGGCCTGGCCGGTCGTCATCGTCGGCGGCATCCTGATGGCCACCACGGCGTACTTGGGCTTCAAGGGAATCGAGGTCATCTCCTGGATCTCCATTCCGCTGATGCTCCTCCTCTGCGGCATCGTGCTGGCCCAGTCCCTGGACCACATCGGAGGCTGGGACGGGCTCCTGGCCGTCGAGGGCAGCGGGGAGATGAGCGCCGGACTGGCCATCACGCTCATGGTGGGCACGTTCGTCTCCGGAGGCACCCAGATCGGCAACTGGAGCCGCTTCGACCGCGGCACCCCGGCCCGCGTGTTCACCCTGACCGCCCTGGCCGTGATCGTGGTCCAGTTCGGCATGCTGTTCTTCGGCGGCGTCGGCGCGGCCGCCTACGGCGAGCCGGACTTCGTGAACCTGCTGATGTCCATGGGCCTGGCCGGCGCCGCCGTCCTTCTCCTGGTGGCCAATCTCTGGACCACCAATGACAACGCCGCCTATGCCTTCGGCGTCGCCGGGGCCGAGCTGTTCGAGCGCAAGTCCAAGAGCCCGTTCATCATCGCCGGCGTGGCCATCGGCATCGTCCTGGCCCTGACCGGTGTGGCAGACGCCATGACGGGCTTCCTCGTGCTCGTCGGAGTGGTCATCCCGCCACTGGGCGGAGTCCTCATCGGCACCTTCCTCACCGCATGGCGGGGGCGCGACCCAGGCCTCGACCTGGAGGATCAGCCGCGCCTGAAGGTCCCCGGCGTGGCGTCCTACCTGGCCGGAGCGGCCGTCGCCGTACTCTGCAACCTGCTGTCCTGGGGCAGCCCCGCCATCGTGGGCATCATCGTCGCCACGGCCTGCGCCGCCGCCCTGGGCTGGACCGGCCGGACCCGGGACCTCGCCTCACACGCCTGAGGCGCCTCGGGTTCATCCCCCAGCGCCCAACCCACATCCCACTTCCCACTTCCTCAGGAGCGATCCCGAATGTCCCTGTTCATCCGCAGCGCCCACGTCATCACCATGGCGGAGGGCACCAGTAGCAGCCCGCAGGTCCTCGACCTGCGGATCGAGGGTCAGGACATCGTGGCCATCGGCTCGGACCTGCAGCCCGAGCCCCGTGACGAGATCCTGGACGGCCGAGACCGGCTCGTCACGCCCGGCTTCGTCAACGCCCACACCCACTCGTGGGAGACCGTGTACAAGGGTCGATATGACAACATGCCGCTGGAATTGTGGATGCTCTACACCTACCCGCTGCTCGGTGCTCCGCCGCGGTCGCCTGACTTCGTCCGCGTCCGATCCCAGCTGTTCGCGCTGGAGAGCCTGAAGTCCGGTGTCACAACCATCGTGGACGACGTCCTGGAGACCCCCTCACAGGACTTCGGCCAGCTCGAGGCCGTGGTGGATGCCTACGAGCGGATCGGGATCCGGGCCAATGTGTCCGGTCACGTCATCAATGTGCCCTTCGTGGACACCGTCCCCTTCGCCGCAGACCACCTGCCGGCCGAAGTGCTCCACGCGGTCCGGAACGAGTCCCTGCTCAGCGCCGGGGAGTACCTGGACTACAGCGAGCAGGCCATCCGGCGCTACCACGGCCGGGGGGAGGGACGCCTCCACTACATGCTCGCCCCGTCCGCGCCACAGCGCTGCACCCCGGACCTCCTATCCGGTGCCGTGGCCCTGGCCGGCCGCCACGGGATCGAGTGCCACATCCACATGCTGGAGACCAAGACGCAGGCGATCACCGGCCAGGAGTTCTACGGCATGACCCTGCCGCAGTACCTCGAGAGCATCCAGGCGCTCTCCCGGAACACCACCTTCGCCCATGGCATCTGGGTGACTGACCAGGACATCGAGATCTTGGCCAACCACTCCGCATCCGTCTCCCACAACCCGATCTCCAACCTGAAGCTCGGCTCCGGGATCCTCCCCTGGCGCAAATACCGGGACGCCGGGGTGAACCTGGGGCTGGGCACGGACGGCTGCTCCTCCTCGGACACCCCGCGGCTGCTCGAGGTCATCAAGATGGCGTCTCTGCTGCACAAGATCGGCGACTCCGATCCGGCGGCGTGGCCCTCCGTCGACGAGACCCTGCGGGCCGGCACCCTCGATGGCGCAAAGTCGGCCATGCTGGACCGCACCGTCGGATCCCTCGAGGTCGGCAAGCGTGCCGACCTCCTGGTGTGGGACCTCAACACCCTGAACTTCACGCCACGCCAGAAGCTGGATCACCAGCTGGTCTACTCCGAGAACGGCAGTTCCCTCGAATACGTCATGGTGGACGGCCGGATCGTAGTGGACCATGGTGCCCTCACCACCCTGGACGAGCAGGAGATCGTCGACGAGTTCAACGGCTACCTGCCGGAGATCCAGGCCTGGCAGGACCGGACTGATGAGCTCAATACCGTCTTCCACCCGGCCTTCTCGGCGATGTACGAGACATGCCGCCAGGCGCCCCTGGACATCAACCGCTGGGCCGGCACGGCGGACTCGGTCCTGACTCCCTGACTCCCCTCAAGACCTGCCGGAGCACTGAAGGCTACCGGCCGACGTCGGGAGTTCCTAGCCTGGCTCCATGACCTCCAGCGATGACTCCTCGGACGGGACCACCAACGATCAGCCGTGGGTGCCGCCCCCGTGGGATCCGCCGCTGGCCGGCACCGAAATCGAACACGTGCTCGGCTCCCTAGAGCGCCTGCGCGTCACTTTCCGATGGAAGACCGGAGGCCTGGATGTGGCGGGGCTCGCCACGACCATCGGCGCATCACGCCTGACCATGGGTGGTCTGATCAAGCATCTGGCGGGGGTCGAGGTGATGAAGGCCGGGCCGGAGATCGACGGCTCCAGCCCCGGCGAGCCCTGGGCCTCCGCTCCGTGGGACGAGGTGCAGGACTGGGATTTCACCTCCGCCGGGCAGGACTCCCCCGAGCAGCTGTATGCGCTCTACGACGCCGCGGTGGCGCAGGCCCAGAGCCGGCTGGAGGCAGCCCTCGACCGGGGCGGCCTGGATCAGCGGATCGCCCTGTCCGATCAGGTCGATCTTGAGGTCTCGCTGCGCCGGAACCTCTTCGACCTCATCGAGGAGTACTCCAGGCATCTCGGCCATGCGGACCTGATCCGTGAGGCCGTGGACGGGCAGGTCGGCCTGGATCCGCCGTACCCGGAAGCCAGCTGAACGCACTGAAGGCCGCCCCCTCGGGGGCGGCCTCCGTGATGGGTCCAGCGCAGCGGGTCAGTAGGCCTTGACCCGCTGGTCCACGATCAGGTGGATGAGCGCGAACGTGCCATCCTCGTCGATCGCCTTGATGGCGGCCTCGACGGCGGCCGGGACGTCGGCGTCCTGCTCCACGCGCACGCCGAAGCCGCCGAAGGCCTCGGCCATCTTGGCGAAGTCCGGGTTCTTCAGCTGCGTGCCGGAGACCCGGTTGGGGTAGTCCCGCTCCTGGTGGGTGCGGATCGTGCCGTACTCCTGGTTGTCCATCACGACCACCAGCGGGGTGGCGCCGTACTGGGCGGCGGTGGCCAGTTCCTGACCGTTCATGAGGAACTCGCCGTCACCGGCGATGGTCACCACGCGGCGGCCCGGGTAGTTCAGGGACGCGGCCACGGCGGACGGCACCGAGTAGCCCATGGAGCCGTTGCGGGCCGAGACCATGGCGGCATAGGAGTTGGTGGGGAAGTAGCGGTGGGCCCAGTTGGTGTGCTCACCGGCACCCAGGGTGATCATGGCGTCCTCGGGCAGCGACTGCACCAGGTTGGCCATGAGCGTGTCCATGCGGGCCTGGCCCTCGGCCGGCTCGGCGGACGGCAGGGCGGCGAACTTCTCCTGCTCGCCGCGCATCCGGGAGGTCCATTCCTTCCACGAGTCCTTGACGGCCAGGTCCATGCGGACGAGGTCCCGCACGAACACGTCCGGCTTGGCCACGATCTGGTGGGACACGGGACCGGAGCGGCCGCGCAGCGAGGGGTCGATGGTGACGAGGAAATTCTTCCTGTCCCAGTTCTGACGGATGGTGAAGCCGTCCGTGACCACGTCACCGGGGACGGTGCCCACGAAGACGATGAGGTCGGTCTCCTCGAGCAGATCATAGGTCGGCTTGGGGCGGCCGTAGCCGATCGGGCCCACATAGGACGGGGAGGTGAACGGCACGGTGCCCTCGGTGCGCCATTCGGCCGCAGCGGGGATGTTGTGCTCCTCGAGCCAGGTCGTCAGGGCCTCGGCCCCCTCGGTGGTCCAGTCGTTGCCGCCGGTGATGAACAGCGGCTTGTCGGACTCCTGCAGTGCCTCGTTCAGGGCCTTCCAGTCCTCCACGGTCATACCGCCGGTGGCCACCGGGATGTTCGGGTGCAGCTCGGGGCTGATCTGCTCCTTGATGATGTCCTCATGCAGGCCCACGATCACCGGCCCGGGACGGCCGGACGTGGCGGCGAACATGGCCTCGGCCACGATCTCGGAGGCACGGCTGGCGTGGTCCAGGGTCATCACGCGCTTGGCGCCGGATTCGAACCACATCTGCGGGTCGAACTCCTGGAAGGCCTCCTTGCCGCGGTGCTCGAACGGGATCAGGCCCACGAACAGGACCATCGCGGTCGAGTCCTGCCAGGCGGTGTGCAGGCCGACATGCGCGTTGGCGGCACCGGGACCGCGTGTCACCATGGCAATGCCCGGAACGGAGTTCATCTTGCCGTCGGCCTCGGCCATGTACGCGGCACCGCCCTCGTGGCGGCAGATGACGTTCTCGATGGTGGAGTGGTGCAGACCGTCCAGCACATCGAGGTAGCTCTCACCCGGGATGGAATAGATCCGCTTGACGCCGTGCGCCTCGAGGGTGTCGACGATGACGTGTCCGGCCGACTTCGTGGTGGCCGTGGTCTGTTCAGTGCTCATGCAGTACTCCTTGGACTGTGGGCGGTGCCGGACATGCCGACTCCGCGGCCCGAGATGGTCCTCGGGCGGCGCGCAGGTCAAACTTTGTACAAAGTACCCCAGCTCCAAGGCCCCACCGCGCGCTGTGGCCGGATGTGTCGTCCGCACCGAGCACGTGGTCTTCCCTGAATGCGATCTGTTGAGTTCCTGTCCACTACCCGTTTCAGGGCCAGTCGCCTGATCAGCACCCCCAAGCGGACGTACAGTGCTGTCACCGTCCGAAGTATTCATCCCCGAATTCCGGACAGCCTCAAAAGGACGAAACGCACTATGTTCTCAGCAACCACCACCAGTCGTCTGGCCCAGGCCGCGACGCTTGCCAACACGGCCCCCGGTCCCCGCGGCGGTCGCCTCCTCCCCGAGCGGCTCGACCAGCCGGCCGAGCTTCCCGCAGCCCTGCCCGGCTGGAACTTCGACGACGACCCCTCCAGCGCCACCCTGCGCTCCGTCCGCAAGCTGCGCGCCGCCGTCGCGGGCATCTGGCAGGACGCCCATGCCCTGGACATCGGTGCCGCCCTCGAGGGCGTCAACCTTCTTTTGGCCTCGGCGGGGCCCGTGCACGTGTTCGCACCCGAACCGGCCACGGCCCGCACGCCCGCGGTCCTGGCTGCCGGGCAGGACAGTGACGTCCCGGAGAAGACCCTCTCCACCTCTCTGGCCCTGGCGCTGGCCGAGGTGGCCCTGGCCGGCGAGCTGACACGGCTGCGGACCTGCTCCGGAGAGGACTGCACCAACGCCTTCGTGGACCTGACTCGCAACCGTTCCAAGCAGTTCTGCGATGAGGCCAACTGCGCCAACCGAGCCCACGTCAAGGCCTACCGTGCTCGCCGTGCGGCGGAATTCCCGGACGGCGACCACGGCGACCCGGACTATGAGGCCGAATCGGACGAGATCTCCTCGGAGCACGGTTCGTTGGAGGACGCGCCGGAGAAGAAGGACAAGCCCGGGAAGAAGAAGTCCAAGAAGGGCAAGAAGAAGAAGTAGGCTCGTCACGTCCCCACCCGGGACACCGATCCCGTCTCACCCGGACGGTGCCGTCCAGGCCCGACGCACCCGTCGACCGTTGTCGCCCGCCGCTGGCCGGTCCCCCGACCGGACCCGTGGCTCTGGCCCCTGATCGCCGTCCACGTGAGGAAGACACCGTGAGCTCCACTCCCCTGATTCCTGCCATCCCGCACCAGTTCACCCCGGCCCCCGGCCAGAGGATCGACCCGGTCCTGGCCCGCTCGTGGTTGCTGGTCAACGCCGCCCACCCTGAGAAGTTCCCGGCCGCCGAGGACTCCCCGGCGGACATCGTGGTACTGGACATCGAGGACGCGGTGGCACCCAAGGACAAGGACACCGCGCGGGAGAACGCCGTGGAGTGGCTCACTGGCGGACACTCGGCCTGGGTGCGCCTCAACGGCTACGGCTCCAAGTGGTGGGAGCAGGATGTCGCGGCGCTGGCCGCCACCCTGCCCCGCGCCTCGGGTGGGCCGGTCCCTGAGGGCGGCCTGGCCGGCGTCGTGCTGGCGATGGTGGAATCCACCGACCACGTGAACGAGACTGCGGCCCGGCTACCGGGCATCCCGGTGGTCGCATTGGTGGAGACGGCCCGAGGGCTGCAGCGCATCAACTCGATCGCCGCGGCGAAGGGCACGTACCGGCTGGCCTTCGGCATCGGCGACTTCCGCCGTGACACCGGATTCGGGGAGTCGCCGCTGGCCCTGGCCTACGCGCGCAGCCAGTTCACCATCGCCGCCAAGGCCACCGGCCTGCCGGGCCCGATCGACGGCCCGACGGTCGGCACCACGGGCGTGAAGCTGGCCGAGGCCGCCGCCACCACGGCGGAGTTCGGCATGACGGGCAAGATCTGTCTGCTGCCCGAGCAGTGCGCCGTGGTCAACGAGGGCCTGAGCCCGTCCCAGGACGAGCTCACGTGGGCACACGAGTTCCTGGACGACTTCGCCGCGGACGGCGGGGTCATCCGCAACGGCTCCGACCTGCCGCGCAAAGCCCGGGCAGACCGGATCCTGGAACTGGCCGAGGCCTTCGGCGTGCAGTGGATCCGCGAGGACGAGGACAATCACGCCCCGGCGCCCTCGGACACCTTCCACTACTGACGGTTCAGGACCCCTGCGGTTCGCCTGCGCCGGGCTGGTCACCTGAGTCGGACTGGTCACCCTGGCCGGCTGCATCCCGCTTGCGCTGGGCCTCGGCCTTGCGCCGGGCGACGGACTGCCGGTGCAACTCCTCGGAGGAGCGGTGCACGCCGGAGCCCTGGGAGAGGTGCTTGGGGTTGTCCTTGGCGGCCAGCTGGAGCATCGCCACGACCACGAGGGAGACGATGAAGAAGATCCCGAAGGCAATCAACCCGAGGTCGAGCCGCAGCGGGTTGTCCGAGCCTCCGGAGGCGGTCATCGTGGCCACCGCCCCGCCCACCAGGGCCAGGACGAAGGAGAACCACAGCGGCCCCTTGATGGACTGCAGGAACCCGGCCTTCTGCTGGGCCGGATCGGCAGGCTGCGCGGCCGACGCCCCAGAAGGTCCGGCTGTCGGCTTCCCTGCCGGCGTCCCTGCAGCCTGTCCCGGGGCGCGCCCCGGCCGGGCATCACCGGGACGGGGCGTCTCGGGCTGCTGACCGGCGCTGGGCGTGCTCACTGACCATCTCCTGTACTGCGGGTGGCCTGGCCGGATTCGAGAGAACGGGGGCCTGACCTGCTCAAAGTGTGGTGACGCGTCGGCCTCGGGCCGAGACGCACCCTTTCATTCTACGCGTTGTAGAGAACGGGGCCGACCGACCCCAATGTCTGCCCCGCAGGACCGCTCCGCGGAGCGCATCCGGTCAGCTGCGCGGGGCGCGCGGGCCCTCGTCCTTCTGGGCGGCCAGCGCGGCCGGGCCGGCGTCGTGCCGGAAGCCGAAGCCGGAGATGGCGAGCAGCACGGCGATGATGATGGCCCCGCCACCCACGATGCCGAGCAGACCGTGTGCGTCCAGGTGGAGGAAGAGCAACAACCCGACGCCGGACAGCACGCCTACCGCGCCCGTGTACAGCTGGTCGCGGGCCGGCACGAAGACCTTGCGGTACTGCAGCCACGCCACCAACTCGGCCAGACCCGAGCCGATGAGGGCAACGGCGGCGATGATCCCCGCGACGAACTCGGTCCCGGCGAACAGCAGGGCGATGGCACCGACCATGAAGAGCGCCGCGGCGATCGAGAGCGGTCCGCGCATCTTCTCCGGCACCGGGTCCCGGCGCAGGTACTCCCACAGGCCGGACCCGGAGAACACGAAGTAGGCCGCCAGGCCGTACTTCAATACGGGCAGGCCGGGATCCTGGAGGAAGACGGTGGTCAGGCCGAAGATCGCCGCGATCAGCGCGCGGATCAGGATCGGCTTCCACATGATCGCGGCGGTCTCGGCGGGGGCTTTTGCTGCAGGCACCCGACCATTCTAGGCGCGAGCCGTCAACCTCCCGTCCGCATCCACGCATCCGAGCGGGCCCGCAGCCCGAGGGTGAGCGCGCGGGCCCCCATGAAGACCCCCGCGAAACCGGCCCACAGCAGCGCCAGTTGCGCGCCAGCCTCGGGAGCCTGACCGGTTCCGGCACCGGTGGCGAGCCACCCGAGACCGGCGAGCGCGGGCAGGTACACCGCCAGGTTCACGACGCCGGCCAGCGCCAGATAGCGGGCATCGCCGGCTCCGATCAGCACCCCGTCCAGGACGAAGACGTAGCCGCTCAACGGTTGTGAGGCGGCCAGGACGAGGAGCCCGGCAGTCGCGGCGGCCTGGACGGCGGGCTCCGGGGTGAACAGGGGTGGCAGCACCCACGCCAGGACGGCCAGCAGCAGGCCGGTGATGACACCGAACCATAGCGACCAGCGGACCATGGTGCTGGTCAGGGCGCGGGCCTCCTCCTTCCGGCCTGCGCCGAGCTCCCGGCCGATGAGGGCCTGGGCGGCGATGGCGAGGGCGTCCAGGGCGAAGGCCAGGGTCGAGTAGACCGTGAAGACGAGTTGGTGTGCGGCGAGCGTGGCCGTGCCGAGGCCGGTGGCCGCCACCACCGTGAAGAGGATGGCGGCGCGGAGGGTGGCGGTGCGCAACAGCAGCCAGGAGCCCACCTGCGCGGTGGCCCGCATGCCGGACCCGGATGGGGCCAGGTGAGTGCCGGCCCGGCGGAACCGCGGGTACAGCACGGCCAGGTAGACCACGAACATGGCCCACTGCACAGCCGAGGTGCCCATCGCGGAACCGGCCACCCCGAGGCCCGCGCCGTAGACCAACACGAAGTTCAATCCGATGTTCGCGGCGAAACCCACCCCGGCCACGATCAGCGGGGTCTTGGTGTCCAGCAGCCCCCGCAGGATGCCGGTGGCGGCCAGCACGCCGAGCATCGCCGGGATCCCCGGCATGGACCACTGCAGGTAGGCCACCGCGTGGTCCTGCACCGCACCGTCGGCACCGATCAGTCCGGCCAGTGATGGGGCGGCCACCCAGCCGGCCACCGCCAGGACGGTGCCGAGCAGCAGAGCCAGCCACACGCCGTCCCGTCCGCGGTCCATCGCCGCACCCAGGTTGCCGGCGCCCAGGAACCGGGACACGGCCGGCGTCGTGGAATAGGCCAGGAAGACCATCAGACCGGTGACGGTGTGCAGCACCGTGGTGCCGACCCCGACGCCGGCGAGCTCGGCCACGCCCAGGTGGCCGATGATCGCGGTGTCCGCGAGTAGGAACATCGGCTCGGCCAGCAGGGCGCCGAACGCGGGGACGGCAAGGGCCAGGATCTGCCGGGAGATCGGGCGGGCGTCCCGCGGTGCTGCGGTCACATGCCCTCGGGCAGCAGGGGCAGGAGCGTGTACGCCACGATGATGGAGACGAGGTTGTTGAACACGTGCAGGATCGTGGCGTAGGCCAGTGACTTGCCGGTCAGGACGTAGGCCACCGTGATGGCGGCGGCGAGCGTCAGGTACGGGATGACCTGGACGGGGTCGAAGTTGAAGCCGGTGCTGAGGAAGTGGATCAGGGCGAACAGCACCATGGAGATCACCACGCAGACCCACACGTTGATCCAGCGGGAGAGCTTGCCGATCATCAGGTGCCGGAAGATGTACTCCTCCACGAACGGCGCCATGAACACGGTCACCAACACCATAGGCAGGAACGCGACCTGGGTGGTCATCTCCTCGATGGCCAGTTGGTTGGCACTCTTGATGGGCTGGCCCGCGGCCATCACCACGAGGGCGTTGACCATGATGCACCCGAACCAGATCACCGGGATGAGCCCGATCTTGAGCCACCCGTACTGCTTGAACGTGCGGAATGAGGCGATGAACGGCTTCCAGCACGCGATCAGCGCCAGAACGGTGAGGACCGAGTAGGAGATCAGGTTGATGCTGAACGTGAACGAACCCTCGTTGAGCGTGCCGTCCGGCTCCGTGAACTGCTCCCGGAAACCCGGGATGAGCGTCACCAGCACGGCTGCTCCCAGGATGAAGATGAGCAGGTAGGCCAGCACCGTGACCAGGTCCATCCACGTGGGCCTGCCCGGGTCGAGGACGATCCGGTCCTGCGGGCGGCGGCCCGGCCACCCCGGCGGGATGGAGCCCGGGCTGGCACCGTGGGAGACGACGCCGGCCCCGGCGGGCTGAAGCGGGACCTGCTGCGGGTCATCGGTCATGCGCCCATGCTATCGACGCCGGCCGGTGCCCCCAACATGGCCATCCGCAGCCGGTTACCGGCCAGCGTGGGGACCGGGCACGCCGCCGGTGGACTCGGGGCGGTGCTGCGCCGGTTCCACCACGGGGACGGCCCCCGTGGCGAGGTTCTCCTCGACCATCGGGATGGCGCCGGTGCCCACGGACACCGCCGCCTCCTCCGCGTCCAAGTCCACGCCCTGGGTGAACTGGGACATGTACAGCCGGTAGTAGGCGCCCTCGGCGGCGAGCAGCTGCTCGTGCGAGCCCTGTTCCACGATGTCCCCGTGCTCCATCACCAGGATCACGTCCGCATCGCGGATGGTGGACAGCCGGTGCGCGATCACGAAGGACGTCCGGTCCGAGCGCAGTGCCGCCATGGCCTCCTGGACGAGCACCTCGGTGCGGGTGTCCACGGAGGAGGTGGCCTCGTCCAGGATCAGCAGCGCGGGGTCGGCGAGGAAGGCGCGGGCGATCGTGATGAGCTGGCGCTCACCGGCGGAGATGTTGGCTCCCTCCGCCTCGATCACCGTGTCATAGCCCTCCGGCAGCGTGTGCACGAACCGGTCCACGAAGGTCGCCTTCGCCGCGGCCACCACTTCCTCGTCCGTGGCATCGAGCCGGCCATAGCGGATGTTCTCCCGGATGGTCCCGCCGAAGAGCACGGCATCCTGCAGCACCATGCCGATCTGGCCACGGAGCACCCCGCGGTCCAGGGTGGCGATGTCCACGCCGTCGAGCCGGATCTGGCCGCCGTCGATCTCGTAGAACCGCATGATGAGGTTGACCAGGGTGGTCTTGCCCGCACCGGTGGGGCCGACGATGGCGACGGTCTCGCCGGGGTGTGCATCCAGGGACAGATCCGTGATGAGCGGCTTCTCCGGGGTGTAGGAGAACTGCACGTGGTCGAACTCCACGCGGCCGTGGACGGGCTGGGCCAGCTGGCCGGGCTGCTTGCCGTCCGGGTCCAGGGTGCCGTCCTCGGCCTGATCCGAGAGGTCCTCCTCCTGCTCGTCGGCGTCCAGCAGCTCGAAGATCCGCTCGGCCGAGGCCACGCCGGAGATGAGCATGTTGGCCATGCCTGCCATCTCACCCAGCGGGGCGTTGAACTCGCGGGAGTACTGGATGAAGGCGGTGACCTGGCCCAGGGACATCTGCCCGGTGGCCACCCGCAGGCCGCCGACCACGGCGATGCCCACGTAACCCAGGTACGTCACCCACTGCATGATCGGCATGATCATGCCGGAGTAGAACTGGGCCCGGAAGGAGGCCTCGTAGAGGTCCTCGTTGCGCTCGTCGAAGCGCTCGCGCATGGACTCCTGGCGGCCGAACACGGTCACCAGCTCGTGCCCGGTGAAGGACTCCTCGATGTGCCCGTTGAGCCGCCCGGTGTTCTTCCACTGGGCGGTGAACAACTTCTGCGACTTCGAACCGATGAGGCCCACCACGATCCCGGCGATCGGCAGGGCGATCAGTGCGATCAACGCCAGTTGCCAGGACAGCACGAACATCATGATGGTGATGCCGATGATGGTCATGACCGCGTAGAACAGGGACGCGAAGGCCTGCTGCATGGCGGTCTGCACGTTGTCCACGTCATTGGTGGTCCGGGACAGCAGGTCCCCGCGCTGGCGCGTGTCGAAGTAGCTCAGGGGCAGCCGGTTGACCTTGGCCTCGATCTGCTGGCGGATCCGGTAGACCACGCGCATCACGATCTCGTTGAGCACGAAGCCCTGGAGCCAGTCGAACAGGGAGGCCACCACGTACATGCCCAGCACGATCGCCAGCATCCGCGAGAGCGTGGTGAAGTCGATGCCGTCGCCCAGCCAGCCGTCGAAGATCACGTCCATGGCCTGGCCGAGGATGGCCGGGGCCCAGACCGTCAGGATGGTCGAGATGGCGCCGAAGACGAACACCATCACCACCCCGAACTTGTGGTCCTTCAGGGTGCCGAAGAGCCGCCCGAGCGAGGGCCAGAAGGTCTTGGCCTTGCGCGGTGCGGAGCCCTCGCCCCACTCGCCGGTGCCCACACTGTCCTGCAGTTCGGCGATCTCCTGCTCGGACACGACGCCGGCCGCGGCGCCGTCGCCCTTCTCGGCACCTGAGGCGGTGGACCGGAAGGCGGTGGACCGGTACGCGGGGCGCTGGACCTTCGGGAAGAGATCCTCCGGACGGCCGGTTCGCTGGCTGGACTGGGTGCTGTTGTTGCTCTTGCCCGTGCTCATGCCACTTCCTCCGCGCTGATCTGGGAATCCACGATCTCCCGGTAGGTCTCCGAGGTGTCAAGGAGTTCCTGGTGGGTGCCTCGGCCGACGACCCGGCCCTCCTCGAGCACGATGATCTGGTCCGCCTCGGTGATGCTGGAGACGCGCTGGGCCACCATGATCATGGTGGCGCCCTCGGTGTAGCCGGTCAGGGCGGCTCGCAACCGGGCATCCGTGGTGACGTCCAGGGCGGAGAACGAGTCGTCGAACAGGTACACGCGGGGCTTCGCCACCAGGGCTCGGGCGATGCACAGGCGCTGTCGCTGGCCGCCGGAGACGTTGGTACCACCCTGCGAGATGGCCGAGTCCAGCCCGGACTCGGCGCTCTCCCCCTCGCCCGTGGTCCGGTCCCGGACGAACTCGGTGGCCTGGGCTGTGTCCAGGGCCGCCCAGAGCTCGCGCTCGGAGGCATCCGGCTTGCCGAAGCGGAGGTTGTCCGCCACGGAACCGGAGAACAGGAACGGCTTCTGGGGAACGAACCCCACGGCCTCGGTGAGGGACGCCCGGGACATCTCCGCCACTGGCACGCCGTCGATCAGGACGGTGCCCCCGGTGGAGTCGTAGAGCCGGGGGACGAGGTTGATCAGGGTGGTCTTGCCGGAGCCGGTGGAGCCGATGATCGCGGTGGTCTGGCCGGCCTCGGCGGTGAAGGAGACGCCGTCCACGATCGGCGCCTCGGCCCCCGGGTAGGCGAAGGACACGTTGCGGAACTCGACCGTGCCGTCTTTGCGCTGCGGCTCGATGGAGTACTCCGGCTCCTGGACGGAACCGGTGGTGGTGAGCACCTCGCCGATGCGGCGGGCGGTGATGATCGCGCGCGGGAACATCATGAACATGAAAGTGCCCATCATGACGGCCATGAGGATCTGCAGCAGGTACTGCATGAACGCGGTCAGGGCGCCGACCTCCACGAGGCCGTCGTCCACGCGGTGGCCGCCGAACCACAGCACGGCGGCGGTGGCCAGGTGCAGGACCATGGTGATGAGCGGCCCCATCAGGATGAACAGCCGGCCGATGTTCACGGAGGTCTTGGTCAGCGTCGCATTGGCGTCCGTGAAGCGTCCGGTCTCGTGGCGCTCCCGCACGAAGGCCCGCACCACGCGGATGCCCATGATCTGCTCGCGCATCACGCCGTTGACGTCATCGATGTTCGTCTGCATCCGCTCGAACAGCGGCATCAGCCGCCGCACCAGCACGCCCACGATCAGCAGCAGCACGGGAACGGACACCCACACGAGCCAGGACAGGCCCGGGTCCTCCTGGATGGCCATCACGATGCCGCCGATGGACATGATCGGGACCATCACCATGAAGTTCAGGGCCATCAGCACGACCATCTGCACCTGTTGCACGTCATTGGTGCCACGGGTGATCAGGGTGGGTGCGCCGAAGCGGCCCATCTCCTCGGCGGAGAAGTGGTCCACCCGGGTGTAGATGGCCTGGCGGATGTCCCGTCCGATCGACATGGACATACGCGCACCGAACCAGACCGCGGCGATGGCGGTGATGACTTGGACCAGGGCGACGGCCAGCATGACGGCGCCCACGCGCCAGATGTACTCGGTGTCACCGGTGGCAATGCCGTTGTCGATGATGTCAGCGTTGAGACTGGGCAGGTACAGCGTGGCCAGGGTGGCGGCCAGCTGGAGCACCAGGACGGCCACGACAAGGGCCCAGTAGGGCTTGCCGTAATGCCGGACGAGTTTCCACAGCATGGGGTTCGCTTCCGGATCGTTCCGCCCACCTGCCGATCAGGCAGGAGGGATGTTGATGATGGGGACCACTTCCGGGCGCAGGAATGCCGCTGTGACCGAGAGAGTGTGGGCTGCGGGAGCAGGGGGCCGAAAATGGTCCACCGTTATCATGCCCGATTTCCGCGGGGAATGGGCGCTTCTCCGCTGACAGTGAACCCTTCTGAGCAGGATCGGAGAACCCGCCCGCAGATCCCGGTGGCGGGCGGCGGACTACCGCGCCATCCGGTCCGCATTGGCGTGGATGGCATCCCGGAGATACTGCGCCAGCCCGGGCCGCAGGTCCTCATAGGTCTTCATGAACCGAGGATCCTGCACGTACATGTCCCCGAGGTTCCGATGGAACTCCCCGTCGATCGGGAAGAACCAGTGGTCCATGTGCACGCGCATGGCCTCGGCTGCGGCCATGGCCGGCTCCGAGTCGGCCGGCAGACCGGCGCCCATCGCGTCCAGGATCAGCTGGTTGTTCTCCTCGGTCTCAGCGCTGATCCTGGCCCAGTCCTCCTGCGTGTACGCCGCCGTCCGGCGTTGCGACTCCTTCCAGGCCTCGGTCTGACCCCAGCGGTCCTCGGCCTCGGCCTGGTATTCCTCGAAGTGCTCCGTGTAGGAGTCACCGAAGAGCTCGCGCATCTCGTTCTCGTTCAGGTCGATGTCCTTCATGTCCTTCTCCAATGCAGTGTCCAACGCGGCCAGCAGCCGCGTGAGTTCAGTGATTTTCTCCTCGACCAGCTCGCGCTGGCGTTCCAGGGCCCGACGCCGGCCGGCGGGCCGGGTGCCCTGCGCACCCGGGTGCGCTCCGTCGTCGCGCGTGGGCTCCTCCGCGAGCGCGGCGGCGATGTCCTCCAGCCCCAGCCCCAGCCGCCGGTAGGCGACCACCTGCTGCAGGCGCTCAAGGTCGGCGGGGGCGTAGAGCCGGTAGCCCACCGAGGAGCGGGCGGCCGGGGAGACCAGCCCGATCTCGTCATAGTGGTGCAGGGTGCGCACGGTGACGCCGGTGACGGAGGCGGTCTCCCCCACCGTCATCAGGGCCATCTCCGGATGGGCGCCGGGGCGCGTCCGCTGCTTCTCGTTCTTCATGGCTCCTACTGAACAGCCTCACGTGGCGTCAGGGTCAAGTCAGGTGGTCCATCCGCCCCTCGGCCCAGTCCGCATGCCGCCGCGCGGACCGGTGCACCACCGCGGAGGCATCGGAGGAGATGACCCCGGAGAAGTTGTCATAGAGCCGCTCGTAGTCGTACCGGTCCAGGTGCCCGGCAATCCGCTGGGCCACGGCCCCGGACAGCGGCAGGTAGTTCGGGAATGAGCGCATGAACGTGGCCCACTTCCGGTCCCGGGCCACGCCCACGGTGTCCCCGGCCAGCAGCACCCCGACCCCGTCCTGCCCGGAGAAGTGCACCACCACACTGCCGGGAAAGTGGCCACCGGGCTGGGAGGCGGTCACGGGTGAGCCGGGCAGTCCGGCTGGCCCGGTAGGTTCAGCCGGCCCGGTCAGGGGCGTCAGGGAACCGGACCACACGATGGTGTTCGCCGGCCGCCGGGCCAGCCAGCCGGCGTCGGGCTCGGAGATGTAGACCGGCACCGGGCCGCTCGCCCCTCCACAGGCCTCAGCCCAGGCGGACTGGGCACCGTACATGTGCGGATGGGAGGCGATGATCCCCGCCAGCCCGCCCAGGCCCACCACGGCATCCACGGCGGCGCGGTCGATGTATGCGGGGACGTCCACCATCAGGTTTCCGGCCTCGGTCACCAGGATCTTGGCGTGTTGGCCGATCCCGACGCCGCCGCTCACTCGCACGGCCCACAGGTTCGGCTCCAGCTCGGCCACCTCGGTGCTCGCGCCCGACGCGCGGAGCTCACCCACCGTGGTCCAGCGCTGCCCGTCAGCCGGAACCCACTGCCGATCGTCCTCGCAGATGGCGCAGACCGCCGCTAGGACCTCAGACCGGGCGTCACGCCGGACGTCATCCCGCGCCTCAGACAGCTCGGCAGGCGACTCGGCAGCGAGGGCGCCCGCCTGCTCGACCCCGCAGGTGGCACACAGGACGAGGCCATCCCAGGCCTCCTGGTCGGCCGTGGTGGGGCTCGCGTCCGTCATGGGGCACTCCTTCGTGGTCGGGCGTCCCGTCCCATGGTGGCGCGTCGGCCCGCCAGCTGCCAGAGGTGCATGGCGGCATAGGACCGCCAGGGTGACCAGTCCGCGGCCCGCGCGGCCAGGGCGCGGTGGGCAACTCGCGTGGCGAGATCCGGGTCCAGCAGACCCGCAGCCTTGGCTCCGGCCACGAGCGCCACATCCCCATCGAGCCAGGCATCCGGATCGCCCAGCACACGCATCGCCACGTACGCCGCGGTCCACGGTCCGATGCGCGGCCGGGCCAGCAGGTCCCGACGCAGAACCTCCGGCTCGACCCCGGCGTGCACGGCCAGTTCACCGCCAGCCAGGGCACGACACGTTCCGACGACGGCCCCCACGGCCTGGCCCGGCAGCCTCAGGGGGCGCTCGGGGTCGGGTCTCTCACCCGAGACCGGTTCGGGCACGCCGGAGGCGATCTGGGCCGCCGTCGGGAAGTGCCGGTGCAGTTGGGCCAAAAGCGAGTCTTCATCCGGGCGTTCGCCTGACAGGTGCATCGTCGGGAGGCCGGGAGGGGCATACGGGGTGCCCAGGGTCCCGGCCAGCCGCCCAAGATGGGTGCGGGCGGCAGCGACCGAGATCTGCTGACCCACGAGTGCTCGGACCACGAGTTCGTGAGGGTCTACGGTGCCCGGAATCCTGATGCCCGGGGTGTTCTTGACAAGGGGAGCCAGTACGGGATCGGCCGCCAACACGCCATCCGCCTCGGCTGGATCGGTGTCCACATCGAACAGGACCCGGAGAACGGCGAGCGCCGGACCCTGGTCTGCTGCGGCGGCCAGGTGCAGCCTCGCCCGCAGGGCCCAGCTCCGCTTCCGAGTGCGGGTGGCGAAGACCAGGGCCGCGGCCGGCCCGCCCGGCAGTGTCAGGGTGCGGGCGTACCGGAGGCGCTCGGGGTGGGACAGGTCGGTAGCCTCGACCCCCGCGACAGCGCGGACCGCCAGGAAACGAAAGATCCCGGGGGCGTCGTACGGCGCGGTGACGGGCACCTCGACCTCGAGCTCGACCGGGCAGACGTCCATGGGTGGACCCTATCGCCGCGCCAGGCGGAGGCGGTATCTTCACCGCATGACTGAGCCAGCGGGCGCTCCCCCCACCGACCTCACCGAGCTGTCCTTCACCGTCACCGGACGGATCGCCAGGCCGGTGACGGAGGTCTATGAGTCGGTGGCGGACCCCGACCAGCTTTCGCGGTACTTCACCACCGGCGGAGCGCAGGGCCGGCTGGAGTCCGGCACCGAGGTGACGTGGGACTTCGCCGACTTCCCCGGGGCGTTCCCAGTCGAGGTGGTCGAGGCCACCGCGCCGCAACGGATCGTGCTGCGGTGGGATGGCGAGTCGGCTGTGGACGAGTCCGGGATGACCACGGTGGCGTTCACGTTCTCCCCGCTGGACGGGGACACGCGCACGCTGGTCTCGATCACGGAGTCCTCCTGGCATCCCACCCAGGACGGCGCGCGCAACGCCTTCGGCAATTGCATGGGCTGGACCGGGATGCTGGCAGCCATGAAGGCCTGGGTGGAACACGGGATCAACCTGCGGGACGGGTTCTACGCCTGAGTCCCCGTTGCGTGGCCCTTCACTTTCACGTGACCCTTCGCCTGAGCCCGGCCCTCAACCGCGGAGCAGCTCTCCCCCTCAGCCGCCGGCCCATTCGTGGGCGGCCTTGTTGCGCAGGCCCACGAGTTCGAGGGCACGCCGCTCCAGGACCTGGTCCTGCTCGCTCACGGCGGTCCACTGCTTGACGGGCAGGGCCTTGCCGTCCGCTCCGGCGGACACCATCACCGTCAGCCCGTGGGCGATCAGCATCGGTTCACGTTCACGCCGGTCACCGGCGCGGGCGCGGACGGACAGGTGCATGGACCGCGGGCCGGTGTGCACGAGCCGGGCCTCCAGTTCCACGAGGTCGCCCACGCGCACGGGCTGGTAGAAGCGCACACCGCCGGCGAAGACGGCGACCACGGGCACCCCCGACCACCGGGAGGCGCAGACGTTGGCCGCCTCATCGATCCACCGCATGACGGTGCCGCCCTGGACCTTCTCCCCGGGGTACACCTCACGGGTGTGGGCCAGGAACCTCATGATCACGGATTCGCTGGTCAGTTCACCGGCGGGCGGCGGCGCCTCGATCATGGCCTCCTCCACCTCACGGCGAACCGTGCCGCGCAGCTTGGCCAGGCGCTCCCGCTCCAGTTCCTCCGGGGTGTCCGGCTCCCAGGGGCGGACGGGGATGGAGTTGCCCTGCGCATCCACTGCCACATAGACCATGACGCACTCGGTGCACACCGTGGACTTGCCGTCGGCATCCTTGATCTCCGGCAGCACCACCCGGGTCTGCACATGCACCGAGGTTCGGCCCGTGTGCACCACGCGCGACTGCACCACCACACGGGTCTCCACCGGCACCGGGTTGCCGAAGTGCATGTTGCCCACATAGGAGGAGACCACGTTGGTGCCGGACCAGGAGGCGGCGGAGGCGTAAGCAGTCTTGTCGATCCAGGTCATGACAGTGCCGGCATCCACGGAGCCATCAGGGTGGTCATAGGCCTCGGCCCTGAACTGCAGGGCGACAGAACTGTGGGTGGGCATACCACCGAAACTAGCACCCGTGACGGACACCACGTTCACTGGATTCTCGCCCAGCGGAAACTTCCGGCAAGTCCACAGCCAACGCCCAGCTCCCGGCCGCAGGTCACAATGGGGGGATGGAGATTTCCCCGACACCGGCTGCCCCCGGCCCGCTGACGCCACCGGCGGACCGCCGGCACGAGATCACGTTGCGCTTCCTCGCGGCCCCCACCGACCGTGGCAAGGCCGGGACGGTGGATGCCGGCCGGGTACTGGAGTGGGTGGACAAGGCCGCCTTCGCCGCCGCCACTGGCTGGAGCGAGAGCTATTGCGTCACCGCCTACGTGGGCAATGTCCACTTCGAATACCCCGTCGAGGTCGGCGAGATGGTGGAGATCACGGCCACGGTCCTCTACACGGGCCGGTCCTCCATGCACATCAACACCATGGTGCGCTCGGGAGACCCCAAGACGGGCCGCCTCGACGAACGCGCGCGCTGCCTCGTGATCTTCGTGGCCGTGGATGCGGAGGGTCAATCCACGCCCGTGCCGGAGTTCGTCCCCCGCACCCTGGAGCAACAGCTGGCCCGCGACTACGCCATGTCCCGCGTCCCGGTCCGGGACGAGATCTCGGCCGAGCTCCGCGGGCAGCAGTACACCGAGGCCGGCACCGCCGAGAGGGTGGTGCTGCGCTTCCTGGCCGAGCCCACGGACGTGAACTGGGGCGGCAAGGTGCACGGCGGGATCGTCATGGAATGGATCGACACCGCGGCCTACCTCTGCTCCTCGCGCTACTGCGGCCGGGACACCGTGGCGGTGTTCTCCGGTGGCATCCGCTTCCTGCGCCCCCTGCACATCGGGGATCTCGTGGAGGTGGAGGCCCGCCTGATCTACACGGGGAACAAGGGCATGCACATCGCCGTCGAGGTCCGTTCCGGCGATCCGAAGGGTGGAGAGCTGGCCCAGACCACGAACTGCATCACGGTCATGGTGGCCCGGGACAGCTCCGGGACGTCCGTGCCGGTCCCCGCCTGGGAGCCGGCCAGTGACGAGGACCGGAGGCTGTGGCAGCACGCCCGCACCCTGCTGGAGATCCGCGGGCGGGCCCCGGGGAACCGGCTGCCCAACCACCTGATGGAAGAACAGAAGAACGACGCCGGCCGCGCACCGGCCGCGGAGGGCCCGGGACCCAGCACCGAGACAGAAGTCGAAACAGCCGAGACCGCCGAGACCCAGGAAAGAGAGCAGCACTGATGGCCGACCGCTACTGGGATGTGAACCTGCCGGGCCCCGCCGAGGGCGAGGAGGCCGCGATGGTGATGGCCGCCGTCGAGCAGGTGGGTGGCCGCCAACTGGCCGACTGGGCCGTGCGACTGCTCAGTGGCCGGGCACGCCCAGGGGATGCCGGGGATCCGGACATCGCGTTGATCCGCGGCGAGGCCGGCACCCTGGACCCGGAACTGGCCCTGGACCCGCATCTGCCCCGGATGCTGGGCGCCCGCGTGCTGGTGCACCACTGGCACCCGCGGGCCTCCGATGCCGTGCTGGCCGGCCTCACGGACGAGAGCGCGGCGGTGCGCCGGACCTGCTGCCGGGTCGTCGCGGCCCATGGGACTGAGGGCCTGATGCCCGCGGCCCGGACCGTCGAGTCATTGTTGTCCGACCCGGATCCCCGGGTGCGCAGCGCCGCCGCGCAGGCCCTCGGTGAGGTTGGTGGGGAGTCGACCGCGTCCGCCCTGCAGGCCCTGCTCATGGACCCCGATTCGGTGCTGGCCTCTGCGGCCGAGGATGCCCTGGACCGTCTGGCCCAGCGTTTCGCCCGGCCGGACCTGCGCGCCGAACCCGAGTACTGAGCCGAAGACCGCGCTGACGGACGGACTATCTGCCGGGCCGTCCGCTACTCGACGCGGAACTGGACCTCATGCCAACCGCTCGCGCCGTCCGGCACGGTGTCGGCGCGCTCTGCGGTCTGCACCTCGCCGTCGCGGTTCACGGCGCGCACCCGGGCCTTGTGGTTGCCGGGCTCGCCCTCCCAGTCCAAGGACCACTGCCGCCAGGTGTCCACGGTGGCCTCGGCCGCCAGAGTGGCGTCCTGCCACGCCCCGTCATCCACCTGCACCTGGACCCGGTCGATGCCGATGGTCTGGGACCAGGCCGTGCCGCCCAGGACCATGCCGCCGGCGGGCACCGCCTCGAAACCCCGCGGGACATCGATCCTCGAGGCCAGCTTGATGGGCCCGCGTTCCGACCAGCCGCGGTCCGTCCAATAGGCAGTCTTGTCCGCGAAGCGGGTGACCTCCAGGTCCACCACCCACTTGGTCGCCGAGACATAGCCGTACAGTCCGGGCACCACCATCCGCACCGGGAAGCCATGCTCCAGCGGGAGCGGCTCCCCGTTCATGCCGACCGCGAGCAAAGCGTCCCTGCCGTCGGTCAGGACCTCCAGAGGGGTGGAGGCACTGAAGCCGTCGGCCGAGGTCGAGAGCACCATGTCCGCACCCTCCTGCGGCCGGGCCCGGGCCATCAGGTCCTGGAGCGGGTACCCCAGCCATTTGGCATTGCCGGCCAGTTCCCCGCCCACGGGGTTGGACACGCACGTCAAGGTCACCCAGCTCTCCTGGAGGTCCAGCTCCAGCAGTTCGGTGAAGCTCAAAGTGAATTCCTCCTCGACCATGCCGTGCACCCGCAGTTCCCAGGTGGAGGGATCGATCCGGGGGACCGCCAACGCCGTGTCGATGCGGTAGAAGTCGCCGTTCGGGGTGACGAACGGTGGCATCCCGGGGGCCGGTGCGCCCACTCCTGGGGGCAGAGGGGCGGCCCTGCGGCGCGCTCCGGGCAGGCGCAAGGCGTCACGGGTGGCCACCGCGGCTGTGCTGACGGCGGAGAGGGCTCGGCCACCGGCCATGGCCGCCACGGCCACCACCGCCGTCAGGCCGGCGCCGATCAGGAAGGTCCGCCGTGCCGCCTCCGGACGAACGGCAGGTGCCGCGCCACCCTCGGTGGGCCCGGGCCCGGGCCCGGGGCCCGAGCCGGCGCCGATCGATGCGGTGCGCCGGTGCGCCAGCCGCACGAGCCAGTTCAGCGCCGCGATGCCGGCCACGCCCCCGAGAACGGTGGGCAGCAGGTCAAGCAACCCGGTGGCCGGCCGACTCAGGACGGCCGCGCCCAGGAGCACGGCGATGGCGGCACAGAGCACCGAGGCCAGGGCCAGGCGGCGGCGGGCGATGAGGCCCAGGACGGCAGCCAGGGCCAGGGCCACCACGCCCATGGACACCATCAGCACGAGCTTGTCCGCGGTGCCGAAGACGTCGATCGCGAAGTCCTTCAGCCAGGCGGGAGTGATGTCAATGAAGGCCGCCCCCACAGCCACCAGGGGTGAGGACACCGGGGAGAACAGCGCAGACGCGATCTCGGCGATGCCGAGCAGGAGGGCGGCGGCGATGGCCCCGGAGGCGGCGAAGGGCCAGCCGCGGGCGGAGCCTGGTTCAGCGTGCCTCGTCATGGCCATCGTTCTTCTCTCGTCGGTTGCGCCTGGCGGCGATTGCCCTTGGCACCGGTTGCGCCTGCGGCGGGTATGGACAGTATTGGTGGTGGAGAGTGACGGATGCGGGAAGTGGCCGGCCCCGCACCACCTTCGGTACTGGACCGGCCACCTCCGCGCCGTCGATGGACCGGCCCAGCCGGTGGAGGATCAGTCCATGGCCGGCATCAGCACGGCATCGACCAGGTAGACGGTCGCGTTGGCGGTCTGCACGCCACCGCAGATGACATTGGCGTCATTGACGGTCAGCTCGTCACCGCTGCCGGCCACCTCGAGGTCCTCGCCCTGCACGGTGGTGTGGGTGCCGGCGATCTCATCCGGGGAGATCTGGCCGGGAACCACGTGGTAGGTGAGCACCGAGGAGAGCATGTCGGCATCCTCCACCACGGCGTTCAGGTCTGCCTCGGGGATGGCGGCAAAGGCGTCATCCACCGGGGCGAACACGGTGAACTCGTCACCGTTCAGGGTGTCCACCAGGTTGACATCCGGGTTCAGCTCGCCGGAGACCGCCGAGGTGAGAGTGGTCAGCATGGGGTTGTTCGAGGCGGCCACGGCCACGGGATCCATGGCCATGCCCTCCACCGAGCCGGCACCGTCAGGGACCTCCTCAGCGTAGGCGGCGCAGCCCGGGCCGACCAGGTTGGCGGCCGGGTCCATCATGGACTCCGAGGCGCTGGCAGATCCAGAGCCGGACTCCATGGACTCCTCCATGGAGGGCGAGGACATGGATGATTCGGACGAGGCCGCCGCCGAGGAGGAGGCCGGCTCGTCTGCGGCGCCGCCACAGGCGGTCAGTCCGAGTGCTGTCACAGCGAACAGTCCCAGCATGGTGTTGCGCATCGTGGTCTTCATGATGACCTACTCCTTGAAGTGCGTGGAACGTGGTGTCCCACTGGTGCCTCCCGCCGGTCTTCCGTGCGGGCTGTCATGGAGTATTCGGAGCCACCCGGCCGGCGGATGGGTCCGGGCGGGGAATCGGCAGACTATTTTTCAGCCACTAACCTTGAGACACCATGCAATGTCCCCATTTCGACGCCGGCGAGTGCCGTTCCTGCCCCCTCATGGGCGTGCCCTACGCGGAGCAACTGGACCGGAAACAGGCCGGCGTCCGCCGCCTCCTGGATCCGGTGGCCGGCACCCGGGCCCCGGATGGCTCGGATCTGTGGCTGGACCCCGTCCCCTCGCGTGAATCCGGCTTCCGCAACAAGGCCAAGATGGTCGTCACCGGCTCGGCCGAGAACCCCCGGCTGGGCATCCTCGATCCCCGCCAGCACCCCAAGCACCATGACGGCACCGGCGTGGACCTGCGCGACTGCGGCCTCTACGAGCCGGCCCTCGGGACGGCCTTCCCCGTGGTGGCGGAGGTCATCACCGCGGCCGCACTCACTCCGTACGACGTCGGCATGCGCACCGGTGAGCTCAAGCACGTCATCCTGACCCTCTCCCCCTCCGGCCGGCTCATGGTTCGTTTCGTGCTGCGCTCCACGGACCAGCTGCCGGCCCTCCGTGCTGCGGTCCCCGCCCTACTGGCGGCCCTGCCGAACACCGTGGTGGTCACCGCGAACCTGCTTCCGGAACACCGTGCCCTGCTCGAGGGGTCGGAGGAGATCCACCTGGCCGGGGCGCCGACGCTGACGATGCGGCTCAACGGCATCCCCCTGAACCTGCGCCCCCAGGGCTTCTTCCAGACCAACACCGCCCTGGCGGCCGCCCTCTACTCCCTGGCCTCCGAGTGGCTGGACACCACGGATGCCGCCAGCGTCTGGGACCTGTACTGCGGCGTGGGCGGCTTCGGCTTCCAGCTCGCCGAGGTCCGCCCTCACGACGCCGGCCGGACCGGCCCGCTCCCGGCCGGCACCGAGCGCACGGTGTGGGGCCTCGAGACCTCCGCGGACGCCGTCGCCGCCGCCCAGGTGACGGCCCGGGAACTCGGCGTGCAGGACCGCGTGCGCTTCGCCGTCGGGGATGCCACCGCGATCCCCACGGGGCGGACACCGGACCGCGCACCCGACCGCGCCACGGAGGTGCCGCCGACGGTGGGCACCGGTGCCGGTGAGATGCCCGCGGAGCTGCCGGACGCCGTCGTGGTCAATCCGCCGCGGCGCGGCATCGGCTCCGAACTGGCGGACTGGATCCAGGCCTCCGGGATTGAGCACGTGCTCTACTCGAGTTGTAACGCGGCCACGCTGGCACGAGACCTGGAGCACCTGCCCGGATACCGCCCGGTGCGAGCGCGGCTGCTGGACATGTTCCCGCAGACCGAGCACTACGAGGTCCTGATGCTCCTCGAACTGCGCTGACCGCCCGGCGCCCTGCGATCGCCGTGCCCGAGTGGCCTCGAGTTGATCCACTGCACGTCCCCCTCGTTAGGCTGGCCCCCAGACCTGTGGCCGGGTCCATGCAGGGGACTGACCCCGACATGCCGAGGCAACCGCCCGAGGAACAGGAAGGCTTCATGCATCCACTGACTCGTCCCGTCCAACTGACGGGCCCCGCCCGCCGCCACACCCTCCGCCATTTCCGGGCGGTCATCTTTGACATGGACGGGGTGGTCACGGACACCGCCGGCGTGCATGCCCAGGCGTGGAAGGAGCTCTTCGACGCCTCGATCGCGGCGGTCGGCACCCTGCCCCACAACCTGGCCACGGTGACCGCGGACCCGCGAGCGCTGCGCCCCTTCGACCACGTCACGGACTACCTGCAGTTCGTGGACGGCCGGCCCCGTGAGGACGGTGTCCGGGCCTTCTTCGCCTCCCGCGGTTTGAGGGTTCCGGAAGCCCCGGACGTTCTCACGGAACTGTCGGGTCCGGGTGCTCCCGCGGGCCCGGAGGCAGCCGCGGGTCCGGAGGCTAATGCGAGCCCGAAGCCTGCTGCGGGGACGGCGAGCATGCCGGCCGCGGAGGGGGCCGACGTCGGCGCCGACGGCGCACTGACCGTGCAGGCCCTGGCGGCCCGCAAGCAGGGGTTCTTCGAGGTGGTCCTGGCGCGCGAGGGCGTCGCGGTCTTCCCGGAGGCCCTCGCCCTGCTGACGCAGCTGCGTCACGACTCCGTACCCACCGCCCTCGTCACCTCCTCCCGCAACTCCGCGGCGGTGCTGGGAGCGGGCCACGTGGACAGGCTCTTCGACGTGGTGGTGGACGGCAACACCGCCCTGGAACGGGGCCTGCCCGGCAAACCCGATCCGGCGACGTTCCGGCTGGCCGCCCAGCAGCTGGGCGTGGAACCGGTGGATGCGATCGTCCTGGAGGACGCGGCCTCCGGAGTGCAGGCGGCGCACGACGGCGGCTTCGGCCTGGTGGTCGGCGTGGACCGGGCACGGGACCCGGACCGGCTCAAGAACGCCGGCGCGGACGTGGTGGTGGAGGACATCACCATGCTGCACCTGGAGCAGCGCACCACCCGACCCTTCGACCCGAACTGGGTGCTGGCTTATGACGAGTTCGACCCGGCGGAGGAGGGCACCCGGGAGGCCCTCTGCACCCTGGCCAATGGCTACTGGGGCACGCGCGGCTCCGTCCCCGGCACCACCGCCGGCCCCACCCACTACCCCGGGACGTACGTGGCTGGCGTTTTCAACCGGCTGACGTCCACGGTCCAGGGCAAGGCGGTAGAGACCGAGCACATGGTCAACGCCCCGGACTGGACCTTCGTGCTGGTCACCCTGGACAACGGCGAGGAGCTGGTGCCGGGCAACCCGAACATGGTCTCCTACCGCCAGGAGCTGGACCTGCGCCGCGGGTTGCTGAGCCGGACCATGCGCTTCCGGGACGATCGTGGCCGCACCACCCGGCTCAGCACGCGCCAGTTCCAGTCCTTCGCCGGCCACCACCTGGCTGCCATGGAACTGACCGTGGAGGCCGAGGACTGGACCGGGACGGCTACGGTGCGGTCCATGATCGATGGCCGAGTGTCCAACCAGAACGTGGCCGACGACCGAGAGCTCGCCTCCAACCACTGGGAGCCGGTCCAATCCCGGGAGATCGACGGGGAGACCGTCCTGCTGGAGACGGTGACCAGCCAGTCCCGGGTGCACGTGGCCACCGCAGCCCGGACCCGCTTCCAGTCCCCCGCCGATGCCCCCGAACCGGTCCGCACCCCGGTGGAGCTGGGTCCCATGGTGATCGGCCATGACATCGAGATCGAGCTCGCCGAGGGCGTGCCGGTGATGTTCGACAAGATCGCGGCGGTGGCCAACACCCACGATCACGCCATTTCCTCGGTCTGGCACAACGCGGCCAAGCGCATCGAGCGGACCGGCTCATTCCGCCAGCTGCTGACCTATCACGAGGAGATGTGGGGCATCAACTGGTCCCGCTTCGCCGTGAAGCTGGACCAGGCCCCGGAGCAGCACAGCCACCTGCTCCCTCCGGCCACCCGGCTCGACGCCACCGAGGCCCTGGTCCGGAAGGGGGCCAATCAGCGCCACCAACTGGCCCTGAACCTGCACACCTTCCACGTACTGCAGACCAGCTTCGGCTCCCGCCGGGACCTCGACGCCGGCCTGGGCGCCCGTGGCCTGCACGGCGAGGGGTACCGCGGGCACATCTTCTGGGATGAGATCTTCATCTACCCCATGCTGACGCTGCGCCGGCCGGAACTGACTCGCGGCCTGCTGATGTACCGCTACCGCCGGCTCGGCGAAGCCCGTGCCAACGCCCGCGCCGAGGGATACCAGGGCGCCATGTTCCCGTGGCAGTCCGGCTCCGACGGCCGCGAGGAGACCCCCACCGAGCTGTGGAACGAACGCTCCCAGCAGTGGATGCCGGACAACTCGCACCAACAGCGGCACGTCTCCCTGGCCGTGGCGTACTCCGTGCTGCGTTATGTGGAGGCCACGCAGGACCAGACCTTCGTCTCGGACTACGGCGCCGAGATGCTCGTGGAGATCTGCCGGTTCTTCGTGTCCATGGCCCACTACAACCCCGAGCGCGGCCGGTACGAGTTGCACGGCGTGATGGGCCCGGACGAGTACCACGACGGCTATCCGGACGCCCCGGGATCCGGCGTGCGGAACAACGCCTACACCAACGTGCTGCTGTCCTGGGTGCTCTCTGAGACTGTGCGGCTGGTGCGCTGGCTCGACGGACTGGACGACCCACTGACCGAATGGCTGGACGTCTTCGAGGACGAGCTGGACCGCTGGGCGGACATCAGCCTGAAGCTGCGGGTGCCGTTCCAGGCCGGCGGCGTCATGAGCCAGTTCGACGGCTACGAGGACCTGCTGGAGTTCGACTGGGACGCCTACCGGACGAAGTACGGCAACATCGGGCGGCTCGACCTCATCTTGCAGGCCGAGGACGACACCACGAATCGCTACAAGCTCTCCAAGCAGGCGGACGTGCTGATGCTCACCTATCTGTTCTCCTCCGAGGAGCTCCAGGGCATCCTCGACCGGATGGGGTACCACTTCACCTCGGAGGACTTCGGGGCCACCGTGGACTACTACCTGGCCCGCACCTCACACGGATCCACCCTGTCCCGCCTGGTCCACGGCTGGGTCGCGGCCCGCACGGACCGCTCCAGCTCCTGGGAGCTCTTCCAGGAGGCCCTCGAGGCGGACCTGTCCGACACCCAGGGCGGCACCACCCGCGAGGGCATCCACCTGGGGGCCATGGCCGGCACCGTGGACATGATCATCCGCTGTTACGCCGGCGTGGAGACCCGTGCGGACACCCTGTGGCTGCACCCCCTGCTGCCCGTGGAGCTGCCAGGCCTCCAGTTCACCATCCGGTTCCGCCGCCAGCCGTTGAGCGTGCGCATCACCCAGTACTGCATCACCCTGGAGTTGCTGGACGGCTCCGCCCACCCCATCCACCTCAACGTGGAGGGCCGGGACAAGACCATGCATCCGGGCGAGAAGTGGACCGTGCCGCTGCTGAACCGCCACCCGTCCCTGACCGCCTCAGTGGACCCCATGGCCTGCGTCTCCCCGGACGCCAACCGGCTCGGCATCCTCTGACCCACCTGCGTTTTGTGTCGAGTTGGGGTGGGTATCTCGGCGAAATACCCACCCCAACTCGACGGAAAACGACGGGGTGGGGGTCATCCCCTGGTTGTACACCGCGGGCCCCAGGTTCACCCTCCGGTGTCTTCTGCGGCACCGGCGCCGGCGGGCATTCTGGAGAACATGAGCACGCCGACCCTCACTCCCACCGCCGCCAACGCCTCGTCCGCCGCCCCCTCCACCGCCACCAACGCTGACGCCACCTTCGCTGCCTCCAACACCACCGCAACCCCCGCCGACGAACTCCGAGTCATCACGATCCCGGCCTCGGTAGGACTGGCCGACTCCGAGCCCGTCCACCACGTCATCTCGGCCTCCAGCTACGCCGCGGACATCACCGACCCGGCCGCCGAGACGCGCCCCGCCCGCACCGAGTCCGCCGGTCGCGGCCCGGCCCTGCTGGGCATGCTGCTCGCCATGATCGCCGTGGGCGCGTTCCTCACCCAGTTCACGGAGGCCGGCCAGGAGATCGTCCTCGCCGCGATGCTGGTCTCGGGGCTCGCCACGGCCGGTATCACGCAGGTGCTCGCACTCCGTGCCAGAATCCACCCATGAGCACTGATTCACCCGGCGCCCCGCTCAGCGGATCTCCGTCCACGCCCCAGGCCGCCCCGCACACCACCCCGCAGTTCGCCCCTCCCACAGTGCCCGTGGTCGCCGCGCCGATGGCCGGCGGACCCTCCACCTGGCAGCTCGCCGCAGCGGTCTCGACCGCCGGCGGCCTGGGCTTCCTGGCCGGCGGCATGCGTCCGGTGGACCAGCTCGTCGCGGACGTTGAGGCGGCCCACCAGGCCACGGACCGGACCATCGGCGTGAACCTCTTCGTCCCCGAACCGGCCAACACCGCCATCCCCGCCTCCCGCAAGACACCCGGTTCCGAGGCACGACGCCGGCGCGCGGCCGAGGTGGCCTCGTACCGTTCCGGGCTGCTCGCCGAGGCGGCAGCCCTCGGTGTGGACCTGCCCGGGAGCGACGACCAGTCACAGTCACAGCCCACCCCCCTGGAACCGGACGCGATGGACGGCTGGGACGCCAAGCTCGACGCCGCGGAGGCCAGCGCCTGGCCCCTGGTCACCTTCACCTTCGGGCTGCCCGCCGCCGAGGTCTTCGACCGCCTGCACGCCGCCGGCTGCGTCCTCGGGGTCACCGTGACCACCGTCGAGGAGGCCACCGCCGCCCTGGCCCACGGCGCCGACGTGCTCAGCGTCCAGGGGCCTGAATCCGGCGGTCACCGCTCCGTCCACGATCCCCAGGCCGCCCCCGCCACCACCGCCCTGGCCGAGCTGCTCGCCGAGGTGCGGGCCGGCGTCGGGCCCGAGGTCCCCCTGTTCGCAGCAGGCGGGATCATGGACGCCGGCGGGGTGCGTGCCGTGCTGGCCGCCGGGGCCACCGCCGCCCAGTGCGGCACCGCGTTCCTGCGGGCCGAGGAGGCCGGCACCTCTGCCCTGCAGCGCGCGGCCCTGGGGCAGGCCGCCGCCGGCACCGACTTCGCTCACGACGACGGCTCCGCCCGCACCGCGCTGACCCGCGCCTTCTCCGGGCGCTGGGCGCGGGGACTGGAGAACCGGTTCATGCGCGACCACGCCGACGCCCCCGCCGCCTACCCCGAGGTGAACGTCCTGACCCAGCCCCTGCGGGCGGCTGCCACCGCGGCCGGTGACGCGGACGCCGTGAGCCTGTGGGCCGGCGTCGGGGCCGCCCGGACGCGCGTGGCCCCGGCCGCGGAGATCCTGGGAGACCTCGCCTAAGTGAATCCCTTGCGCCGGATCGACACCTTCTTCCGCCACCATCCCGTCCTCACGGACGTGCTGGTGGCTTGCTGGTTGATGCTGTCCTTCTCCGCGGCGTCGGTCGCGGCTGCCTCACCGGTCGGCAGTACGGACGGGGCGACCGTGCCGTGGCTGCTGCTGGCGTTCACCATCTCCGTCGGCCAACTCGCCCCGTGGGCCATCCGCCGGTGGAGACCCGTGCTGGCGGCCGGCATCACGGTGTTCTTCTGCCTCGTGCAGCTGCTGATCGGCCCGGACCTGCTGCCCTCCATCGCGATCGTGCCGATGATGGTGCACAACCTCGCCGCGAACGGGCCCCGGTGGGCCTCGTTCGCCGGCCTGGGCACCGCCCTCGCCGGGGCCGTGCTCAACGGGCTCAAGATCGCCTACGCCCCACCCTCCTTCCTGGATCCGGGTGCGGATCTGATCTCCAACAACTCGTCGATGTATGGCGATCCCACCCAGCAGGCCGTGATCGCGGTGTCCTTCGCCGTGGGAGCCGCGGCGATCGTGCTTGCCGCGTGGGCCTTCGGCGACCTCGCCCGCACCCGCCGCCTGGCCCTGGAGCAGTTGCGGGACCGGGCCCGGCAGCTCGAGGTGGAGGCGGCGCAGGAACGCGAGCTGGCGGCCGCAGACGAACGCAACCACATCGCGCGGGAGATGCATGACATCGTCGCCCACTCGCTGCAGGTCATCATCACCCAGGCCGACGGCGGACGGTACGCCGGCGCGCACGACCCACAGGTCGCCGTGGCCACCCTGGGCACCATCTCTGAGACGGGGCGCAAGGCCCTCGGGGAGATGCGCCGCCTGCTGGGCGTGCTGCGCGGACCGGAGGCCACCGAGTTCCACCCGCAGCCCGGGCTGGTGGACCTCGAGGACCTGATCAACACCATCCGCCTGACCGGCCTGGACGTGGACTACGCGGTGGAGGGCAACGCCCGACGAGCCCTGCCGACGGGCGGCGAACTGGCGGCTTACCGCGCCGTGCAGGAGTCCTTGACCAACACCGTCCGCCATGGTGGCCCGAACGCCCGGGCCACGGTACTGCTGAACTGGACCAATGCCGGCCTCGAGATCGAGGTCACGGACAACGGGCGCGGAGCCGCCGCCTCGGAGTCCACCAAGGGCTCCCAGCAGGGCCTCGTGGGCCTGCGCGAACGCATCGCTCTGTTCGGCGGCACCGTCCAGACTGGTCCCCGGCAGGGCGGAGGCTTCTCGGTCCGCGCCGCCGTGCCGTACCAGGAGATCTGAGGTGCCGCGCACACGTCCGTCCACATCCAGAGGACATCTCCCCACCGGGTCCCCCATGGGACATGTCCTCCGGAGGTGGACCATACGCACCGCTGGGATCCCCGGACAGGAGATGATGGACACGTGACCGAGACCCAGCAACCCGCAGCCATTCGCGTGGCCCTGGTGGACGACCAGCAGCTCGTCCGCTCCGGCCTCGCCATGCTCATCAACTCCCAGCCGGACCTCGAGGTCGTGGTCGAGGCATCCAATGGCCGGGACGCTGTGGCCTCCCCTGCCGTCCGTAGTGCCGACGTGGTGCTGATGGACATCCGCATGCCGCAGATGGACGGCATCTCGGCCACGCGAGCCCTGCTGCCCCGGATGCCCGACGCCGGCCCAGCCCCGGCCGCTGCCAGTCGCACCACCTCGGGCGGTCGCGCCTCCTCCGCCGGCCCGGGGAGCGGCCGCGCCGCCCACCCGAGTTCTCTCAGTGATGCCGTCGCCAGGGAACCGGTGGGCCCGCGCATCGTGGTGCTGACCACTTTTGACTTGGACGAATACGCGCTGGAGGCGATCGAGGCGGGGGCGTCCGGGTTCCTGCTGAAGGACGCGCCGCCGGAGGAGCTGCTTGCGGCGATTCGCACGGTGCACCGCGGTGATGCGGTGATCGCACCCTCCACCACGCGCCGGCTCCTGGACCACATGGCACCGACCCTGCGCCGTGACCAGGCCGCCGACGATCGGCGCCAGCGGGAGACGGCCGCCGTGGACTCGCTCACACCGCGGGAGCGCGAGGTGCTCGGGCTGATGGCGCGCGGTGACTCCAACCAGGAGATCGCCGCAGGGCTCTTCCTGTCTGAGGCCACTGTGAAGACCCACGTGGGCCGGGTACTCGCCAAGCTCGGTGCCCGGGACCGCGTCCAGGCCGTGGTGACGGCTTATCGGGCGGGCCTGGTCACGCCGTAGCCGGGATCATCCAGCGGCGGGCAGGAACAACAGGCAGGCGAAGCCCCAGATCACCAGGCAGGCCAGGAAGAACGGCATGGTGACCCGCAACAGGGCGCCCCGGCTGAGCGTCCGCCCAGGGGTGTCCTCGCGCACGTGGGGCTGGGCCAGCCGGTAGGCCAGCTCGATCCGGGCGGGGCTCGTCAGGCAGCCGAGGCCGGCAGCGGCGTTCTGCCCGCCCATGACCCAGAGCGGCTCCACCCCGAGGGCGTGCGCGGCGGCTGTCTGGGTGCCACCGAACATCGAGTTCGCCCCCGTGTTGGAGGCGGTGATGTAGCCGCCGAGCCCGCCGATCCACGGCACCAGGAACAGGAATCCGCCCCCGAGGGAGGTCAGCGCGGCGGCCAGGCTGTCCGCCAGCCCACCACCGGAGACGGCGTAGCCCAGCAGCAGGTAGAGCCCGGTCGGGATGGCCGTGCCCAGCCACATCCGCCCGGTCTCGCGCGGCAGCAGCCAGCGGTGGTGCCGCTCCATGGACAGGATCCACACGCCCGCGACGGCACCGCTGATGGACCACAGGGCCGGGGAGCCCAGCACGGCCCCGACGCCATTGGGCAGGAGGGTCCGCTCGATGACCTGGCCGGCGATCGTCCCGAGGAGCAGGATCAGGTACGGGGCCAGATACCGCCAGGGGGCGGGCTGGAGTTTGCCCCGGCTGATGATCACGGCCCACAGTCCTGCCATGGCGAGGGAGCCGACCGCGCCGGCCACCGCCGTCCCGAGCAGCAGGTTGGCCACCACGATGACCGAGCCCTGGACGAGCCCGGCGGTGAATCCGGTGGCGGCCCACACCGCGTAGTCCTTCCACGTCAGCTCGCCCGGGTGGGCGCCCACCTCATGGGAGCCCCGGCCCGCCACGATGGCGGCCAGGGTCCCGCCGACCACGAAGGCCACGATGTTGAAGGCTCCGGAGGCCAGGCCCAGGTCCAGCAGGGGGACACCGGCGATCTCGGCGCCGAGCAGGGTGCCCGGCGCCATGGAGCCCCACGGGGCCACGGTCAGGCCGAGCAGGGAGAGCAGCGCGGCCCGCAGGGGCGTGAATCCCAGGGCCAGCAGCAGCGGCAGCCCGATGATCACGGACACCCCGAAGCCCGTCACGGATTCCAGGAACGGCACCACGCCCGTCACCATCAGCAGTGCCGTGGAGATGGTGGGTCCGCCGCCGGCGGAGAGCCAGATCGCGATCCGTTGCTGGCCGCCGGTGCGGTCCATGACCCGGGACAGCAGGATGCCGCCGCCGATGATGGCCAGCACCTCCACGAGGGTGCCGGCGCCTCCTCCGAAAGCCTCGCCCAAGTCCGCCCACGGGGTGGCGAACCAAGCAACGGCGATCACCAGCGCGGCCGCCACTCCAGCACCGGGCGCCACCCAAGAGGGAAGTTTCGTCGGGAGTAGTCCAAGGGTCAGCACGATCGGCAGAGCCGCCATGACCACATCCACTGACGGCCTCCACTTTCTGCTGGACATCCCTGTTCGCGGGCTCCGGATTCGGCCCCCGCACCGTCGAATGTTACCCCTGACCTCGGCACTCGGGTCTACGGTGGAGGGAGACCCGAGACACATCGTCATGCACTCATCCAGATCAGGAGGGCTCATGGAAGCCACCGTCCACCGTGAACACGTTGATCTGCTCGTCATCGGCTGGGGCAAGGGCGGCAAGACCCTCGCCGGCACGGTCGGCCGGTCCGGCCGGCGCGTCGCGCTCGTCGAACAGGACGCCCTGATGGTGGGCGGCACCTGCATCAATGTCGCCTGCGTGCCCACCAAGGCCCTGGTGCACGACGCCGGCGCACGCCGGCCGGAGGACGACCCGGCCTCCTGGTTCATCCAGGCGGTGAAACGGCGGGACACCCTGACGGCGGCGATGCGGAAGAAGAACCACTCGATGCTGGACACCGTGGACTCGGTGCTGCTGGTGTCCGGACATGCCGCCTTCACCGGCCCCCGGGAGGTCACGGTGGACCAGGGTGAGGACACCCTGGTGCTGACGGCGGACACCGTGGTCATCAACACCGGCTCCGTGCCCACCATCCCGCCCATCCCGGGCCTGGAGGGCCTCGGTGAGGGCTTTCAACTCGGCGGAACCATCCACGATTCGACCACCCTGCAGCACGCCGACCCGCTCCCCCGGCGGCTCGTCGTGGTCGGCGGTGGCTATGTGGGCCTGGAGTTCGCCTCCATGTTCGCCCACTTCGGCTCCGAGGTCACCGTCCTGGACCGGGGATCCCGACCCCTGAAACACGAGGACGAGGACGTGGCACGCACCGCCGTCGCGATCATGGAGGAGGACGGCGTGAGGTTCAGATCCGGCGCCTCCGTCACCGCGATCGACCCCGGAGCAGCCGGAACGTCCAGCACAGCCGAAGCCACCGTCACCTACGAGGTGGACGGCGCGGAGCAGTCGATCGGGGCGGACGCGGTGCTCCTCGCCCTCGGGCGCACCCCGGCGACCGCGGGGCTGGGGCTGGACGCGGCCGGCGTCGTGACGGATGAGAGGGGGTTCGTGCAGGTCGACGAGTACCTGCACACCTCGGTCGAGGGGGTGTTCGCGATCGGCGACGTCAAGGGCGGGCAGATGTTCACGTACACCTCGCTGGACGACCATCGAATTGTGGCGGACCAGCTCTCCGGCGGCGGTCAACGCTCGTTGGAGGACCGGGTGGCCGTGCCCTACACGATGTTCCTCACCCCGCCCCTGGCGCGCGTGGGGATGAGCCTGGCCGAGGCGAAGAGCTGGGCGGAGGAGAACGGACGGCACCTGAGCGTGGCGTCGAAGAAGGTCGCGGACATTGCCGCGATGCCCCGCCCGAAGATCGAGGGCGATCCCCGTGGACTGATCACCGTGGTGGTGGACACCGCCTCTAATCTCATCCTCGGGGCGTCCCTGCAGCACGTGCACGCGGAGGAGGTCATCAACCTGGTGGCCCTGGCCATCCGGCACGGGATCACCGCCGCAGAACTGCGGGACTCGATCTACATCCACCCCTCCGCCACGGAGGCCCTCAACGAGGTACTCGGCGGACTCGTCCCGGCGGAGTAGCCAGAGGTTGGCCAGAGGGATAGCCCTCGAGGCCGCCACCGCTCTCCGGGAGGACCCCGAGTCATCCCTGAGGATGACCCTGATTGGCCACGGAACGGGCCCGTCGGTGGATTCACTGCGGCGGTGAAACCGGTTGAGTGGGTGGCATGGATACCAGTACGGACGTCATCGCCTCCACCACCCCTACTTCCTCCGGCACGCCCTCGACCGCCATCTCGGCCCGCGGCCTCGTCAAGACCTACGGCAAGGGTGAGGCTGTGGTCCACGCCCTCGCCGGCGTGGACGTGGACTTCGCCGAAGGCCGCTTCACCGCCATCATGGGCCCCTCCGGCTCCGGCAAGTCCACCCTCATGCACTGCCTCGCCGGCCTGGACACCGCGGACTCCGGCTCCATTGTGCTCGGAGGCCAGGAGATCACCGGCCTGAACGACACCGAGCTGACCCGGTTGCGCCGTGACCGGATCGGTTTCGTCTTCCAGGCTTTCAACCTGGTCCCCACCCTGACGGCCGAGCAGAACATCGTGCTGCCCCTGGACCTCGCCGGCAAGCCGGTGGACCAGGCTTGGATGGCCGACGTCGTGGGGATCCTCGGCCTGACGGACCGCCTCAAGCACAAGCCCCACCAGCTCTCCGGCGGCCAGCAGCAGCGCGTGGCCGTGGCCCGGGCCCTGCTGACCCGCCCGGACGTGGT